>JBLNDA010000030.1:0-7849 GCA_050261175.1 Clostridia bacterium
GCGCTCGAGGCGTATGGACGAGTCCACCCGCGCGAACGACGGGATGTCCTCCATGATGTCCGCCTGCAGGGGCTTGTCGAATTCTATGGGCTGCGGCTCCAGGTGATACCAGAAGCTCGCCCGCACGGCGTCCACTGCGTCCTGGAGGGTGGCCTCGCCGCGGTCGCATATCACCGTGAGCACGAAGCGCATGAGCGAGTCGAAGGCATCAGACAGCCGGCTCCGGACTGGGTTGCCGCGCGCATCGCCGATGGCGACCTGCAACTCCTCGAGCTCGTCCTCGTCGAGGAGGCCCGGCTCCACCAAGGCAAGCCCCCGGCCAGCCTCCACCTGCCCTGGGCGCCCGGCACGGCCGAGCATGTTCAGAAGCTCCCCTGTGGAGAGCACGACGCGGCGGGGACGGCCGCGGATGAACTCCATCCGGTATATATCCTTTACCACTACGAGGCGCGCGGGGAGGTTGACGCCGGCCGCAAGAGTGGGCGTGCACGAGATGACCTTGAGATGACGGTTACGGAACGCCTCCTCCACGCAGGCGCGGGCGTCGCGCGACAGCCCCGCGTGATGGTAGGCCACGCCGCCGGAAAGGAGCTCGAGCAGGTCCTCCGCTTCCTCGTCGTCCGCGGCGGCGCGCGTCGCGGCCTCGCGGAGGGCGGAGGTGTCGTCGTCGGTCAGGTAGCGGGACACGAGCGGCTTCAGGTCGGTCGCCACTTTCTGCGAGTCGGCCTTAGAGCGGCAGAAGATTATGGCCTGCTCCCCGTGGGCGAGCACCTCCTCCAGCTCGGACTCGACACGCTTTGCGGGGTCTTTGGCGAGCTCGCAGCGGAACTCCACCCGGACCGTGCGGTCCGCGGGGGACCCGAGGACAAGCGGGACTCCGAGCCAGTCCGCGAGGTCCTGCGGATTCGAGATCACCGCCGAAAGGGCGCAGATAGATGTCGGCCGCTTCCACGTCTTGAGCCTGACGAGCAGGGTTTCGAGGGTCGGGCCGCGGCTTTCGTCGGCGAGGAGGTGGACCTCGTCGATGACGATCCTCCCGAGGCGCAGGTCCGGGGAGGCGAGGAGCGCCGAGAAGCGCTCGAAGGTCGCGACGAGTATGTCGGTGTCCGCCGGATAGAACGGGTCCCGGTGGTCGCCGGTGGCGATCTTCACGCGCGGGACGCGAGCCGCCGAGTTCCCGCGATCTTCTGCGCCGCCACGGTCCATGGCAAGCTCGCGCACGAACGACTCGTATATCTCTGCGGCCAGAGCCCTGTATGGGACGAGATACGCGTGTACGCCCGGCTCGCCTCGCAGTGCTGCATCCTTCAGGATGGTGCGGCCGATGTAGCTCTTGCCCGTCCCCGTGGGCGCGACGATAAGGCAGTTGCCGGCGGCAAGCACCCCCGCCGCCTGGGCCTTCTCAAGCAGCGGGAACCTCCCGCGCGGGCCCACGGACGGCCCGGTGCCGGCGCCCACGACGCCCATCCCGGCGGCTTGGAACGCGGCTGGCACGACGGCCGGCCCGGCAGCTCGCGAGACGGCCGCGGCACGGTCACTGGCCCGTCCAAGAGGCGGACGCCCGCCCTTTCCCTGAGCTTGACGCTGGACGATGCGCAACGGCATCACACCTCCCTTCCCGACCCAGAAGGACGAACGGCGACTCGTACTTCGTGGCAGTTCTTGCTCGAAAAGGTGCGGCGTGTGCAGCAGCCGAACAGAGTGCAGACTGTGGGCTTCGGAATAAGGCGCGGACTATTGAGACCAAGTTCGATTCGAAAGTCAACGATGTGAAGGCTAATATTGTTTCTTCGACGCAGGCCGACGCTTTCCTGCGTCTCGGCCTTCTCAAACAAGTGACGTAAACTCGACACACTCCCTCTTCACTGACTGAGGTCGCGGTGTTACTATGGTGCCAGGTGGTGGGGGTTATCGTAACGTTGCAGTTACGAACACGCTTGCGCGCGTACGAGAGTGCATATTTGACTTCGGGGGGATGACCTGTGACGGACCTGCTGTCGTCTCTTGGCAGGAAGCTTGCTAGAGCAAGGGCACAGATGGGCCTGACTCAAGAACAGGCGGCATCGGCTATCGGCGTCAGCCGGGAAGAGCTGAGCTACTACGAGAACGGTCGTCGGGAGATTAGCCTGGCTAAGCTTGCGAGGCTCGCTGATCTCTATGGATACGGAATCGACCACTTCTTGAGCACCTCCGGGCCTGGTCTCGATACAAACATTGCTGTGGCTTTCAGGGCCGAGACGGTGTCAGAGGACGACCTGGAGATCATTGCCTGGGCCAAGAAGCTCGTCATGGACGCGCACATGTTAGATCGATTGCTCATGGAGGGAAGATCTTGACCACACCAACCGACCCGCTGGCGCTCGCCGCACAGGTCAGACGAGAGTGGGGTCTAGGTGACTCACAGCCTGTGCATATAGAGCAAGCTCTCTGGTTGCTCGAGGGGATAACGGTGGTCCGAACCCCTTTCGGTGACAGTTCAAGTATCTCTGGCCTTTTCGTGCGCAAAGAAGACACAGTCATCGTCGTGCTGAACACCAATCGTACGCGCGGCCATCAGCATTTCACTGCCGCCCACGAGCTATACCATGTTCGCTACAATGCGGGCATGAGTGGCAGAGCATGCACGGCGTCGGAGTTTCCAGGCAAGCAGCCCGATGAGCTGAACGCAGACAAGTTCGCTGCATACCTGCTTGTACCGGAGGCCGGCCTCCAGTACATCCTCGCCAAACTTGCGCATCGGCCGACTCCGGACTGGGCAACAATACTGCAGCTTGAGCAGTATTTCCAGGTCAGCCACAGGGCAATGCTTTGGCGCCTCAGAGAGTGCGGATACTTTCGCAACCGCGCAGAGATGGAGAGGTATGCTCCCGCCGTCATCCGCGAGGCCAGAGCGCGAGGCTATGACACTCGTCTCTATGAGCGCGATCGCACCTACGAGGTGATATCGGATATCCCCGAGAAAGTCAGGACCTGTCTTGAACGAGGCCTGATCAGCCAGGGCAAGGCAGAGGAGTTGCTCGGCAGCTTCGGCTACACGAGGGCAAGCCAGGACCAGGAGGGCGAGGAGGATGAGCCACTGGATTGACTGCCGAGCACCGGTCTCTGTACGATGAAGCCATGAAGCGCAACCTTCACACAAGGCTGGCGAGGTTTATCGACTTGCGCCCGTCTTCCTGCCTGTAGATGGGAAGCCCGAAGAACTCCTGCAGCACGAGTATGGCGGCCCCCACTAGCCACCCGTCGGGCAGCTTCGCCGGAAGGATCTCCGTCTTCTCGGACAGGACGGCAAACGCCCGTTCCTTCACCGTCCGCCTTATCGGCTCGAGGAGCAGATCCCCAGCCTGGGCCGCTGCCTCGCCGCCCACGATGATGGCCTCGGGATTCAGAATGTTCACGAGGTTGGCAAGGCCAGTACCGATGTGCGTGCCTGCTTGCCGGATCAGCGCCTGTGCCATCTCGTCCCCTGCTTTCGCCGCCTCGACGATGATCTCGCGGGTGATCTTGGACTTGTCCCCCTCGGCCAATTGCAGAACCATGGACCCGGGGTTCTCCGCCAGCCTCTCGACCGCCTGTCGCACCAAAGCCTTGTCCGACACCATCGCCTCGAGACAGCCGCGGTTTCCGCATATGCACTGCGGCCCCTCTTCGTCGATGGTCATGTGGCCGATCTCCCCCGCTCCGCTCGCGCCGCCACGGTACAGCCTCCCGCCGACTATGAGGCCCGCGCCGACGCCGGCCCCCACGGTTACGCACACGAGGTCCGCGTAGTCCCGCCCCGCGCCGTACCATTTCTCAGCCAGGGCCGCTGCGTTTGCGTCGTTATCGATGAAGACCTGAACACCCAGGCGGTCCTCGAGTATCTGTTTCATCGGAACGTTTATCCAGTTGAAGAAGGACGGCCACACCGACACACCGGTCTTTGGGTCCACGATGCCGGGAAGGACCATACCCATGCCCAGGACATCGTCTATATCGACCTTGGCCTCAGTCAGGAGCGCGTGTGTCATCTGGATCAGAGCCTCAACGATCTCGTCCGCGGTCTCGGAGTCGGCTAACAGCCTCTCTTGCTGGCACAAGAGATGCGCGTCCATGTCGGTGACTGCTCCCACGATCCTGCCCGGCGCGAGCTTGATGGCGATGACGGGCCGGGCCTTCTCGTTGAATTTGAGCAGGATGGGCCGTCGCCCGACCCTGGACTCGCCGCTTCCGAGCTCCACGAGAAACCCCTCTTCCAGGAGTACCGAGGCTATTCCGGTGATAGTGGAACGCCCGAGGTTGGTGACCCTGGCCAGGTCCGCCCTGGAGATCGGGCCGTGCTGGCGCACGGCGTCGATCACCAGCGAGATGTTGAGATCCTTGATCAGTTTGCGGCTGCCTTTGCGAATCCTCAACTCCGATGCACCGCCTCTTTCATCTCTTCTGCGCCGACGAGGGTCTCATCGAGGCAGAGGTCTCGTCGCCACCGAGGGTCTCGTCGAGAGAGGCCTCGCGCTTGCCCCGATGTACCGCCCCTGTCATGTCACCGGTCTCCAGCACCAGCCCTTAGGGCGTTTTCGAGCACTATGTACATGGCATGGGACCACAGGAGGGGCTTTGCGACCTCACCCCACTTCTCTACCCAGCGGGGATAGAACGATGGGTCGTTTACGTGCGCGCACACCTGCTCCGGCAGGTGCCCTGCTGCGTCCGCGGTCTGCTCGACCCATCTCTTCAGCCGCCGGGCTCCCGCGACGTCGCCCACTTGGGCATAATACCACCCGAGCCAGCATGTAAGTAGAATCCATTCTCCGCCGCCATAGTACGTGTCTCTCGCGTACCGATGGAGCCCTCCGTCGTGCGCGAGCTCACTCTCGATTCGCTTCACTGTCTTGAGCATCGTCTCGTCCTTCGCGTCTACCACGCGGAAAGGAACCGCGAGCCAAAGGAGGCTGCTATCGACGTCTCTACTCCCGACATGCTTGACGAATGTTCCGTCCGCAACGCAGCTAGTCAGGATGTAGGACCGGATCCTCCTCGCCAGCGCCGCAACCGAGCCGTCCCCCAGGTGCTCGGCGATGGAGCTGAGCCCACCGTAGAGGCAGGCCAGGGTGGACGTGTGGACCTTGTCCCCGTTCTCCTCCCAGACGTCGTAGTTCGGATAGTACCAAAGGTTTTCGATGTACCGCACCGTCTGGCGGATGCTCTCGCCGAATTCCGCGAGGACTTCAGCCCGGCCGGTCATCTCGATGTGCGTCGCAAGCGCCCAGAGCCATGTTCCATAGCCATCGAGTTGGAAATTCTCCCAATCGCTCTCGTTTTCCTCGTTCCCATCGAGGGTATATCGGGTGTGCAGAAAGTCTTTCTGGTCAAGCCCCTGGCCGGCCTGTACCTTGCGAATGACCATCTCGATCTTCTGGCTATGCCTCCTTATCACCCGGTCAACCCAACGGAAGAACCGTCTTGCGGACCGGTGCTCGCCCGCGAGGTCCATCGCGTACGCTATGAAACTACCGTCCCTCAGCCAGCAGTAATGGTATGTCGGGAATGAAGGCGACGCGATGTAGGCTCCTTCCGGGGACTGGTTCTCGAGAATCAGCTCTACGCTTGTCTTGAAAAGATCACCCATGTAGACTCTCCTCTGTCAGTGTTTCGTTCTGGGTTTCGTTCTGGCGCTCGGCACCGAATGCAGGCACATCTCGCGCCCGTTGATGCCGTTGATTCTGACGGGTCTCGCCGAGCCGTCCATCAAGCCGGCGCGCGGCACGATCACGTGGATCTCGCTGACGGGGCCAGACGCCGAGGCATTGATCTTGCCGCCCTCGACCGTGAGGAGGACTCTGTTGCCGAGGTCATCCTCGAACTCGTAGCGCCAGGTTGGTTCATGGCCCGAGCTTGACGCGTCGCCGTGGCTAGGCCCACAGGCGTGGCTGAGCTCATGGCTGCAGTTAGGCTCATGGCCGGCGCTCGACCCATGGCCGCGGCTGGGAAGGCCTGTCACGAGGAAGCAGAGGTTTCGGTATCCGTCGACCGTGTTACCATGCGAATGGCCAAGCTCGAACCTATCGCCAAGATCCAACGGGATCACCGAGCCGCCACGGATGAACACGGGGATCCTGTCAAGGTCGGCCGCGTATGACAGGATGGCCCTTCCCTGGTAGACCGCGCCGGTCCAGAAGTCAACCCACTCGCCTTCGGGAAGGTACACGTCCCTGGCAAAGCAGTTCTCCTGAGTTATGGGAGCGACAAGCAAGTCCCTGCCGAAGAGGTACTCGTCCTCGACCTCGTAGGCAATGGGGTCGTCCGGGTAGTCGATGAAGAGGGGGCGCATCATCGGCTCCCCGTTTCTGCTGGCGTGCATGGCCTCCCGGTAGATGTACGGAAGGAGGTTCATGCGGAGATGGGCATAGTAACGATAGATGTCGAGGATGCGCAGGTCCCCGGTCCTGTCGGCCAGGTTCCACGGACTGCGGTCTCGGTTGAACTCGCCCCGGGACTCGGAGTGGAACTGCATGACCGGGGTGAACGCCGCCATCTCCGCCGACCGGATGAATAGCTCCGGCGTCGGTATCTCGCCCGAGAAGCCACCGATGTCGTAGCCCCAGAAGGGTATCCCGGAGATGTTGGCAGACAGCCCCGCTACAAGGACGCTCCTGAAATGAGCGAACGAGGAGGGCTGGTCGCCGGCCCAATGAAGCGGGTACCTCTGAGCTCCCGCGAACCCTGCCCGGCTGAAAGTGATCCTGCCCTTGCCGATGAACTCGTTGTATGCCGCGACATAGACGTTGGGATACCGGTTCCGCATGTCCCGGCCTTGAGAACCATCGAAGAAGACGATATCATCGTCGAAGATGAACTCTCCACCGTCGGTCTTGAAGCCGTCTACTCCAAGGTCTGATAGCAAATACCTGCGCCTGTTGAACCACCATTCCCTCGCCTTTGGGTTGGTGAAATCCAAGAGCAAGCTGCCTGCGAACCAGCCGTCGGTGATCCGGTAGGGCGTACCGTCCGGATTCATCGCGCAGAGCCTCTCTCGTATCACGTAGGCCTCGTCAAGAGCGTGCTGCGGGTTTTCAGGGACGTCGAAGTGCTTGATGACCGGTATCTGCCACAGGACTAGCCTCAGGCCAGCGCTATGGACGTAATCCACCATGGCCTTGGGATCGGGCCATTTCCCGTGGGGGGTGAAGCTGAAGTCGCCGTACGCAAAGTGGTGCTCCCCGTCTTTCAGCTCGTACCGGGCGTCGTTGAAGATGTAGAAAGTCGCCTCGTCGCTC
The DNA here is from genome assembly GCA_050261175.1 of Clostridia bacterium. Classification (GTDB taxonomy): domain Bacteria; phylum Bacillota; class SHA-98; order UBA4971; family UBA4971; genus UBA6256. The sequence goes on from JBLNDA010000030.1 coordinate 7,254, forward strand.
CACGCCTCTATCACGAACACCGTGGCGGGAATGCCGTGCTTTCTCATGTTGTCGACCTGTTCCACCGCTTCCCGCTGAGTGTTCCAGCTGTTGCTGGACATCCAGGGGCCAAAGGCCCATTTGGGCGGGAGCGCCGGTCGACCGGTGACTGAAAGGTAATCGCGTATCACCTCCACGGGCTTCCCGAAGAACACGTAGACTTCAAGGGCCTGGTCTCTCGCGCCCAGCTTGGCGTCTATCCCGATGCGTCGCCCGCGGGCGCCTCGGGTGCTCCCGCAATCGAACTTCACGTAGTTCGGCGTGTTGACGAACATGCCGAAGCCCGTCTCAGTGAAGAAGAACGGGACCGGCATGTAGGTCTTGCCGTCCTGGTAAAGATACGGATTGTACACGCAGACGTCTGGGTGTAAGCCCCGCTGATCCAGCCGGTTGTACCTCTCGCCGAACCCAAAGTACTTGCCGCTCTCCGATGTGAACCTCAGGGTCACCGAGTCCACCGCTTCCCCGGGGGCCGAGATGACCTCCAAGTGCTTGAAGATCCCGTCTTCCGCGTTTTCCGACCTGAGCAACACGCGGCCGCCTTCGTCCCGAACGGC
>JBLNDA010000031.1:0-3257 GCA_050261175.1 Clostridia bacterium
TGTCAACGGCGGCCGCGGGACCGATGATGGCAGGGACCGACCTGCGCTGGCCGGAACCGGGTGGGGCCCCGGGTCCGTCCGACTTGGGCCCTCCCGCGCCCGCCCAACGCAACGCATCCGCGGGGCGAACGGATGCGCCGGGAAGCCTGCAGGTCACGTCCGCCCCTGCGGCTCCTTCCAACATCTCCTCATACAGCCGTTCGGCACCGTCGAAATCCAGACCGTACGCCACACGTTTCACGTTGACGAGGTGCAACGGTCCGACATTATCTGCGGTGATGCTGCCGCCCCATGTTCCGCAACCGAGCGTCAACGCCGGATCCAGGCCGGTCGTCGCGCCGATGGCCCCTTGCGAGGAGGGGGTGTTGACCAGTATCCTGAAGACCGGCTTCTTCATGGCAAACTCCCTGATGACAACGGGATTTCGCGAGTGAATGACCAAGGTGTGGCCGATGCCGCCGAACTCCAAGATCTCGATGCACCGTTCGCAGGCCGCCTGCCAGTCGGGCTCGACGTAGAAAGCCAGTATGGGACTGAGCTTTTCCTTGGAAAGCGGGTGCTGGGGCCCGACTCCCGAAAGGCGGGCCACAAGAACGCGCGTCCCGTCCGGCACAGAGAGCCCGGCCATTTTGGCTATGGTCACCGCGCTTCTTCCCACGATGGACGGGTTGATGTTGCCTCCGGGCGTCACCACGGTCTTCGAAAGCGCCGCCGCCTCCGCGTCGGTCAAGAAGTGTCCCCCTTGGGCTTTGACCTCCTCCACGACCTTGTCCTCGATGACCGACTCTGTCACTATCGCCTGCTCGGACGCGCAAATCGTGCCGTTGTCAAAGGTCTTGCTCGAGAAGATGTCTGATACGGCCCTCTTTATGTCGGCCGTGCGCTCGATGAACGCCGGCACGTTGCCCGGGCCCACCCCGTAGGCGGGCTTACCCGCGCTGTACGCCGCCCTCACCATGGCCGATCCGCCGGTGGCGAGTATGAGGGCTGTGTCAGGATGGCGCATGAGTTCGTCGGTGGCTTGCTTGGTCGGATGAACGAGACACTGGATCGCCCCCCTGGGCGCTCCAGCGGCGGCGGCCGCGTCGGCCATCACCTGCGCCGCCTGGCAACTACACCTGCATGCAGAAGGATGCGGGCTGAACACGATGGGATTCCGGGCTTTGAGGCTTATCATGCTCTTGTATATGACCGTGGACGTCGGGTTCGTAGACGGAACGAGGGCGACGACCACGCCCACCGGCTCGGCTATCTCGGCGACCCTGCGCGACCGGTCGCACCGGATGACGCCTACCGTCCTGAGATCGCGAATGGCCTCGTACACGCGTTCGGATGCGAAAAGGTTCTTCGTGATCTTGTCTTCATATACCCCAAAACCCGTCTCTTCGACCGCCATTTTGGCGAGGGCGCGCGCGTGTGCGCGCCCCGCATCCGCCATCTTCGCGACGATGCGATCGACCTGCTCCTGAGAGAAAGACGCCAGCTTCACGCGGGCCTCGGCAGCGCGACGCACCGCGTCTCTCGCCTTTTGAATCGACTCAAGGTCCGTGTCAAGCGCCATTCCCGTCTCACCTCGCCCTTCAAGCAAGTGAGTCTCTGCCTCGCGACACTATACGTCCAGCAACTGCTTTGCCGTTGCCTCGTCAGTGACGAGCACGTTGGCGAACCGGCCGCGCAGGGCCCCTCTTACTCCTGCGACCTTCTGTGGGCCGCCCGCCACTGCCACTGCGAAATCCTTCTGCGTGAAGTCCTGGAGTTCCAATCCGATCGTTCTCCTGTTCAGCAAGTCGTCGCAAACGGACCCATCCTCTGCGAAGAACCGGGAGCAGAGGTCCCCGACGGCCCCCGCGGCCACGAGCGAATCCATCTCCTCGGGCGAGAAATAGCCTGCCTGAACGAGCAGGGAGGATCTGTCGGGGCGCCCGATGGAGAAGACCGCGACGGAGGCCGACTTGCCCATGTCGAGGACCCTGGCGACATTGCGGTCGCTCAGGAGCGCCTCTCTCACCTGTTCGTGGGCGACAATCGCCGGCACGCTCAGGAAGAAAGGCGTGGCCGCGAACGCTCTCGCGAACAGAAGGGCTATCTCGTTACCGTGGATGAGCGCCTCGCCTTCCCCGGACAGCGTGCCTTCGAGCTGGACGACGCTCACGTCCTTTCGTTTCAGCGGCCGGAGCGCCCGCGCCACTTCCAGCATCGTCGTCCCGCCACACACGCCGATCACGGAGCCGTCCCTGACCAGCTCTCTCAGCAGCCTCGCCGCAGCTTGCGCCAGGTGCCACGCCAGGGGCGCCTCGCTCGACCGGGGAACGGGGCAGACAACGACCCTCTTCAACCCGTACCTCGCCTGGAGCTCCTGGGCGAGCAAGGATTCCTCTTCGAACGGGTCAGCAATGGTGACCTGTACGATGCCCGCCTCTTTTGCCCTTGTCAGCATCCTGGAGATGCGGCTGCGCGACAAGCCCACCCTCTCGGCGATCTCTTGCTGGTCGAGGCCGTATTCGTAGTACATACGCGCGATCTCCACAAGGAGCTCGACATCTTTTCGGTCCGCAGTAGCGTGCATACCCTCACTTCCGGGCGTTGCCTTCAGTGCCGCGCGCCCGGAGCGCGCTTGATCTTGATCGTGATGGGATCCCGCTTGACCGCCGGCTCGCAGGCCGCGCTCGACGCGCCGAGCGACGCTGGCGAAGATGACCCAGGCCCGGCGCTCACGAGTGCCCGGTGAGTCGCAACCCACTACATGACACCCACGGCCTCGCGCTCGCGCACATGCGTGCCCATATGCGCACATCTGTGCTCGATGTCGTGTATTCGCCGCTCTGCCCCGAAATCCTTCAACAAGACCGTACTTCGCCAAGACTTTTTTGGGAGGTGTTCCCGGCGGGTCGCGGAGGCTCTGAACCCAACCGCACCCGTTCTGAACCCAACCGCGCCCCTCGGCGGGTCACCTCTGCGATGTCGTAGGATTGTCCCCAGCCCAGAGCTGCACCAAGGATTCTTGGAAGCAGAGCTCGAGAGGCTCTCAAACGAGGCGCATCATCTCGAGGGCCGCGAGTTCGTCTATGATGAGCGTGTTCACATACCCGCCCCTGGCAGCACCCACAATCCCTCGCGCCTTGTGGGCGCCGGCAGCGACCCCGATGGAGTGTTCCTTGTTCCGGAGATCGTCGAGGCCGATCCCTATCGTCCGCGCGTCGAGGTCGGGATCGATGACTTCCCCGTTCATGCCGAAGTACCTCGAGCAGACGTCGCCC
>JBLNDA010000032.1:0-6182 GCA_050261175.1 Clostridia bacterium
GTGATTATGGTCTCGAGGTCTTCGTAGCGCGGCTTCCAACCGAGTTCGCGCATTATCCTGTCGGAGCTTGCCACGAGCACCGCCGGGTCACCGGGGCGGCGCGGCGCGTCCACGGCTGGGATGCACAGCCCCGTGACGCGGCGCGCTGTTTCGATGACCTGCCGCACGGTGTACCCTCTGCCATTGCCCAGGTTGTAAACCCTCGACCCACGCCCGTCCACGAGCGCCTCCGCGGCAAGCACGTGCGCCGACGCGAGGTCGCACACGTGGATATAGTCGCGCACGCACGTCCCATCGGGGGTGTCGTAATCCGTGCCGAACACCTCAAGGCGCTGACGCAGGCCGAGAGCTGTCATGAGCACAAGCGGGATGAGCTGCGTCTCCGGGTCGTGGTCCTCGCCGATGTCCCCCGCCGGGTCGGCCCCGGCCGCATTGAAATAGCGAAGAGCTATATATCGCATGCCATACGCCCTGTCGTACGCTGCGAGCACGCGTTCGAACATGAGCTTGGTCTCGCCGTACACGTTCGTCGGGCGGCAGTCGGCGTCTTCCTCGATGGGCACTCGCTCCGGGTCGCCGTACACGGCCGCCGACGACGAGAACACGATCCGCCCCACACCCGCCTTCCGCATGACATCGAGCAACGTGAGACCCTTCGCCACGTTGTTGTGGAAGTACTTCGCCGGGTCTTCCATGGACTCCGCGACTGAAGTGTGGGCCGCGAAATGCATCACCACGTTGAACTCGTGCGACGCGAACGCGGCGCACAGGGCGTCGCGGTCGCCCGTGTCGCCGACGATGAGCGGGCACCCTGCCACAGCCTCGCGATGGCCCTTCTCCAGGTTGTCGTATACGACCACGTCGTGGCCCGCCCGCAGAAGCTCGCGCACGACATGGCTCCCGATGTATCCAGCGCCTCCGACTACCAGCACATTCACGAGCGAGACCCTCCTCCTCGCCTACCTGGTAAACCGCACCTCGAGCCCGAACTCCTGCCGCTTCTCGCGCCATCTGGCCGTAATGTCGTAACAGTGATGATGGTTCGTGACGGAGAAGTCGAGGTCCTCCACGGCGCCGCCGTCGATGTCGTATGTTGCGCCGACCCCGGCCGTCCACGACTGGGTCAACCGCGCGGTCACGTCCGCCGTCACCTGGTTGAGCGGGGAGACCTCATCGAAGGCGAACGGGCTTGCGCCGGACACAACGCGGCGCGTGTAGTCAAGCCCCGCGACAACGCGGGGTGTGTCGCGCCCGAACGCGTCGAGGCTGCCGAACCGGCCGTCGAGGCTGACCGTGGCCGCAAGCGACCCGACGCCCGCGCCGGTCCCATACCAGGCACGCCTGGCGGACCCGCTAAGTCCAAAGGTGACCTCCAGGTCGCTGGCGAGCGTGAGACTCAGAGGTTTCGAGGACACGGAAAGCGCCGCGTACGAACGTGTGGACATGGCGCCGCGCCCCGGCTCCTCGAACCGCCCGACGCCCCCGCTGAGTGTCACGCGCGCGCCCGGGATCGCGACGGGACCGAGCGTGGCATCCAGCGCCGGAATGGAGTAGACAGCCCCCGTGCTGGGAAGGTCTTTACGGACGGCGGCCCGCAGAGCCAACGGCCCCAGCTCGGCGACGCCCGTGACGCCGCCTTGCAGCCCCGCGTCGGACGCGGTACCGGAGCGGTAACTCGCGTCAGCCAGCACAGAAAACGTTGCGGGGCCGTCGCGAGCGAGCATCTCAGTTATGTCGAGCCTGCATGAAGCGGACGCGTACGGCCCTTCCCACGAGCGAAGGCCTCCGACGACCGCCGCGCTCACGCCCTCCCGTGGGCTGGCATCGGCACGCGCCTCCACCTGAATGCCCCCAGGCCGCGTAACGTAGGCACCGTCGTACCGGATGGTGAGATCCTTACGTGAGCGGTCCAGGTAAGAGAGGCCGGCCACGAAGCCGTTCTCGGGGCCGTACCCCAGCCTGGGGACGGGATAACCCTCACCCTCAACCCAGCCCACCCTTTCCCCGCGTAACGGGATGGTGAGCCTCGGGACAACCAGCACCGGCAGGTATTCCAGCCACAGCACCGGCCACTCGGCTACGACCCGCTGGTCGGGATATATCACAAGCTTCCTCGTGGTCACCCGGTAACACGGGTCCTCGAGGTCGCACCCGGTCGCGTGCGCATCGGTCAGTGTGAGCTTGTCGGAGGCCACGTCCATCTCTTTCCCACGGACGTAGACTCCGGGGACGGACCCCTTCGGGTCGAGCACTCGTCCGGTAGCGGCCTTGATGTCGTACGCAAACAGGCTACAGCTTGTGACAGACGAGCCGCGACGGACGAGGACGTTCCCGCGCGCCAGGAGCTCCCCGACCTCCACGTCGACCCGAAGATAGTCGGCGGACACGAAGATGTCACGGTGCGTCACCCGCACGTTGTCGCGCGCCTCGACAATCGTTCCGTGGCTGCCGTAACGATACTCCGTGACCTCCGCCTCTATGACGACGGAGTCTTCACCGGCGGTCTCATCGACCGCGCTTGCATCCACCGTGCTTGCGCGGAAGCTGCCTGTACCGGAGCCGCCCGCGGCCATCGGCGCGTCCCCCTGGGCGGCTGCGATCGACCCGGCGGCCACCGCGACGACAGCGAGAGCGAGAAGGATCGCTACCGCGAAGACGCCCGCGAATCGCCCCGCTCTCACCAGCACGTGAGTCCCTTGCCTGCTATGCGTGGAAATCCCCATATCACTCCCGAAAAAGGCCCCTCGAACAAGCTCGGGGGGCCTTGCTCACGAATTGAACCCGATCCCAGCCGGCGGCCGGCCAACAAGCCCCCCGAGACCGAGTCTTCGCGCGAGACGCGCCGGATGCGCCGGCGTATCGCGTTTCCCCGGCACGGGGAGAGCCGGTAGTCGCCCGCTCCGTTCTACTTGCCCGGCTTCATCTTGACGGCCGGCGCCTCCTTGGCAAGCTCCACGGCTATGTCCACAGGGAGCGTCATGCCCAGGACCTTCGTGTCGGCGCCCACAGCCACGTAGAACTCAGTGCCGTCAGGAATGCTCACATCCTTGCCCTGCACGAAGAACGCGCCGAGCGCCCCGACGGGCCCGAACACTATGAACCCGGCGAGGCCTGCGCCTATGGCCAGCTGCATCGATTCATTGAGCTGCTGAGTGCTCTCGTCAAAAGCAAGCGGGACCGCCACGCCGTCGAGCGTCCGCACATCCTTGAGCTCCAGCGTTATCTTGCCGTCGCGGCCCAGGCGCCCGGCCGGAGACACCTCCGTCACGATGCCGTGGCCCCGAGTTCCTTTCGGGATGACCAGCTCGTTCCCGACGACGACGTCGCGAGCCACCTCGATGTCGACCTTCTGCCCTTTCTGGGTGACGCTGGAATCAAGTTTCCCGATGAGCCTGATCCTGACGGGCTGCCCGCTCGGAAGCATCGTGTCCTTCGTCTTCAAAGTGCCATCAGGCAGGCACAGCGCGGCGAGGTGATCTGCCCGGACCACAATGGAGCCCTGACCTGGCGCACCGAGGAGCATGGTCTCCAGTCGCTCCAGCTTGGTGACGGCCGGCTCAGACGTCACACGCCTCTGTACGAACCATTCGACCGCACCAAGCTTGTGCCCCACAGACGGCCCCGCGCCGGGTCCGCCACCCGCGACCCGGCGGAGCTTGGCTATCCGGTCTATCACCGACCCCTCTTGGGGTTTGCCGAGAAGCTCGGTCTCCAGCTTGGCCACACGGTCCACGATGGCTCCGTTGAGCTCTCTCCCGTACAGCGTTGCCTCGATCTCCGCAAGGCTTTTCAGGAGCGTCGGCTGCTCCTGGGCAAGGGCCGGGACGAGCGATGTGGCGACGATGATGGCCGAGATAGTCATTGCCACGCCCGCCCTCGTGATACCTTTTCTGCTGCGTGCGAACACGCGCACTAACCCCCTTTCTTCTTCCCACAGCCGACCCTTGGGCCCACCCAACCCGCTTCCGACTTCAGAACCTGATTGTCAGCTCTGCTGTGGCGACGTTTGTGCGGTGCGACCCCGGTGACATGGTCTCGGGATCTATGTCCTGGAAGTCTATGAGTCTGTAGCCGAGCACAATGGAGGTCGTGCCGGCGAACGTGTAGCCCACGCCGAAGCTGGTAGTGGTCTTGCGGGCATCCAGCGAGAGGCCCGGCAGGGTGTAGTCGCCGAACACGCCCGCCGCCTTCGAGCCGGAGTCACGCGTCTCATCCTGCGAGGTAGACCCGCCCCATTCGATCCCCTTCGGCACGAGGTCGGTTATCCGCGAGTACGTGTAACCCGCCTTGATGAAAGCTGAGTCCGATAGGGCGAACTGGTAGTCAATCCCGAGGAGCGTCGTCGCCCTGGCCTTGCTCTCGCTGTCGTCGGCCGCCTGCTCATCGCCCTTGACCAGCTCATAGCTGGCCCGGAATATGGCAAGCTGGCTCAAGGCATACTTCAGGTCGAGACGCGCGACGACATCGTTCCCTTCGTCGGGCGCGATACCGCCGGGAACGGGCGGCCCGCCCAGTGACAGCTCCGCCTCTGCTCCTTCGTCCAGGGGAATGCTGAAAGCCTGCTTCTGGCTCCCGCCCTCCTCAGCCCGGGCCGCCGGAGACACGGGCTCGACCACGGCGGACACACCCACTTCGTTGCCCCCGAGGAGCTCGGATAGTCTCTTGCCGCCCGCAAAGGCTTCACGCCCGGCAGCTCCTGGGATCGCTGAGAGCGCCGCCGTCATCCCGGGGTCAAGACGCAGCCGCAACGACGACCACGCCTGGGAGGTCTCGAGTTGCCGCGGTGTCCCCGGAATCACTCCGAGAAGCGCCTGTGACAGGGAACCCATCTCAGACGCTCCACCCAGCATGAGCGCTGCGTCAGCGTTCCCGTTTCCCGCGGCGCTAGACTCGACTCCGGCGGGGACGCCTGAAACTGCGCCGGAGAGCAAAGCCACCCCGCCCCCCGCGGTGGAGACCCCGCCCGCCCCGTCCTTGTCGTGCGTGGCGTCTGTGGTCGTTGAGTGAGCGTACCCGCTCGTCCCGGCCACCAGGGCGAGCTCGCTTGCGAACTCCTCTTGCAGCCGCGCCAGCGTGTCGCGTTGCTGCGCCGTCAGCGCCGCCCCGGCTTTCACCCGGTCGGCGAGGCGCGCTACCGCCCACGCCATCTCGTACCGGGTGACGACCCGGCCCCCGCCGAACGCGTCGGCCGAGTAGCCTTCTACGAGCCCGAGACGGGCAAACTGCGCGAGGGCTTCGTAAGACCAGTGCCCCTGCGGGACATCGGCGAAGGGGTTTGTAGCCGCGTGCGCCACGAAAACCGCAGACGTCATGATGAACACGAGCATCGGGGCGACGAACGGCCAAGCGTGATGCGCGCCCCGGCATGTCCGGCGGACACCCATGCGCCCATCCCATTCCCTCGTGGTTTTTCGACATGTACCGGCTGCGTACACCGTAGGCCACCACACTTCAGCTGCGCCATGCCACCGGGCCCCCGCCTGCTCCGAACGAGCGCCGCCGGAGACTGGCCGACAAGGCCCCGGTCTGCCCCAACCTGCCCTAATAAGTATTCTATGACCCCGGGTGAAATCCCTCCCGAGGTCCTACTTTTCGACTGAATGGAAAAACCTCTCGGCAAGGATGACAGCGACATAGTCGTCGAAAGGCTCACCGGGCGTCCGCATGGATAGGGGGACGAGCCTTCCGAGGCCACGGAGGGGGTGATCCTCGAGATACCGTCTCCTCCCCTCCATGCTGCTCTCGTGTTCGTCGACGAAGGCGACGCGAAGGGCACCCGCCCCTGGTTCGCCGAACGCGGCCCGGATCTCCTGGGCCAACGGTCTCGACCCCGTCCGGTCGCCCAAGACGACTGTGTCCACTCCATGGGCGTGGGCAAGCCGCTTGACTTGCTCCGCCGTTTCCTCTCTTGCGATTATGCCCTTCACCAGAACAGTGCCGTCAGCCTTCACCACGGCCAGGCCGCACTTGTCGCGTCCGGGATCCACGGCTATGACCGCTTCTGGCTTCGACGGGCCATCCCTTGGATCTTCTCGACGCCCCCGATCCATATCCGCACCCCGCACCCGCGCGCCATATCTGCGCCCTAAGATCTTACCAGGTTTGGGCGCCTGTGGGAATAGCCTTCGCTCGAAATCACCCAAACGAATGCAAAACCCCGGGGGAGCTGCCTCCCCCGGGGT
>JBLNDA010000033.1:0-3093 GCA_050261175.1 Clostridia bacterium
GAGCACTGGCCGAGTGGAGGGCCACATAACCCGGGTGAAGCTTATCAAGCAGATTGGATACGGACGGGCGGGCTTGGCCCTCCTTCGCGCCCGCGTCCTCGGGATACAATCAGCTTCCGACAAGGGGAGTGATATATGTGTCCTTTCGGCGGGTCGGCGGACGCGTCTTTTCCCCACGTGCTTCGGATGTCCCTGGGGTAATGCCCGGTGTTAAGCGACGCCGTCCCCACATGCAGCCGGAAGACTGACCCCCTGTGATTGCCTCCACCAGCATACCTCCCCCTCTCATGTCCATTGTGCTGAGATAGGCGTTGCCAGAGCGTTGTCTTCGAGCCTTTAGACACACCGTGAGTGCCCACCCGCACCACTCGGGGCGTCCTGCCGTATTCTCGCGTCTCCCCGGGTTCAAAGAAGAAGTAAACGCCCTGCGGCGGCCAGTCTTCATCGCAGCCGCAACTGCTCAGGCAACGGCACCCTCCTACCTTCGACCGAAGGCGCGCAAGGACCTCATAGAACCTGTCCAGATCACGTGCCCGGCTCATGCTTGGCTTTCAATATAGGCTTCCAGGCACCTACCAGTCATCGACCGGACCGAATCCCCCGGTGTTGCCGTCAGGATTTACCACGGAATATTGTTGTTAGCTCCCAGCCATTCCCAGAAATACTTTCGCTTCGATGTAGAATATCCCAGGGCAGAAGGCCCTGGGTATGTTCACCCCTATGGAAGATGCACCAGGATGAACGAAGCCCAAGCTAACTCCACAATAACCTTAAGACTTGCAACCCGCGATGACCGCTGGGTGGTTTGGGTCATCCATGAGCGCCAGGAGATCGATTCCCTCCACACCCTCGACTCGGCCGGCCTGCTCGATGGCCTTTTGGTCTTCGTGAACGATATCGGGTTCATGGGTGCCCTCAAGAGATTCAATATCATGGGCTATGAGCGCATGATCCTACCCCTGGTGCATTTCATCCTGACATCTATGACCAAGATTCTCTTGGACATCACCTCCATGAACGCTCTGCCGGAGATCCTCTTCGCCGACTGCGCTGCCATGGAACTTCTCGGCTTCAATGCCCAGGTGCTCGAGGATGGCATCTGCATTAGGGGCCACCACAGCCGCAAGGCGGGCCAGAAGAAGCCGACCCCGTTCTCTCCGCAGACAGTCGCAAATGTCCTGGCAAGGTTCTCTCTTGAGGAGGCCGAAGCGCTTCTTGATACCCTCATCTCCCTCATCGCAAGGAATGCGATCCTCGACGAGGAACTTTCCGTGATAATCGACGCGACCGACCTCATAGTCCCGGATAGCTTCCCCGAAGATACGTGCGGCGCCGCCACCTACGCGGCGCTATGGGTGCGTACCGTCATTGCCTACAGACGGCTTATTCTTGTCTCGTCCTTGGGCCATTTCAGAGATCTACTCCAACCCCAACCGCGCCAACACGCCCGCCAATCAAGAGCCAAAGAAGTAATTGTGCGACTTTTGCCCTGTAATCTGCTGCCAGTAGAAACTCCCTCTTAGCCCCCAATTCCCTTATGCTAGCAGCCTATATCAAAAGCCGAGATTGCCGACGGTCCTGGCGATGCGCGGCATCCGCGCGGCCCCGAGCGCGGCCGGAACCTCGTCCATCCGACCGGCCGAAAGCGTCCGCGGGGAGGATAGCGTTCGTGCGGGGAGTGACGGCATCCTCGATGAGGTCCGGGTCGATGTCCGCCAGCACGGGCTCCGCTCCCTTCACGGAGGATGCCGGTGCAAGACGGCGCACCTCAAACGGAGCACCACCGATTCAGCTGCAGATAAACTATTCGCCTGTTGTTGGAGAATGAGAGGCGTTCCTCCTACAGCTTCGAGCACGCTATCCAGGATTCGCATCATCCCAAGCCTCCAGCGATTCCCACGGCATCACGCGAGAGGGGCATGAACCGCGCGCCGGGAAGCGCTCCGGGCACTCCATGCCATGAAAAGCCCGCGGCGGAGTTCGGCGGCTTGGTGGTCCGATGGCCCGGCGCCCCACGACTGGGTGGCTCCGTGGCTTGATGCTCCTGCTTTACAGGGTGAGCCGCCACGGCTGCCTGTTGCCGCCTCCACCGACCTTAAGCACCTGCCGCCTGCTCCTGGAATAGTATGCAGTATCGGATCTTGGGACCGCTGGGGCTTCCGCCGATCGGTGTCCTTGCAAGACAGAGGCATTGCCTGCCCAGGGTTCTGATACGCTGCGCGGCATGGGAAGGTGGCCAAACGATGGAATGCTGGACGGACACGAGGGTGATCACGGTTGTCGCGCGAGACGCCGTGTCGCACGACCTTATCCGGCAGTTTCGATTCCTGATCAACGAAGATAACGTAGGTGACCCCCAAGTTGAGCTGCCGGAACCACTCCGCGACCCTGACAAGCTCCCGTCTCTCAAGCCCGCTGCGAGCCACAGCCCCGTGATTGCCACTGGAGAGGCCGCGCCTGGTCAACCCGCCAAAGCGCGCTTGCCCGACGGGAAGTACTTGGTCTCCGTGCTGGCTCCAGGTCATAAGATGGGTGGCAATTGGGTGGTAGTAGCTGGAGCGGACATGACAGTCGAGGTTGCGCTCCATCCGCACCCTCTGCCCCTATCCAAGATCAGAGTTCACGTGTTCCACGACAACAACCCTGTGAACGGCGAGGATGACGTCCCGCTTGAAGCGGGCCTGGAGGGCTTCCTCATAGTTATCGAGGACGCCGTCGGCGAGGTAACCGTGGACTATTTCGGCAATCCGTTGGGTACGCAATACGAACGAGATGCCGCCGGTGAGCTCTTGCTGGATCCGGCAGGTAACCCCATCCCGATCCCGGGCACCGGTGGCAAAGTCGTGACCGATGCAAATGGTGACGCAGCAATCGAGAACCTGCCTCCGGGTAAGTACGGGGTGCAGGCCATCCCTCCTGACGGCACGGACTGGATTCAAACCACAACCATAGAAGGCACTCACGTCATCGACGCCTGGGTTGAGGAAGGAAACGACGGGTTCAGCCCCAGGGAGGGCTTCAAGGCGCCGCTCGTGTGGATAGGCTTCGTGAAGCCCATGGAATTCGGGTCGCCTGTGCCCTGGACGACCGGGA
>JBLNDA010000034.1:0-3378 GCA_050261175.1 Clostridia bacterium
GTGGGAAAGGCCCTTGAGATGGCGGACAGGGCGTACGTCCTGCAGACGGGGCGTGTCGTCCTGAGCGGCACCGGCGACGAACTCCTCGCCCACCCCGACGTGAAGAAAGCCTACCTGGGCATGTAAAGCTCGCGCGCTCGTCACCCACCGGCATCACCAACCGGCATCACCAACCGGCGTCACCCACCGGCGTCACGCGCCAGTTCCAAGTCCACTCGGCTCGAGGCGGAGCGCGGCACGAGCCCGCCTTCCGTCACCTCGGTCTGTATCATGATCGTGCCTCCGCCTGGACGTGACCGCGCCTCTGGCTGGAACGGACGCCGGCCGGGAGAGGCGTTTGCGGCCGCCGGGGAGCTGCGGCCACCGCCGTGTGCTCGTGCGGCGCCTTGCGTGGCGCCGGAAGACGTGCGATACTATGGCGGTAAGAGATGACTCCAAGACCGTGTGAAAGGATCTGTTACCTATGTCAAGCACGCGCTCCACCATGATGCGGCACACTACCACCAAACATGCGGCCATGCATGCGGCCATACATGCGGCGGCCGGGGGGGAACGCGCGACGGCCTGGCGCGCTATGGGCGCGCGGCGGCTGGCCGCGCTTGGGGCCATCTTGTTCACGACCGTAGTGTGGGGACTGTCTTTCATCAGCACCAAGACCGTCCTCACCGCAGGCCTGACGCCCGTTCAGATAGCGTTCGCGAGGTTCTCGGTGGCAAGCGCCATCTTCCTGGTGCTGCACGCCTTGGGGCGCAGCCGCACGGAGCGCGACGAGGGGCCAGGGGACCGAGATGAGAACCACGATGCACAGAACGACCGGGCCGAACGTGGGCTCCCGCACGGACAGGCGAGATCCGCATCGGTGGCCGGGAGTCGGACCCGGCTAGAGCCGGGCCCGAGCGCCACCGCCCGGATGCTGGTCGGGGGGATTCTCGGTGTCCCCGTACACTTCATGCTGGAGAACGGCGGTCTCCGCCTGACCTCCGCCAGCACGGCCGCGCTCATCACCGGGACTCTGCCAGTCATCAACGCTCTTGCCGTGGTGGCGCTCGTGCGTGGCAGAGTCGCTGCCTCGCAGTGGGTGGGCATCGCCATCTCGTGCGCCGGCATCTACGCCATCGCCCAGGCAGACTTGGCCTCGTCGGTATCGGGTCGGGCGATGTTGGGAAACGCCCTGGTGTTTCTGTCCGTGTGCGCTTGGATAGCGTACACCATGATCAACAAACCGCTCTTGCGTCACTACGACATCCTCACGCTCAATACGTACCAAACCGTAGCGGGCACTCTCTTCCTCTTGCCCTTCGCCTTGCACGACGGCCTGCCCGTCGGCACGTGGAGCTTCAAGATCTGGCTCAACGTCTTCTATCTCGGAGCCGTGTGCTCGGCGCTGGCGTACGTTCTCTATCTATTTGCCCTCGAGCATCTCGGCTCAACGGTGGTCACGAGTTGCCTGAACCTCGTGCCGGTCTTCGGGGTGCTCGGCGGGGCGTTACTCCTCGCGGAGCCTCTGTCGTGGGCGAAGGCCATCGGCGGGCTGTTGGCGTTGACAGGCGCATACCTGGTAACCACCGGAGACGCGGCCGTGAGACGACAAGCTGTCGACATTCTCACAGACCGGCGACACGACGGGCACTGTGGTGTTGATTAGCGCGAATTGGTATTATAGGGTAAGGTGACGACCATCGGTACGAAGGTCATGTCCGCCGCATCCGGCTCGCATCGTACACGCGTCTCGGATACCCGTCTCCGTTGCTCAGAAAACTCGAGGGTATTGGCTCTCGAGTTCGAGAACGCCTGGGAGCACAAAGCGGCTGAATGTGGCTGAAGTGCAATGATGACGGGCACTTTCCACTTTGGCGGTGGACTTGACATGGGTGCGCCTGTTGTGATAGCATACAAAATGCCTCCAGGAACGCTGGAACTCCAGGCACGCTGATAGAGGTTGCGCTCCCATCGTCTAGGGGCCTAGGACACCGCCCTTTCAAGGCGGCGACGCGGATTCGAATTCCGCTGGGAGCGCCATTTGTTTTGTACGCGGGCCACTGTAAGGCGTGCCACGAGGCGTACCACGGGCGCGGAGGACCGAAGCCCCTCTTGCCTTTCGAGGCGTTGTGGGGTATAATGACAGTGCGCCAGCAAAAACGACGGCGCAGCCGTGTGGTTCAAGTGGTCGCTTAGCTCAGTCGGTTAGAGCGCTACGCTCACATCGTAGAGGTCGCTGGTTCGAATCCAGCAGCGACCACCATTTTCAACTCACTCTCGGCCTGGCGAGCACGCAGGGGCGGCGGTCGGCGGTTGACGCGGGCAGGCAGCCGGGATATACTAAGAGTGAGCACGTAATATTGGCACAATATCAGCACGTTTGACGAGCGGATGTGGCTCAGCGGTAGAGCATCGGCTTCCCAAGCCGAGGATCGCGGGTTCGAATCCCGTCATCCGCTCCATTTTTGTACTCTGAATACCCTGAGCGCGCGCCCCAGCACTCGCCGGCCGCGCCTGTCCGTCGGCGGGTGAGCCGGGCGAGCCTTTCGCTCGGTCCCTTGGTCATGCCTGGCCGCGGCCCCTCGACGTCGTGACGGGGGGTGCGGGCGGCCGCGGCCTCGGGCCAGCTTCACGATTCCGGCGAGCGGCCGGCACACGACGTATGTGGGCCCGCGGCCGCCAAGAGCTCGCATATCCTGCTCGCCGCGAAGCGCACGGCTGGACAGCACTTCTCGGAGTGAGCATACTCCTTGTATTTCCTCTGCCCTTCCTCTGTGAGGAAATCGACCCCGGAGATGTCCTTGCACATGACAGTCCCGAACTTCTCCACGAACTCGTCGACGAAACGCCCCATAGTGCTGTAAGAAGGGTCTCTCGCGTCTCGCGCGCTCATGCGGCCCATCATCAAACCGACAGCCACCGCCGCGCCGCTCACGGCCCCGCACGTGTAGCCCCTGCGCGCTATCCCGCCGCCGAAAGCCGTGGCCGCCGCGGGCACGCGGTCGTGCTCCAGTCCGAGAGCCTCGCACACCGCCTTGAGCGTCGCCTCGGCGCAATTGAATCCCCCATCGAAGTACGACACGGCAAGTCCGCCCGCATCTACGTCAGCACACGCCATCTGAAATCCTCCCTCCCATGGGTTTTCGTGTTGCTGGCCTTGAGGCCCCGCCGGACCCCTCCCCTGCCTACCTCTGTCCGCTCTAGGCCGCGAAGATGGGGCGCCGAAGCCTCCCACACCGGGTTTATTTGCCTTGCTCTGCTCTATTCCTGCTTGCCGTAGGGAGCAGGATTTCCGCAATTGGGAAAGAAGGAGCACCCGACGGTGAGCCGGACGGAGTCTAGAGGGTATCATAAGACTGCCGCGTCGCGTTCCCATAGGCTGTCGCGTCTCGTTCCCAT
>JBLNDA010000035.1:0-39534 GCA_050261175.1 Clostridia bacterium
ATTGAGGAGGAAGTACGGCGACACGGTGGACGAGATCCTCGAGTTCCGCCGCAGGATAGGTGAGGAACTCGAGAGAGCCTCGTCCTCCGAGGAGGAGATGGCCAAGATCGAAGGCGAGCTCGCCAGGCTGAGGGCTTCTCTCGGCACGCTCTGCGCGTCCCTCCATGAAGTGCGGGTCCGTGCTGCCCGCGCCCTGGAGCAGCGGGTGGAAGCTGAGCTTGCCGACCTCAACATGGGCTCGGCGAAGTTCCGGGTGAGCTTCTCCTCGACGGAAGACCCGCGAGGTGTGCCTGTGGGAGACAAGTTCCTGGCCGTAGGCCCGAACGGCACCGATGCCGTGGAGTTCCTGCTCTCCGCGAACCCCGGCGAGCCGGTGAAGCCCCTCGCCAGGATAGCCAGCGGAGGCGAGACATCCCGGGTCATGCTCGCGCTGAAGTCGTGTCTCGCCTCGGTGGACGAGGTGGGCACGCTCATTTTCGACGAGATCGACACGGGAATCGGAGGGCGCACGGCAACCGCGGTCGGCGAGAAGCTCGCTTCCACGAGCCGCGTGCGTCAGGTGGTGTGCGTCACTCACCTCGCGCAGATCGCGTGCATGGCCGACGTCCATTACGGCATCAGCAAAGTGGAGAAGGACGGCCGCACGCTGACGGTGGTGGAGAGGCTCGAGGGTGAGGCGCGCATTGCGGAGATCGCGAGGATGCTCGGTGGCGCCGAGCTTACGCCCACAACCTTCAAGCATGCCAAGGAGATGCTGCGCGCATCGCCACGTCCCGAGACCACCAGGGGCGCCGCCCCACCTCGCTGCGCGGGCGGCCGGGCTCTTGCCACCTGAGTCGGTCGGGAAGCTCGCCGTCTCACGCCGCTTGCGCCGTCCCGCAAGAGGAGATCACCGCGCAACAGCGAATAACCTTAACGGTACATCTCGGTGAAGCCTGAACGCCGCTGCGCAAGGTTGTTGGGTGCAGCAAGGCGTCGCGTGCGCTCGTCGTCAGGCGGGCGTCAGGCGGGGAGGCTGGCTCGCGCGGGAGAGGAGGACGGAGGCGGCGGTGACTGGTGCCAGGATCACGGCCCATCCGATACTGGAGTTCAAAGAGGGCAAGAAGGTACGTTTCACGTTCGACGGGCGGGAGATGGAGGGTTACGAGGGAGAGCCGATAGCGGCGGCGCTCCACGCTGCCGGCGTGCGGGTGCTACGGGAGAGCCCCAAGCTCAACAGGCCCAGGGGCTTCTTCTGTGCCATAGGCAATTGCTCCTCGTGCTTGATGACGGTGGACGGCCGCCCGAACGTGAGGGTGTGTGTGGAGAAGCTGCGCGAGGGCATGCGTGTGGAAACTCAAAGGGGAAAGGGTGTGCTCCTTGCGAACGACTGAGATCTGTGTGATAGGCGCGGGACCCGCCGGCCTATGCGCCGCGATCGCCGCCCGCCGCATGGGCGCTCAGGTGACCTGTGTGGATTCGGGAGACAGGCCGGGCGGGCAGCTTGTCAAGCAAACCCACAAGTTCTTCGGGTCGAGGGGGCAGTTCGCGGGCAAGCGCGGGATAGACATTGCGCGCATCCTCGCTGCACAGGTCGAAAACGACCCCAGGGTTCACCTCATGCTGGAGAGCACGGTCATAGGGTTCTACGATGACGGGGCCATAGGCATCGAGCACGAAGACCGCCTCACTTTCATCAAGCCCGGGCGCGTCGTGTGCGCGACGGGGGCTTCTGAGAGAATGCTCGCTTTCGCGGGAAACGATCTCCCCGGCGTGTACGGGGCGGGGGCGGTCCAGACCCTCATGAACGTGTACGGCGTGAGGCCGGGGAAGGCGGTGCTCATGGTCGGGGCCGGCAACATCGGCCTCATCGTCAGCTACCAGCTGCTGCAGGCCGGGGTGGAGGTAGTGGCCGTTGTGGAGGCCATGCCTCAGGTCGGCGGGTACGATGTCCACGCGCGGAAGATTCGGAGGGCCGGAGTGCCGATCCTCACTTCCCACACGGTCAAGGCCGTCCACGGCACGAGGGTCGTGGAGGCGGCCACCGTGTGGGCCCTTGGAAACGGCTTTCAGCCCATCCCAGGGACCGAGCGACGTTTCCAAGTGGACACGGTGTGCCTTGCCGTCGGGCTCACGCCTCTGGCCGATCTCCTTTGGCAGGCCGGGTGCAAGATGGCGTACATCCCCGAGCTCGGCGGGCACGTTGCCCTCCGGGATGAGGACTACGAAACGTCGCGCGCGGGCATTTACGTGGCGGGCGACCTGGCGGGCATAGAGGAAGCCTCATCCGCAATGATAGAGGGCACTATAGCCGGGCTTGCTGCAGCGCGATCGCTCGGATATTCCGCGCCAGACGTCGAAGAAAGGCTGGCGACGGCAAGGGCGGAGCTTGCCGCGCTTCGGGCCGGTCCGAAGGGCGAGAAGGTGCGCCAGGGGATAGACCGGCTCATGCGTCTCGGAAAGGAGGTCGGCGTCGTTGCCTGAAGCGCCGTGCATCGACGCGAGAGCCCAGGGGCGCATCCCCGATACCGAGAGACGCGCGCGAGGGCCGTGCGTTGTCATAGAATGCCTCGAAGAGATCCCGTGCGACCCCTGCCACGACGCGTGCCGTCGAGGGGCGATCCGCCCGTTCGAAGAGATAAACCATCTCCCAGAGGTGGACTTTGACAGGTGCAACGGCTGCGGCGCCTGCATATCGGTGTGCCCTGGCCTTGCCATATTCGTGGTGGACGAAACCTGGAAGGACGACCTCGCCATCGTCAGGTTGCCGTACGAGTTCCTGCCGCTCCCCGCACCCGGGGATAAGGTGGCCGGACTGGACAGGTCGGGTAGCGAGAGGTGCGTAGCCAGGGTCGTAAAAGTCGAGGGATCGGAGAAGCACGACAGGACCGCCGTGGTGTGGGTGGAAGTGCCGAAAGCTCTCTCGATGGAAGTAAGGCACATCCGGGTGGGAGGGAGCGGGTGTGAGTCGCATGAAGCCTGAGGACGAATGTGCGCCCGGCGGTGGGGCCGGTGGGGCCGGCTCCGAGACGTCAGGCGACGTAATCGTCATGTGCCGCTGCGAGGACGTCACCCTCGATGAAGTCCGTGACCTCGTAGCGAGAGGATACACCACGTTCGAAGAGATCAAGCGGATCACAAGGTGCGGCATGGGGCCCTGCCAGGGCAGGACGTGCAGGCAACTCGTCCTGGCGGAAATAGCCAGGGCTACGGGGAGAGACATGGCGGCCGTCGCGCCCGCGAAGTTCAGGCCGCCCACCAAGCCCGTGCGCCTCGGCGGCGCCGCCGCGGGCACCCGCGACCTCGAGGCCGCGGCGATCGAGGGTGATGGCGATGAATAGGCGCGCCGACGCCGTGGTCATCGGCGGGGGAGTGGTGGGGGCGTCCATCGCGTATCATCTCGCGAGGCGCGGGTTCGGCCGCATCATCCTCGTGGAACGGTCATATCTTGCGAGCGGATCGACGGGGCGTTGCGGCGCGGGAGTGCGGCAGCAGTGGGGCACCAAGCTGAACTGCGTTCTCGCTCGAGAGAGCGTGCGGATGTTCGAGCGCATGGACGACGAGCTCGGGTACGACCGGAGCATCGAGTTCAAACAAGGCGGCTACCTGCTCCTGGCGTACACGGACCGGGAGATGAGCCAGTTCATCAAGAACGTGGAGCTCGAGCGGAGCCTGGGGATTCCCGCAAGCCTCCTGACCCCCGCCGAGGCGAAGGCTATCGTCCCGATGCTGAACGCAAACGACGTGCTGTGCGCTACGTACTGCCCCACGGACGGCCACGCGAACCCATTTCACGTGACCTACGCGTACGCGGGCGCGGCGCGCAGGCTCGGCGCGGAAGTCATGACCTTCACGGAAGTCAAGGGTATCGTGGTTGAGAAAGGCAAGGTGGCGCGGGTCGTCTGCAACGAGTGCAGCATCGACACGCCCGTGGTGGTCAACGCGGCAGGACCCTATTCGGGGCTCGTGGCCGCAATGGCGGGCCTGGAGATCCCGTTCTGGGCGGAGCGCCACCAGATCCTCGTAACGGAGCCGGTCGAACCGGCGCTCCGGCCCATGGTGATGTCGTTCTCGCGACGCATCTACTGCCAGCAAACCCCGCACGGCAGTTTCATCATGGGGATGGGTGACCCGAACGAGCCTCACGGCTTCGGCACCGAGAGCAGCTGGAGGTTTCTTGTCGACATGGCACGGGAGATCACGAGGATCCTGCCACCCGTCGGGGACCTCAAGGTCGTGAGGCAGTGGGCGGGGCTGTACGACATGACACCCGACGCCCACCCGATCCTTGGAGCGACGCCGGTCGAAGGCTTCTACCTTGCATGCGGGTTCTCGGGGCACGGTTTCATGCTTGCGCCGGTCACGGGCCGGCTCCTTGCGGAGATCATCTGCGACGAAAGGCCGTCTGTGGACATAACCGGGCTCGACTTGGGCAGGTTCGAGCGGGGGGAACTCGTGGTCGAGCCTTCTGTCGTGTAGGATCGTGCAAAGGCCCAAGCGTGCCCGCTCGCCCTGGGGACCCGCACGTTCGAGGCGCGTAGCCCCCGGCCCATCCGGAAAGGCTGCGACTGCAACCGCGGCGGCGCAGCCCATGCCGGCGACGGGCCGGACCGCGCCTGCGAATTCGCGTCCACTCGCTATCGCTGGGAGGGGAGACAGAGTGAAGCTGGACCTGGATAGGTGCACGGGCTGCAAGCTCTGCCAGCTCGTGTGCTCAGTAGTGAACTTCGGCGAGAACAACCCGAAGACGGCTGGCATCCGCGTGATCTCCAGGCTCTTCACTGACGCCAGGTACGACGTGATAGTATGCGACCAGTGCGGCGCGTGCGTCGATGCGTGCCCGGTGGGTGCCATCACCGTGGAGGGTGAGGTCGTGATGATCGATCCGGATGCGTGCACCAATTGCGGGGTGTGCGTGGAGGCGTGTCCGAAAGGCGCGGTCTTCTCACATCCAGACGTCGGGCACCCCATCAAGTGCGTCGCGTGCGGGGAATGCGCGAGGCTCTGCCCGAGGGGAGTCCTCGACGCCCTGGCCGGCGTGGGAAAGGTGGCGAGCTAGATGCGGGGAATTCACGGGTACGCCGGATCTGTCTTGAGAGTCAACCTGTCCACGGGGGCTGTGTCGACGGAGCCGCTAAGTGAGGACCTCGTGAGCGGGTACATCGGCGGACGAGGATTCGGCGCCTATTTCGTTTACCGGGAAGTGCCTCCCGGCACGGACCCGCTTGGCCCCGGCAATAAGCTCGTGGTGGCCGCAGGGCCGTTCTCCGGCGTCTTCTTGCCGAGCGGTGCCAAGACGAGCTTCTCCTCCAAGAGCCCCGCGACCGGCCTCTACGGCGACAGCAACATCGGAGGCCACCTCGCGGGCGAGCTCAAATACGCCGGGTACGACGCCGTGATAGTGGAAGGCAGGGCACCCGTGCCGTCGTATCTCTTCGTCGACGACGACAGGGTCGAGGTCCGCCCGTGCGAGAGGCTGTGGGGCACAGGCGCGATAAAGTCGGAGAAAGCCCTCAAGGATGAACTCGGCGATGAGTTCCAGATAGCCACGATCGGTCCCGCGGGCGAGAATATGGTGGTCTTCGCCTCAGTCAACCACGACATCGGGCGGCAGGCCGGACGGTGCGGCATGGGAGCGGTCATGGGGTCCAAGAACCTGAAGGCCATAGCGGTGCGCGGCTCTGGAAGCGTTCCCGTGGCGGACATGGCGGGGCTCCGAAAGATAGCGGGCGAAATGTTCGCGGCACTGGCCGCGAACCCCGCGCTCAAGGTCTGGCAAGACCAAGGTCTGGCCCAGGTGACGACGTGGTCCAACTCCATAGGCGCCCTGCCGACGCGCAACTTCAGGCAGAGCTTCTACGAAAACGCGGAAGCCCTGAGCGGGGAACGCATGCTCAGCGACATCCACGTGCGCGACAAGGCATGCTTTGCGTGTCCCATGGCGACGGGCAAGTACTGCCGGGCGCGGTACAGGGGCGAGACGGTGTTCCTGGAAGGTCCCGAATACGAGACCACCGCCCTCATCGGAAGCAACTGCGCGTTGGGGTCCATCGAGCAAGTGGCGTACGCCAATTACATATGTGACGAGCTCGGCCTGGATACCATCTCGGCCGGCGGCGCCGTGGCGTTCACCATGGAATGCTTCGAGCGGGGCATAATCACGAAAGAGGACACTGGTGGAATCGAGGCGCGCTTCGGCAGCCTGGACGCGTTCGTCGAGATCGCGAAGCTGATAGCGGCGCGTAAAGGGATAGGGGAACCCCTCTCGAGAGGTGTCAAGGCGGCGGCCGATGCGTGGGGCGGGGCAAGCGAGGATTTCGCCATCCAGGTCAAGGGCCTCGAGTGGAGCGGGTACGAGTCTCGCGGCGCGCCGTCCATGATGCTCGCCTACATGACGTGTGACATCGGCGCTCACCACAACAGGGCGTGGTCCATCACCCACGACATCGCTGTCGGCCGCCACGTGATCGAGGGGAAAGCCGCCAAGGTCGTCGAGCTTCAGCACGTGAGGCCGCTCTTCGACTGCTTGGGCGTGTGCCGGCTGCAGTGGGTGGAACTGGGCCTCCCACTCGAGTACTACGCCAGGCTCTACCCAGCGGTGACGGGCCGTCAAGACACGTGGGCAGACCTGCTCGCAAAGTCGGAGCGCATCTGGAACCTCGTGCGCGCCTTCGGCGTGCGCGAGAGGCCAGACTTCGGCAGAGCGGACGACCAGCCGCCGAAACGGTTCTATACCGAACCCGTCCCGGACGGGCCCCTCGCAGGATCGCGCATCACCCGTGAGGACCTCGACCGGCTCCTCGACGAATACTACGATTTGCGAGGCTGGGACAGGAACGGAAGGCCCACCGCGAAGACCCTCGAGAGACTGGGGCTCCGCGAAGTCGCGGCGGAGCTCCTAGCGATGGGGAGGATTTCATGAAAGTCACGGTAGAGGTATCCAGAGTCCTGGTGGCCATGCGCCCCGGGCTGGCCGAGAAGATGGAACTCGATCTCCCTGAGGGAGCCACGGTGGGTGACGCACTCGCCGCTGCAGGGCTCGTGCAGGGGCTCTGGGGAATCGTCATCGTCGGCGGCAAGGTGGCCGGCGCCTCGACGAAGCTGTCTCCGGGCGACAAAGTCGCCGTGTTCCCGCCGGTCTCGGGAGGATGACCTCCTGAAATTGCATCGGCCGCTTCCCTCACATGACGCCGGCCAGACTCGCGGTGTCGAACGACCCCGTCCGCGCATAGCATGTAATGTGTCGCCTCTTTCGGAGACACGAGACTTGCGCCGGACGGGGTTGGTGCGTTTGGAGAAGCCCATGATCACGAACGTGTGGGCTACGGAGCTTGCGGATCCAGTGTGTCGCCGCATGGTCTCGCGCCTGGTCGTCGAAGCGACGCTTCCGGTCTTCCACCGCGTCCGCGCGCCGTCTCCGGGCGAAGTGCGCATAGACCTCCCAGGCTGCGACCTCGCCATGGTACCCGCGATCATAGCGGTGAACGACGGGCTCCTCATCGATGTGGCGGTGGGCGCCGGTCCGCCGCAGCCGTCGGTCGTGGCGAGGCTGGAGCACTCACCCTCGTGGACCGTGACGGAGTCGGCGGGGATGCCGGCGCGCCTCGTCGTGGACTTCGACAGGCGTCCCGTGCGCGCCATCTTCGAAGGCAGGGTGGTGGTGGTGGACCCCGGGCACGGCGGAAGCGATACGGGAGAGCGGGGCCCCGTGAACCTCCTCGAGAAGAACATCGTCCTCGAGATAGCGCGTCTGCTCTCCACGCGCCTTTCGCTTGCCGGGGCAGGCGTGGTCATGACACGCACCTCCGATGAAGGCGTTCCGGTCGCGAAGCGGTTCGCGCTGGCGAGGGAGGCCATGGCCGACGCGTTCGTGAGCGTTCACGCTTTCGGATCCCTTGACCGCGCCGTCGCGGGAGCCCGCACGCTTTACTTCCCTGACACCGAAAGCGAGCTCCTGGCCAGGCACGTTCAGTCCTCTCTCGTCGCCAAGCTCCCCGTGGTGACGAGGGGCGTGGCGAGATACCCGGCGAAGCTGCAAACCGGCCCCGGCATGCCGTGCGTGTTCGTGGAGGTGGCCACCCTCACCAACTGGGTGGAAGAGGGGTGGTTCCGAAGCAGTACGTTCAAGGAGAGGGCCGCGTCTGCGATCATGACCGGCCTGAAGCGGTACTTCGCGGACCGGCCCGGGCGCTCCGCGGCGGATCGCGTGGACAACACGGGAGCGCGGGAAGGAAGGACGGACGGCGCGGCACGGACGGAAAGGGCGCGAGAAGCCCCGGTGCGTGTGGACGCGGTTCCCATCCGGACCCACATCGTGAGCGAGCATGAGCGAATCGCGGACGTGGTGCGGAGCTACGTGCGGGGGATAGCACGTCCGGGGGACGTCATCGCGCTCGCCGAGAGTGTGGTGGCGATCACGCAGGGCAGGGCGGTGCTCCCCGGGTCGGTGCGCCCAGGGCCCCTCGCCCGGACGCTGTGCAAGCTTCCGGGCAAGGACGGCAGCCTCGCAACGCCGCCCGCGATGGAGCTCGCCCTGCGGGAAGCGGGAGTGGGGAGGGTGCTCCTCGGCACCGCGGCCGCGGGCATCGGACGGGTTCTCGGGCGCAGGGGAGACTTTTTCAGGGTGGCCGGGCGTTCCCTCGCCCAGATCGACGACATCGCGGGGACCATGCCGCCGTATGACAAGCATGTCATACTCGGACCCGCGAACCCCGACGAGGTGGCGCAAGAGGTCCGCGCGGCCACCGGGGTCGACACGGTGGTGGTCGACGTCAACGACCTCGGCTGCGTCGACATCCTGGGGTCGACGTTGCCGGGCAAGACCGACTGGCTCGTCCGCGCGCTGGCGCACAACCCCTTCGGCAACGACGACCAGCAGACGCCCATAGTCGTCCTGAAGCCGCACAGGGCTTGAACTCGAGTATGCCGCCCCGCGGCGGCGGCACGACGCAGCGGGCTCGCTGTCCCTTGCCGGCCAGTGCCAGCTCAAGGGAACCCGGCTGTCATGACCCGGGGCAGGCTGGCCGGCAGCGGCCAAGAGGCGAGAACCAAACTCCTGGCATGACCGCGGGCCTCGTGTCATAGTACGGTACCGCCATGAAACCCGAGTCGTTCCTCAAGGGTACCGCCATCCTCATAGCCGCCGCGGTCGTCACCAAAGTCTTCGGCGCCCTCTTCACCATACCTCTCGCCCGGCTCATCGGAGCGGAGGGAGTCGGGCTGCTCCATATGGCGTCCCCGGTGTTCACGATGGCGCTCGTGCTTTGCGTGTCAGGCCTCCCCGTTGCCACGTCGAAGCTCGTGGCGGAACGCCTGGCGCAGAACGACCGTGATGGCGCGAGACAGGTCCTCCTAGTGTGCCTCGCGTTCGTCGTCCCCGTCGGGACCGCCCTCTTCGCGGTCCTCTGCGGGGGAGCGGGTTTTCTCAGCACGACCCTCATCAGGGACCCCAGGGCGTACTTCGCCATGAGGTATCTTTCCCCCACTCTGGTGGTAAGCCCGATCGCGAGCGTGCTTCGCGGGTATTTCCAGGGCCACCGCACCATGATCCCCACCGCCGCGTCTCAAGTAGTGGAACAGGTCGCGAGGGTCGTGGCGGGTCTCGGCTTTGCGTACGCGCTGCTCCCGAGAGGCGTGCACTGGGCGGCGGCGGGAGCGGCCGCCGGCAGCTGGGCCGGAGCGGCCGCCGGTCTCTGCCTGCTGGCAGCTTTCTACTTCAGAACCGCGAAGGAACAGAGGGGTTCGCGGTCGCGGCGGGGGTCACCGCGCGCACGAAAGCCTTCGCGGCGGCCGCCGGGGCGCGCGAACACGCCGCGCCCGCGAGCGACCGCCGGGGCGACGCTTCGGCAGCTCCTGTCGCTCGCCGGACCCACCACTCTGGCCGCGTTCGTCCTCCCGCTGCTGGAAACGGTCAACGCATTGATAGTGCCGGCCCGGCTCCAGCAAGCCGGGTTCGCGGTGGCCGAGGCCACGAGAATGTACGGGCACCTTGCGGTGATGGCGGTCGGGCTCGTCGCTCTGCCCGGAGTGGTCACCACGGCGGTGGCCACGAGCCTCGTGCCGCAAGTAGCGGCGGCCGATGCCGGCGGCGAAGTGCACCGGGCAAGGCTCCTCGCGCGGCAGGCCGTGAGGAGCGCCGTCGTGATAGGCCTTCCGGCCGCTGCGGGGCTTGCCGTCCTTCCGACGCAAATATGCGCGCTCCTCTTCAACGATCCCGCGGGCGGAGCGCCCCTCTCGGTCATGGCGTTCGCATCGCTGTTCTTCTGCCTGCAGCAGACCACGGCGGGCGTCCTCAACGGCTCTGGCAGGGTGCTCCTGCCCGCGAGAAACGGGCTCGTCGGCGCGGTCGTGGCGGGAGGGGTGAACTACGTGCTCACAGCGGTCCCAGGGATCGGGATAAGGGGCGCGGCCTTCGGCACCGGCCTCGCGTTCCTCGTGGCCGGCGTGCTCAACACTATCGCCGTGGCCGACGTCACCGGCGAGGGCGTGAGGCTCATGAGCGCGGGGTGGCGCGCCGTCGCAGGGTGCGTGGTGATGGTTCCGGCCGTAAAGGGCGTGTACCGGCTGCTGTTCGGGTACACTTGCAGCAACTCGGTCTCGACCGTCGCGGCCATCGTTGCGGGCGCATTTCTCTATGGGTGCGTCCTCATCATCCTCGGCGAGATCGCCCAGCGCGAGGTCGCCGCCATCCCACTCGTCGGCCGTCCACTGGCGCACGCGCTCCGGAGCGCGGGTATCCTGCGAAAGTAGCCCGCGTCACCGGGAACCTGCCCGCGTGCCCGCGGCGATCCCCACCGCAAGCCGCCGCCATGCATCTCGCAGTTCTCCGAGCCGAGAATCTGTGCTAGAATTGGATCGGCGCTCAGGACGAACTATACTTACGATCGACCGACGGTCACACAGTCCCAGAGGGTGGGTTGAGAGGACGCGACTATGCGGAAGTACTTCATACAGACTCTCGGGTGCCAGATGAACGAGCACGATTCCGAGATAATCGCGGGAATGCTCGAGGGGCGGGGTTACGTGGCGGCCGACGCGCCCGAGAAAGCCGACCTCATCATCTTCAACACGTGTTGCGTCCGCGAGAATCCCGAGCGGAAAGTGTACGGACGGATCGCCGACCTCAAGCGGCTGAAACGGGCGAACCCCGATCTCGTCATCGGTGTTTGCGGGTGCATGGTGCAGCAGGAGGGCGAAGCGGAACGCATAGCCGCGAAGCTGCCCCATGTGGACCTCGTGTTCGGCACCATGAACATCCACCGTCTGCCCGAGCTCCTCGACAAGGTCGAAGCGGGCCACAAGGCGGTCGAGGTCTGGGACGAAGAAGGCGGCATAGTGGAGCGTCTTCCCATGCGCCGCGCTGACGCCGTTTCTGCGTGGGTCACGATCACGTACGGCTGCAACAACTTCTGCTCGTACTGCGTCGTTCCATACGTGCGGGGCCGTGAGAGGAGCCGAAGGTTCGAGGACATAGTCGAGGAGGTCAGAGGCTTAGGACGAGCCGGCTACCGCGAAGTGGTCCTTCTCGGCCAGAACGTCAACTCCTACGGGCGAGACCTGGAGGGCGGGCGCGATTTCGCCGATCTCCTGCGCGCTCTCGACGGGACACCCGGTGTGTGCAGGATCCGTTACACGACCAGCCACCCCAGGGACTTCTCTCAGAAGCTCATCGACACGATCGCCGCCGCCCGGACGGTCTGCGAGCACTTCCACCTGCCCCTCCAGGCTGGTTCCGACAGAGTGCTCGCGCGCATGAACCGTGGCTACACGCAGGCGCGGTACCTCGATCTCGTGCGCCGGATCCGCGAGGCCGTCCCGGACTCATCGATAACCACCGACCTCATCGTGGGCTTTCCGGGGGAAACCGAGGAGGACTTCCTCGAGACCCTGAAGGTGGTCCGGGAGGTCCGGTTCGACTCCGCCTTTACGTTTGTTTTCTCGCCGCGCCGCGGCACCGCGGCGGCCCGTATGGCCGACCAGGTGCCCGAGGACGTAAAGAGCGAGAGGATACAGCGGCTCATAGATGTGCAGGAGGCCATCACCGTTGAGATCAACAGAGGCCTTGCGGGCAAAGTCGTCGAGGTCCTCGTGGAGGGGGAAAGCAAGACGAACCCTGCTATGCTCGCGGGGCGGACGCGCACGAACAAACTCGTGGTATTCCCCCGGGACGACCGCGTCCGCAGAGGCAGCCTCATCAAGGTGAGGATCACCAAACCCCAGGCCTGGACGCAGATAGGCGAGGTGGTGGAGGCTTGACCACCCCGATGCTCCAGCAGTACCACGCCATAAAGGCGAAGTACCGCGACGCGATACTTATGTTCAGGCTGGGCGACTTCTACGAGATGTTCAACGAGGACGCCGAGATAGCGTCGAGGGCGCTCGACATAACGTTGACCTCGCGCGAGACGGGGAAAGGCAACAGGATGCCCATGTGCGGCGTGCCCTACCACGCCGCGCAAGCCTACATCGCCCGGCTCGTGGACAGCGGTTACAAGGTCGCCGTGTGCGACCAGATGGAGATGCCCGGCCCCGGAAGGCAGATTGTTAGGCGCGAGGTGACACGCGTCGTCACACCCGGGACCGTGACAGACCCCGAGTTCCTGGACGCGAAGTCCAACAATTACCTCGCGGCGCTGGCAGTGCGGGGACGCGCCATCGGCCTCGCAACAACCGACGTGTCCACGGGGGAGTTCTCCGTCACCGAAGCGGCGGGCCAAGAGGCGGTGGACGTCATCCTCGGCGAAGTGGCCAGGCTCGCGCCGAGGGAGTGTCTAGTGCCCCCGGATGCCGCGAAGGACGCGCGGCTCATCGAGGCCCTCCGCAGGCTCGAAGGCGTGGCGCTCACGGAATGCAACGGTATCGGCGCTTCGCCGGCGGCCGCGGCGAGGGCGGTCGAGGAGCATTTCGGATCGACGACGTTGGAGTCGTCGGGGGCGCACGAGTACGGGGCGGGGCTTCAGGCCGCGGGGGTGATCCTGCTTTACCTGCGTGAGACGCAGATGACCTCGCTCGACCACATGCGGAGCCTCAGGGCGTACTCCTGCGGGGACGCGATGGGCCTCGACCCGGAGACCCGGCGAAGCCTGGAAGTATCGGATCCCCTGCGGCAGCGCTCGCGGGGGCCCACCTTGCTCAACGTGCT
Organism: Clostridia bacterium; assembly: GCA_050261175.1. Taxonomy (GTDB): domain Bacteria; phylum Bacillota; class SHA-98; order UBA4971; family UBA4971; genus UBA6256. The sequence goes on from JBLNDA010000035.1 coordinate 13,121, forward strand.
GGACCGCACCACAACGTCCATGGGAGCGCGACTTCTCCGGAGGTGGCTGGACAAGCCCTCGCAAGACATCGCCGAAATAGAGCGCAGGCTCGACGCCGTCGAGGAGCTCGTGAAGGACGTCATGGCACGGGCGGACCTGCGGCGCGCGCTCGGCGTCGTGCGTGACGTGGAAAGGCTCGCGACGAGGGTCTCGACTTCCACGGCGGGAGCGCGCGACCTGGTGGCGCTGGCGGAATCCTTTGCGGCAATCCCGGATGTGCGGGACATCCTCGGCAGAGCGAGGGGCGAAACCCTTCGCGAGCTCGCTGGGAGGCTCGGCGACCTTTCGGACGTGCGCGAGCTCATCGTGGGCGCCATCTCCAGCGATCCTCCCGCGGTGCTCTCGGAGGGCGGCATAATCCGGGACGGCTACAATGAGGATCTCGATGAACTGCGCAGGACGAGCGCAAGGAGCCGGGAATACCTCGCGTCGCTGGAAACGACGGAAAGAGAGCGGACCGGCATCAAGTCCCTGAAGGTCGGGTACAACCAGGTATTCGGGTACTACATAGAAGTGACCCGCCCCAACCTGCACCTCGTGCCGAAAGGATGGACGCGGAAGCAGACGCTGTCAGGAGCGGAGCGGTTCGTCACTCCCGAGCTCAAGGAGCACGAGGCCGCCATCCTCAAGGCGAAAGACCGCATGTCACGCCTGGAGTACGAGCTGTTCTGCGAGGTGCGGGCGCGTGTGGCGTGCGAGACCGCGAGGATCCAAGAGGCGGCGAAAGCTCTCGCGGAAGCGGACGTCTTCGCGAGCCTCGCTGAGGTGGCAGCTTCCCGGGGGTATGTGAGGCCGGCAGTTCACGAAGGTGGGGAGCTCGAGATAGTGGGGGCCCGGCATCCGGTCGTGGAGGCGACCCTCCCAGCCGGCACGTTCGTTCCCAACGATGTGCGGCTCCGCCCGGACGACTGCCAGATCATGGTGCTCACCGGGCCGAACATGGCTGGCAAGAGCACCTTCGGCAAATCGGTGCTCCTCATCGTTCTCATGGCGCACGTGGGAAGCTTCGTGCCCGCCGCGTCAGCGCGCATCCCGCTCACTGATAGGATAGCGGTGCGGGCGGGGTCCGGCGAGGAGATCGCCTCCGGAAAGTCCACGTTCATGGTGGAGCTGCTCCAAACCGCGGCCATCCTCGCCCGGGCGACGGAGAAGACGCTGATCTTCATCGACGAGCTCGGAAGGGGCACGAGCACTTACGACGGGATGGCCATCGCCCAGGCGGTCATCGAGTATCTGCACGACAGGGTCGGCGCGAAGACCATCTTCACCACCCACTTCCACGAGCTGACAGAGCTCGCGACGAAGCTGACGCGGGTGAGGAACTTCCGCGTGGAAGCCGAGGAGCGAGGCGGCGAGGTAGTGTTCCTCTTCAGGGTTGTCCCGGGCGGGTGTGACAAGAGCTACGGGATAAACGTCGCCCGCATGGCCGGGATGCCGGCCCAGGTCGTGAGGCGGGCCGGCTCGATACTGCGGGATCTCGAAAGGCGCAGCCCGTCGCGGCCGCAGCAGATGAGCCTGCTGGCCATGTTGATGGATGAAAACGGCTCCGAGGCCGGTAACGGGCGGCAGGAGCGGGGACGGTCGCAGCCGGCGGGGCAAGGTTGGGGCGACACCGCAAGCGGCTCATGCCGAGCGTGCGCGAGTCCGGCGTGCGAGGACATCCTCGCCGAGCTGCGGGCGCTCGACATAGACAGGATGACGCCCATCGAGGCGCTTCAGAGGCTTGCGCAGCTCAAGGCGAAGTCGGAGGGGAACGGGGAAGTGTGATGGGACGAAGTGACGAGACCATCGTGGTACTCGACGACGAGACCATCAACAAGATCGCCGCGGGTGAAGTCGTGGAGCGCCCGGCGTCCGTCGTCAAGGAGCTCGTGGAGAATTCCATCGACGCAGGAGCGTCTGCCGTAACCGTCGAGGTCGGCGGCGTGCCCGGCGAGTTCATCAGGGTGAGCGACGACGGTTCGGGAATGAGCAGGCGCGACGCGAGAACCGCGTTCCAAAGACACGCCACGAGCAAGATCCGCGGAGCTGCCGATCTCCAGGGTATCCTCACGATGGGATTCAGGGGGGAAGCCCTCGCGAGCATCGCCGCTGTCGCCCGGGTCGAGCTCGTGACGCGCCGCAGCGAGGACGCGGCCGGCACGAGAATCGTATATGAAGGGGGCACGCTCTTGCTCGAGGAGGACGCCCCGTCTCCAGTGGGCACCGCTGTGACCTGCCGCGACCTCTTCTTCAACACCCCCGCGAGACGCAAATTCCAAAGGCGCCCCGCGACGGAATTCGACCACATTCATGACGTCGTGGCAAAGCTGGCCTTGGCACGGCCGGGAGTGAGATTCCGGCTCATCCATGGCGGGCGCGAGGTCCTCCTCGCCCAAGGGGGGCAGAGCGCGGACAAGCGCGCTGTCGTCGCGGCGGTTCACGGCGCAAGTCTCGCGAAGACCCTTCTGCCAGTAATCGCGGGGACGGCCCGGACGAGCGTCGAGGGGTTCATCTCTCCTCCCGATGTTTCCAGAGCCAATCGCGACGCCCAATGTGTCTTCGTTAACAGAAGGCCCGTGTCCGCGCCGGCCGTGGTGCGGGCAGTCGAGAACGCATACGGCAGGAGGCTTCCCTCGGGTCGATTTCCCGTGCTCTTCCTGTGGATCTCGACCGACCCGAGGTCAGTCGACGTCAACGTCCATCCCGCGAAGCGGGAAGTCAGGTTCTCAGCCGGCCACGAGGTGTACCAACTCGCCGCGCAGGCGGCGGCGTCCGCGCTGCGCTCAACGGGAGCGGCGCCGGACCTCGGCCGGAGTCTGGGGTACGCTCAGGAGGACAGCCGCGCGACGGCGGGGACGGCGCGGGATGACGGGGGCGCGTACGGCCTCCGTTTCGCGCCCGGCGCGGGATCGGTAACCGCGCACCCCGCGGCCGGACAGGCGGCGCTCAACGGCGGGTATCTCCGCCCGCCGGCCGCCCGGACGCAGCTCGGCCAACCCCCCACTCAAGGCGCTCCCCTCTGGTCTGCGCCGCGCGACGGCTCCTCCACGCACGAAGGACGGGACGGGGCCCGCCCGAGCTTCGTCCCGCTGGGCGTGTTCATGGGCGCTTACATCCTCGCCACCGACGGAAGCGACCTTGTCATCATCGACCAGCACGCCGCGCACGAGCGCGTCCTGTATGAAGCGGTCCTCGCGGGTCTCTCGAGCGGCAAGCCTGAGGTGCAGACGCTCATCCCGACGACACTGGAGCTGTCGCGGCGTGCGGGGTCCCGCGTTCCGGCGATACTCGAGGAGCTTGCGAGGCTCGGCTTCCTTCTAGAGCCCTTCGGGCAGTCGTCCCTCATCCTACGCGGGGTTCCGGTCGCGCTTGGTTCTTTGCGCGGGACCTGTGACGTGGCCGGTATCGTCCAGGAGTCGCTCGAGGCGTGTTTCAGCGCCGCGGAAGAGGACACCCACGACCGCGTGGATCTGCTGTCGCGCGTCGCAGCGGAGATCGCGTGCAAGGCCGCGGTGAAGGCCCACCACACGCTGGAAATGCCAGAAATCGAAAGGCTCCTTGCGGACCTTGCGCGTGCAGGCGATCCGTACTCATGCCCCCACGGGCGCCCGACGGTCCTCAGGATCGGCAGGGGAGAGCTTGAGAGGGCATTTCGTCGGGCGTGAGGCGGCCATGGGCCGCCAGGAGTGTCCTCGGACTTCCGGAGCGGGGCCCCGGGAAACCGGGAAAGGCGAGGGAAGCGGGGGGAGGGGGCGCGAAGAACCGACACATGGCTAGAGCGAAAGACCACGAGCGCAAAGGGCGGAGGTGCCCTGACATCCTTGTTGTCATAGTAGGACCCACGGCGGTCGGCAAGACAGACGTTTCCATCGAGGTAGCGGCAAGGCTCGGCGGAGAGGTCGTGTCCTGCGACTCCATGCAGGTGTACCGGTACATGGACATCGGCACGGCAAAGCCCAGCCCCTCGGAACGCGCGCGAGTCACGCATCACCTCATCGACGTGGTCGATCCCGGTGAAGCTTTCAACGTGGCCCGATTCCAGGAGCGCGCCCAGGCCGCCATCGACGACATCACTGCCCGGGGAAGGATCCCACTGCTCGTAGGTGGCACGGGCCTTTACGTGAAGGCCGTGGTCGATGGGTTCCTGTTCCCGTGGGAGGGCGCGGCCCCCGAACTACGCAGAAAGCTCGAGGAGGAGGCCGCGACACATGGAGCCCCGGCGCTTCACGCAAGACTTGTTGAAATAGACCCCTCGGCCGCTCGCCGGATACATCCCAATGACGCGCGCCGCATCATCCGCGCTCTCGAGGTCTATGCCACTACAGGGCGGCCCATCTCCGAGATGTGGCGGAAAAGCGGGGAAGGGAAGATGCGGGTCGACAGGCTCGTGATGGTGGGGCTGGTCCGCGATAGGGACGCCCTGTACGAACGCATAGAACGGCGATGCGACGCCATGGTCAGGGAAGGCCTCGTGGAGGAGACCCGGCGTTTGCTCGAGCGGGGATACGAGCGCGCCCTCACTGCCAGGCAGGCGCTGGGCTACAAGGAAGTCGTTGAGCACCTGCGGGGTAGGTGTTCTCTTGAGGACGCCGTGGAGGCGATCAAGCGGAACACGAGGCGGTACGCCAAGCGCCAGCTCACCTGGTTTCGCGCGGATCCACGAATCGAATGGATCGACCTAGGGACGCTTCAGTCGTTGAGCGAGGCGGCGACCTGCGTCCTTGCGCTCGTCAGAGGAAAACTCGCCGTGATGTAGAAGCTCTTTGCCGGAACCACAGGGGCGCACGTGCCTCCCGGGGCGTGAATTCCTCCTCCCGTGTGCTCGTTCCGGAGATGGAAGCCCAAGAGGGACGCGCGGTTTTCTGGGCCGGGAAGGATGAGTGACCACATGAGCAGGCCGTCGCAGAATCTTCAGGACGTTTTCCTGAACGCCGTCATGCGCCAGGAGATCCCCGTCACGGTATACCTTGTCAATGGCTACCAGATGAAGGGCCTGGTGAAAGGCTTCGACAGCTTCACCGTCGTCCTGTCTGACGGCACTCGGCAGGACCTCGTCTACAAACACGCCATTTCCACTATCACACCTTTGCGCGCCGTGGTGCTCCTCGCACAGCCCGAGGCACAGCCCGAGCGCGAGGACGATCGCAACCTTTGACCTTCGCATCCCTCCCATGACCCCAGAGGCCTTTCGCGCGCAAGCGCTCCGCAAGCCAGCGACTTTCGCCGCCCGGACACGCCTTGAGTCCCCCGCGAGCCTTGCGCCCCTCAAGGCTGGATACCCCGTGGGAAAGGAAATCGCCTGATCCCGCAAACTTCAGCAGGAGCTTCATATCGTCCATCGAATAGTACTATTGTGATCAAAAGCGCACATGATGACTCACATACTTTGCGGTACTGAACACAACTCCGTTCCGTCTGTTTCGCGAGGTCTCGAACGTCGCATCATTCTTCCCGCGACGGGTGCATGCCACTGACTCGTCGAGGGAAGCGCGGGGCGTGCCCCGTATGGAGGCTTGATGACGGGTGCTGTCAGGCGAAAGACAGCTGCTTATCGCTGAGTACATCAACTCGCGCGGTGCCGTCGGAGTCGACGAAATAGCCACCAAGTTCGGCGTCTCGCGAATGACCGTCCGCCGCGACTTGAAGGCCCTGGAGGACTCGGGGATGATAGTCCGGGTCCGCGGCGGAGCCATGCTACGGAGCGGGGTTACACGTGACATACCTTATCTCTCCAAGGCGAGTTCCCTGCCAGACGCGAAAGCCAGGATCGCCGAAACCGCGCTCGGATTGATATCAGAAGGCGACGCGATCATCCTGGACGCAGGGTCCACCACGTTTGCGCTGGCGAAGAGGCTTCACACGTTCCGCGAACTCACGGTCGTCACCAACGACCTGAAGATTGCAGCTGAATTGGCGGATTCGCGCGGGATCAGGGTGATCTGTACCGGCGGCGAAGTCCAACACAGCGTGTACAACATGATGGGACCCGTGGCGGAACGCATGGTCGCCTCCCTACACGTGGACGCCGCGTTCATCGGTTGTGACGCCATTGATCCGGAGAGCGGGGTCATGACTCGCAATATCAACAAGGTCCCGCTGAAAAGGGCTATGATCCGCGCGGCGTCGAAACCTGTCGTCTTGGCGGATCACAGCAAATTCGGGGTCAGGGTCTTCGCCCAGATCTGCACCCTCGGCGAGTTGAGCGCGGTGGTGACGGACGACAAGACCGATACCACCATGGTCCAAGCCATCGAGGACTCCGGAGTGCGTGTTATCAAGCCCGGGTACACGCCTCAGCCCGGTTCACCGCAAAACGGGGCCACATCGGGGTGAACGCACGATGGTCAGGCTTCTCGCTGTCGCCGACGACCTAACCGGGGCAAACGCCACCAGCGCGCTTCTCAGTCGTCAAGGTCTCCGCGCTGCGACGCTGAGACCCGAGGGGCTCGAAAAGCTGCCGGCTGTGTCCCGCTATGACGCTGTAATCGTCTCTTCCAACAGCCGCGCGTTGCCAGCCGGTGAAGCGTACGCGCGAGTCCGCGCGTGCTTTGCCCGGTTCAGAGGCAATGGCGCGTCGCATTTCAGTAAGAGGATAGACACCACTCTTCGAGGTAACGTGGCCGTCGAGATCGACGCCGCACTGGACGAGCTGAGCGACATGGAGATGGCAGTGGTGGTCCCCGCCTTTCCAAAGTCGGGTCGCATCACCGTTGGTGGTTATCAATTGGTCAATGGCGTGGCTCTCGAGAAGACGTCCGTGGCACAGGATCCGCGCACGCCCGTCTCGAAATCCCACGTTCCGTCCCTCATCCAAGAAGGAACTCGTCGCAAGGTCGCTAGCATTCCGCTCGGAGACGTCTTGCGTGGATGGGAATGCACCCTCGAGCGCCTCTCGGAAGCCCGCTCATCCGGCGCGCAAGTAGTAGTGGTCGACGCCACGACCGATGACGAGATCGAGACCATCGCCAGGGCCGCGTCGCGCCTTCCCTTTCGCATGCTATCGGTCGATCCCGGCCCTTTCACGGCGTCAGTCTTGCTGGCGTCAGACCACATGGCCTCCGACTCCGGTGGCCCCGTTTCTGTGCTGGCGGAAAAGCAAGGACGCGTGGTTCTGGCAATCGTGGGCAGCGTGACCCCGCTTACGCGCGCCCAGATAAAACGCCTTGGAGAAACGCTGCCTGCCGTAATAGTGCCAGTTGACGCGAAGGCTCTCGCGGCAGGAGACCCCGTCCTCTCAGACGTCACAGTGGCGGAGGCCGCGAAGGCGGTGCTCCACGCCGTATCGGCGAGGGGGTCGCAGGACATGGCAATTGTCGTGACATCATCCTCGACACAAGAGGACACTTTGGACTTGACAGACTTGGACAGGCGAATGGACCGGGCCGCGGGCACGTCGGCCACGAACCTGTCTTCCGGCCTCGGCCGCATCGCGAGGGAAAGTCTTGAGGGCGCGAAGCAGGCAATAAGCGGGCTCTATGTGACAGGAGGCGACACCACGCTAGCCGTCCTCGAGAAGATGGGCGCCGCAGGCATTGAGATCGGCATGGAGGTGCTTCCCCTGGCCGCCTCTGGAACCGTGATCGGCGGGCGGCACGAAGGGCTCAAACTCGTTACCAAGGGCGGTCTCGTTGGGGGGGAAGACGCGGCGGTGCAGTGCGTCCGCCACCTCCTGCAGCGCGGTGCGGAATGAGTCGATGGCGCTCGGCCGCGTGGCTCCGCCGGGTCTCTGGATGAATGGGGCCCTGGCAGAAGACTCTGACGAAAGACGCTGATGAGAGGGATGACTTGCGCATGGCGGTTCGGTCGACTTCAGGCGAAAAGCCCACAATAGGCATAACCATGGGGGACCCCGCCGGGGTGGGTCCGGAGATCGTGGTGAAAGCTCTCACCAATCGCGAGCTGTACGACGTCTGCTTCCCTATAGTCATCGGCGTGCCCGCTCTGCTCGAGCGAGCAGCCTCGATCGTGGGAGCGCGCGTCGGCTTCAACGTCGTCGAGGCTCCATCTGAAGGTAGTTTCCAACCGGGGATCATCGACGTGATGCCCCCCATGCACCAGGAGACCGCCGCGGCCGCGGTTGAGTTCGGGAGGGTCCAGGCCGGAGCCGGCGAAATCGCCTACGAATGTGTGAAACTTTCCGTTAAGCTCGGCCTTGCCAAGATGATCGACGCCGTGGCCACCGCTCCCATAAACAAAGAGTCCATCAAAGCCGCAGGCATACCGTTCATAGGCCACACCGAGATGTACGCGACCATGACCGACGCTCCGTTCGCCCTCACGATGTTCACCGTGAGGAACCTTCGCGTCTTCTTCCTCACGCGCCACCTTTCGCTTATGGACGCAATCCGCGCGGTGACGAAGGAGCGGGTGCACGAGACACTGAAGCACGTCTCATCCGCGCTGAGAGATCTCGGCTTCTCAAGACCGAGAATCGCGGTCGCGGGGCTGAACCCGCATTCAGGCGAAGGCGGTCTCTTCGGCAATGAGGAAATCCAAGGGATTGCTCCCGCAATTGAGCTTGCCCGGGCGGACGGGATCGACGTGGTTGGTCCGATAAGCGCTGATTCGGTCTTCCACTTGGGCCTACAGGGCAAGTGGGACGCCATCCTGTCTTTGTACCATGACCAAGGTCACATAGCTACGAAGACCCTGGATTTCGAAAGAACCATCAGCGTCACCCTGGGTCTGCCCTTCCTTCGAACGTCGGTCGACCACGGAACAGCATTTGATATAGCCGGTCGAGGCGTGGCCAGCGCTGTCAGCATGGAGGAGGCGATACGGGTAGCTGCGCGGTATTCACAAGCAAGAAGGACGTCAGCGGGAAGGACGTAATCGGAGGCCAAGGTAACCAAAGGTTGAACCGGACGAGACTTCAGCCCGAGGAGGGGACAAGTATGCCTTCGGGAACCCAGATGATTGTCGGTCTCATCATCGGCGTCGCTGCTTTGGTTTACCTCATCCTGCGGACGAAAATCCATGCGTTTCTCGCCCTCATCATCGCCGCCGCCCTGGTTGGCCTGATTGGAGGAATGGCTCCCAAGGATGTGGCGACGGCGATCACCACAGGGTTCGGCAACACCCTTGCAAGCATAGGCATCGTGATCGGCTTCGGCGTGATGATGGGCCGGGTGCTTGAGGTATCTGGAGCGGCAGAGAGGATGGCTAAAACCTTTCTGCGGTACTTGGGCCGTGACAAGGAAGAGTGGGCCTTGGCGGCGACGGGTTACGTCGTCTCCATCCCCATCTTCTGCGATTCGGGTTTTGTGGTCCTGGCTCCAATCGCGAAAGCCCTGTCGAGCCGTACCGGCAGATCCGTGGTGGCCCTGGGTGTATCGCTGGCGGTGGGCCTCGTCGCGACCCACCACGCGGTCCCGCCGACCCCTGGTCCGCTAGCAGTAGCAGGCATCTTCGGAGTTGACGTCGGCTTGATGATCTTGTGGGGACTCGTTCTCGCGGCGCCGGTCACTATCGCGGGGGTCATATACGCCAAATGGCTCGGACGAAGAATAGTCCAGGTGCCGACAGCGGACGGTCTCGGGTGGAAGCGTCTCGCTGAGGGGTCCAGACCCGCGCAGGTCGCGGAGACCGCAGCCGCAAGCGAAGATGATAAGAAGTTACCAGGGACGGCCATCTCGTTTGCCCCAATCGTGGTTCCGGTGATTCTGATCCTTCTCAATACCGTTCTCACCGCAGCCAAGGCCGGCGGCCCGATAGCCAACTTCCTGGTTTTCCTCGGCAACCCCGTAATGGCGGTGGCGCTTGGACTTATCATCGCCATTTACGGATTGATGGGCCAGTCCCCGCGCAAGGACGTGCTTAGGCGGTGCGAAGAAGGGGTGGCGTCAGCCGGGATTATCATATTGGTGACGGGCGCTGGCGGAGCGCTGGGCCAGGTTCTAAGGTCCAGCGGCGTGGGAGATTTCGTAGCCCGGCAGATTGCGAGCTCCGGGTTGCCCGCTGTCATCCTCCCGTTTGCCGTCGCGACGCTTGTGCGCCTGGTCCAAGGAAGCGGCACCGTCGCGATGATCACCTCAGCGTCCATAACAGCGCCCATCCTGTCCAATTTGGGCGTCAACCCGGTGCTGGCCGCCCAGGCCGCGGCCATGGGCGCCATGGTGTTCTCGTACTTTAACGACAGCTACTTCTGGGTAGTCAACAGATTGCTCGGCATCGAAGACGTAAAGGAGCAGATAATGACGTGGTCTGTGCCGACGACGATCGGCTGGGCTGTGTCGTTTGTCACGATAGTGGTCGCTAGCTTCTTCTTTTAGGCGGACCCGGCTGCCCGTGGCCGCCTTGCGCGAGGGCGGAGCCACATCCCCGAGTTCCGCCGTTGCGCGCTGTCACTGCGCGCTGGCACGAAGCCTCGAGGGGCGGCTGCACGGGCATCACCTCACGACGAAACGCGCTGGAGGCCGAGAAGGCCCCTTACCCAGGGCCTTCTCGCCCGCGCGGCGGGCGGCGCAGGGCTCTCCCGCGCACCACTCGCTCCTAGACCTGCAGGCCGCAGCAATGACCCGCTCCACCTCGATGCTTGCCACATTTCCCCAACGACGAGGCCCTTTGTCGACACCCCATTCCGGCCTGGGTTGACCAGCCTTCACAGCTCGCCACCGGGAAAACGAATGGCGCGCGACAACAGGGGTCGGAGCCTGCGCGCACACACCCTTCACCGATTGCATACGATATGTGGTCAGACTAGAGGTGATAAACGGGTATGCTCGCTTTCGAACCCAAGGACCCGGACCTCATCCTTGCCCGCCTGGAAGAAGGGAAGCTCTCCCCCGCCGAGGCCCTCGAAATTCTCAAGCACGCGGACGGGCAAGGGCGCGAAAGGCCGATCGCGGCGCAGAGAGCGGCCGGCCCGCCGCCTGCGGGCACCGGCGCCGGTGCACGTGCGGGCGTCGTCGGTGGTGCCGGCACAACTGCCGCCGACTGGCGTCTCAAGGAAGCGCTTGCGGAGCTCGACAGCCTCATCGGCCTTGACAAAGTGAAAACCTTGGTGCGCGAGATCGTCGCGTACGTGAGAATCCAGCAGATCCGGGCGGCGCGCCAGCTCACGTGCGAGCCTCTCGTCCTTCACATGGTATTCAGCGGCAACCCCGGAACGGGCAAAACCACTTGCGCGCGCCTCTTTGGCAAGATCTTCCGCGAAATGGGGGTGCTCGAGAAGGGGCACCTCGTTGAGAGGGAACGAGCGGACCTCGTGGGGGAGTATATCGGGCACACCGCCCAGAAAACCCGCGAGCAGATTAAGAAGGCCCTCGGCGGAATACTCTTTATCGACGAGGCGTACTCGCTGGCGAGGGGCGGCGAGAAGGATTTCGGGAAGGAAGCCATCGACACGCTCGTGAAAGGGATGGAGGACTTCCGTGACAAGTTCATCGTGATCCTTGCGGGCTACCGTGACGAGATGACGACGTTCATCAACGCGAACCCCGGAGTCAGGTCGCGGTTCCCCATCCACATAGAGTTTCCCGACTACAGCACCGACGAGCTCCTGCGCATCGCCGACCTGATGCTGAAGAAGCGGGACTACCGTCTTGACGTCGCCGCCCGCGCGAGACTGGAGTTCATCCTGAGTCGAAGGGCCGGTCCGGGAAACGAGCATTCCGGTAACGCGCGGCTCGTGCGCAACTTGATTGAACGCGCCATCAGGCGCCAGGCGTTGCGCCTAGTGGAAAAGCAGAATCTTTCCAGAGAGGAGCTCATGCTCATCCGCAGGGAGGACATCACCGACGACTTCTGACCACCGAAGGCGCAAAGGGCGCACAGCGCGTGATCGATCGCCCGAGAATGGGATCGATCGCCTGGGGATGGCGTGCAGGAATGAAGCGTTGTGTGGTCGTGGGTAGGCCGAATGTCGGCAAGACCCTTCTCGTCCTGAGTTTCGCCGAGTATCTGAGAGCCAAGACCGTGGACATAACCTTTTGCGACCCGCACGGGCGCAAGGAGACGAGAACCTACGCCGTAAGCGCGGCCGTCCGGGACCTCGTTGGACCGCACCCTCACCAGACCAGGTGCCTCCAGTCCATCGTGGTGGGACTACCGGCGGGAAAGGGTCGCAGGGTCGTGGAGCTCGTGGATACGACCGGCCTGGTCGACTACATCCATGAGGACCCCCAGGTGCGGAAGGCGATCGCACAGACGCTGGGGATAGTCCGCCCCGCTGACGTCATCCTCCACGTCCTCGACGCGGCCGAGGCGGGAAGCGGGGAATCCGGCTTTCCCGCCGGCACCATCGACAGACAGATCGCCGACTTCGCCGGGTCCAGAGGAGGTTACCTCATCGTGGCCAACAAGATGGACCTTCCTGAGGCTGCGCGGGGCCTTGCGAGGCTCCAGAGGACGTTTTGGGGTCATACAGTGCTGCCTGTCTCGGCCGTCGCAAAGACCGGGCTTCGGGAGGTGAAGCGGCATGTCCTCCGTCGTCTCTAGGTTCGTCGTGGACCTTCTCGCAGTCGCCCTGGCAGGCGCTGCGATCAAGCTGATGGACGATCACCTCGACTACGAAGCAGACATTTCCCAGGGGCGGCCGTCCCTCGTGCGCGCCCTCGATAGTGGAGCCGTGCTCTACGCCCTCGTCTTCGCGCTCATCGGCTGCGCCATGAACGTGCGCCTCGCGTGCCCCCTCGTCCTCGCTGCGTATGTGGTGGGGATGCTGAAGAACCCCGGCGACATGCTGCCGCTGGGGCTCTCTGCATGGATGGAATCGGCGCTCGTGGCTCTGGTGATGTGCCTGCTATTCGGATGGCGGGCGGCGTCCGTCTCCGTGCTCCTGATGAGCGCCGTCCAGCTCGCGGACGACCTCAGGGATTTCGCGTCCGACCGCGCCGCGGGCCGCGCCAACCTCGCCCGCCGCTTCGGCAAGGGCGAAGCCTTACTGCTGTGCCTCATAGCACTCTTGGGGGCCATGGTCGTGAACCGGCGCACGACCTTCCTCGTGTGCCTGTGCGCCCCCGTGATCGAGGTCGTGAGCCGCCTGGCCGGACGAGGCAGGGGAGGCGGGGCCGATGTGGATGTCGATTGATGCCTGGCTGCTGCTGGCAACGGTGGCCTTCCTCCTCGGGTACATCATCGGACACAAGCACGGCCGGGCCGAGGGCTTCAGGGACGGCGCCGTGTTCGCGCCCATCGAGATGCGTCGCGAATCCCTCGAACGCGGAAGGTGCACCATATGTGGGACGGGTACGGGAACGAGGAAGACACCGGACCCGGAGAGCGAACCTGCAAGACCCGCAAGCGAGGCTGCGAGCTCAAGCAGGAGATCCTCGCCGAAGCGCGAATAAGAGGCGAATAACGGGTTGACTCCCTTCAGCAAGACCCGGGCGGGGCCCGGGCATGCCGGCCGCCCGGCGCACAGGAGAGGGACGAGCCCAGGAGAGGGACGAGCATGCGATGGTGAAGGCTGCTGGGGCGAGAACAGTGTTCGTGAAGATGCATGGGCTTGGAAATGACTTTATCCTTTTCGACTTCGTGAAAGCCAACGCGCCTCCCGCCGCGGACGCGGCGCAATGGGCGAGAGCGGCGCGACGGCTCTGCGACAGGCGTATGGGTGTGGGCGCCGACGGGGTCGTGCTCGTCCTGCCGTCGGCTCACGCAGACGTTCGGATGCGCATCTTCAACAGCGACGGCAGCGAGGCGGGCATGTGCGGGAACGCGTCCCGGTGCGTCGCCGTGTACGCCCGCAGCAGCGGCCTTGCTTCGGGGCCCGCCGTGTCCATCGAAGCGAAGGGTGCGACGGTCCGGGCGGAGATGATCTCCGAGGGCGAGTTCGCCGGACAAGTCCGCGTTGACATGGGGCCTCCGGTCTTCCGGCCGGGGGACATCCCGGTGGCTGCGATGGGTCCGGAAGTCGTCGGCGAAAGGCGCAACCTCGCGGGAAGCAGCTTCGAGATCACGTGCGTTTCGATGGGCAATCCTCACTGCGTGATATTCGTGCCGGACGCGGCCGCCGTGGACCTCGAGCGCCTCGGGCCCGCGATCGAGCGTGACCCGCTCTTCCCGGACAGGACGAATGTCGAGTTCGTCCAGGTGAACGGCGCAGGAGATCTCACGGTGCGCGTATGGGAAAGAGGGGCGGGGCCCACGCTCGCGTGTGGGACCGGGGCGTGCGCGTCGCTGGTGGCCGCTGCAAGGCGCGGATTCTCGGCGAGATCGGCGCGCGTGCGTCTTCCCGGCGGGACGCTCTTCGTGGAATGGAGCAAGGACGACCACGTGTTCATGACCGGCCCCGCGACACACGTGTTCACAGGGATCATCGATGACCTCGAGGAGTGGTTGAAGTGAAGATTCAAGAAGCGCGAAGGATAACGAACCTGCCGCCGTACCTCTTCGCCGAGGTGGATCGCCAAATAGCCCGCGTACGCGAGCGCGGCGTCGACGTGATCAGTCTCGGCATCGGCGACCCCGACTTCCCGACGCCCCCGCACGTGGTGGCACGGCTCAGAGAGGCCGCGGAGGACTCGGCGAACCACCGGTACCCGAGTTACGAGGGCCTGCGCGCATACCGCGCCGCGGTGGCCGGCTGGTACGAGCGAAGATTCGGCGTGGAACTCGATCCCGACACCGAGGTAGTATCGCTCATCGGATCGAAGGAAGGCCTCGCGCACATCCCCTGGTGCTTCATCGACCCTGGGGACCTGGCTCTCGTGCCTGACCCGGGGTACCCGGTGTACGCGACCGCGGTGATGCTCGCCGGGGGCGATCCGTTTCCGATGAGGCTCCGCCCGGAGAACGAGTGGCTCCCCGACCTGGAATCGGTCCCGGAGGACGTGAGGGCCAAGGCCAAGCTGATGTTCATCAACTACCCGAACAACCCCACCGCAGCCACAGTGGACGGGACGGAGTTCTTCGAGTCAGTGGTGGAGTTCGCCCGGGCGCATTCCATTATCGTGTGCCACGACGCGGCGTACAGCGAGATCACCTTCGACGGCTACCAAGCTCCGAGTTTCCTCCAAGTGCCGGGCGCGAAGGAAGTGGGCATAGAGTTTCACTCCCTTTCGAAGACTTACAACATGACCGGGTGGCGCATCGGCTGGGCCGCGGGGTGCAAAGAGGTCATCGGGGCGCTCGGCAGGCTCAAGACCAACCTTGACTCCGGAATCTTTCAGGCCGTCCAGTACGCCGCGATAGCCGCCCTCGAAACGCCTCTCGAACACTTCGCCCAGGTGCTGCCGGCGTACGCGGAGCGTCACCGGAAGGTGGTCGCAGCCCTGAACCGCCTCGGGTGGGACCTCAAACCTCCGAAGGGGACTTTCTACGTTTGGGCGCCCGTGCCCAGAGGGTACTCGTCGATAGAGTTCTCGCGACACGTGCTGGACAAGGCGGGAGTGTTCGTCACGCCCGGCGTCGGGTACGGGTCCGCGGGCGAAGGCTACTTCAGGATATCCGTCACCATCGACGACGCCAGGCTGGAAGAGGCGATCTCGCGTTTGGAAGCGGCGGGAGTCAGGTTCTCATGAGGGGCCGAGAGGATATCGAAGACGCAAAAGATCTCCGCGACACCGACGGGATCATCGAGAGCGGTCTTGGAATCGACCCCGGCCTCGCTGAGCTTGCGCGGGAGGCTGAGGAGGCTTGCAGGCGCGACATCGAGCGCATCGACGCCCTGGCGCGGCGCAACCTTGCCAGGGTCCTGCGCGCGTTCAGGGAGGCGGGCGTAACCGACCAAGACTTCGGCGGCACGACTGGGTACGGGTACGACGATCGGGGCAGGGAGGCGGCGGAGGCGGTCTTCGCCAGGGTGTTCGGGGCCGAGGCCGCCATAGTGCGCCATCAGATAGCATCCGGCACCCATGCCCTCGCCCTGTGTCTCTTCGGCCTCCTTCTCCCCGGCGATGAGATCCTGTTCGCCACGGGCGACCCTTACGACACTTTGCGCGACGTGGTAGGCATGGGGCGGCCCGTGCCCGGGTCCTGCGCCGAGCTCGGAGTAACGTGGCGCGTCGTCCCGAGGCAGGGCGAACGGCAGGGTCTCGACCTAGACGGGTTACGGCGCGCCGTGGGTGACCGCACGAGGATGGTGTTCATTCAGCGATCCCGTGGATACTCATGGCAGCCATCCGTGGCGGTGGCCGAGATCGAGCAGGCCGTCCGCGCGGTCAAAGAGGAGAAGCCGGACGCCGTCGTGGTCGTGGACAACTGCTACGGCGAGTTCACTGAAGACAGGGAACCCACCGAGGCGGGAGCGGACGTCGCGGCGGGCTCACTCATCAAGAATCCCGGCGGCGGGATCGCCCCCGCTGGGGGCTACATCGCTGGCAAGCGCGACCTTGTGCAGCGCATCGCGGCACGTCTCACGGCGCCGGGGGTGGGCGCAGCCGTTGGGCCGAGCCTCGGGCAAGCCCGCCTCATCCTGCAAGGCTTCTTCCTCGCCCCGGTGGTCGTGGCGGAATCCCTGGCGGGCACGAGCGTGGCCTCCCGGCTTCTCCGGGAGCTCGGCTATCCCACACTGCCGGACGAGCGGGAGACGCGCTCCGACACAGTGCTCGCGGTGAGGATGTTCACCAGGGAACGGCTACTTACGTTCTGCCGCGGTTTCCACGTTGCAAGCCCCGTGAACGCGAGGTACGCCCCGGAGCCGAGTCCGCTCCCCGGATACGCTGACAGCGTCATCATGGCCGGCGGGACATTCGTGCAGGGGTCGTCCTCGGAGTTGACGGTGGACGCGCCGCTCCGGGCGCCGTACGTGGCGTACATTCAGGGAGGTCTTTCGAGGCACCATGTCACGCTGGCGGTACTGGCCGGCCTTACGGCGCTGTCCCGAGAGGGCATGCTCGAGCCCGCGGAGGCGGGTGGCAGAGACACCCGGGGCGGCGCGAGCTGAGGCTGCAAATTGCGGAGATTCCCTTGACTTTGGGGTGCGATCTGCTAAAATTGCGTTGATCGGGCAAGTCACCGATCGGAAGGGAGAGAGCTGGAAGGGAGGCGGGACTTTGGATGGCAAACACTTTGGGGCGTCATATCCTGTGCGAGGCGTACGAGTGTGACCCCGAGGTGCTTGACAACATCGAAGCCGTTCGGGAGATCATGGTGGACGCTGCTTTGCGGGCAGGGGCTGAGATCCGCGAGGTGGCGTTTCATAAATTTAGCCCTCAGGGTGTAAGCGGTGTGGTGGTCATATCCGAGTCGCACCTGGCCATCCACACTTGGCCCGAGCACAGGTATGCTGCGGTCGATGTGTTTACATGTGGGGAGAAGGTGGACCCCATGGTCGCGTGTCGATACATCCGTGACCTGTTCAAGGCCCGCCGAATTGTGGCTTCCGAGGTGAAAAGGGGGATCTTCGACGAGCACGACGTGACGAAGATCTCCCCGGGGTAGCTTTCTGCAGGGACTTCAGCCCAGCGCATACACCAGATCTGATCGGGGAACACGAAGAGCGTTCCCCGGTCTTTTTTTCGCAACGTGCAAACAAGCAGGATAGGAACGAGGGGTGGCGAAGTAAATGGACTGCGGCGGACCGGCCGGTCGCGTCTGGCGCGGCAGGGGAGGGGCCCGCCCAGCAAATTCGAGGGGGGTTTTCCGCTGATGGATGCCACCGCTGAGATGCTCAGAGAGCTCTCGGAAGCCCCGGGAGTGCCGGGCTACGAGAGGGAGGTACGGAAGATCATCCGCAGGTACCTGGAACCATACGCCGTGATCGAGCAAGACCGGCTTGGGAGCGTAGTCGCGCGCCGCGCGGGCACGAGCGACAGGCCCAGGATAATGTTGGCGGCCCACATGGACGAGATAGGATTCATGGTGAAGTCTGTGACTCCCGACGGGTTCTTGAGGTTTCTGCCGCTCGGTGGGTGGTTTGACCAGGTCCTGCTGGCACAGAGGGTGATCGTCAAGACGGCGTCGGGCGACGTGCCAGGCGTCATCGGCTCCAAGCCGCCCCACCTTCTCACTGAAGATGAGCGCAAGAAAGTCGTGGAGAAGAGGGACATGTTCATAGACGTCGGGGCGACCAGCTTTGAGCAGGCGACAGGCGAGTTCGGCATCCGGCCGGGTGACCCCATAATCCCGGTTAGCGGCTTTGAGGTGCTCAAGAACGAGAAGATGTACGTGGGCAAGGCGTGGGACGACAGGGCCGGGTGCGCCCTCTTCATCAGCGTCCTCAGGAACCTCGCCGGCACGACCCATCCCAACACGGTGTACGGCGTGGGCACGGTGCAGGAAGAGGTGGGGCTTCGCGGAGCGGAGACCAGCGCGGATGTGGTCGATCCCGACGTGGCGTTCGCACTCGAAGTCGGCATCGCAAACGACGTGCCGGGCGCCGACAAAGAGAAGGTGCAGGAGAGGATCGGCGCGGGCCCCGTCATCCTCATCTACGACAGGTCGCTCATTCCCAACATCAAGCTCCGCGACCTCGTCATCGAAACGGCGAAAGCCCACGGCATTCCCTACCAGACCGACTTCATGGAAGGCGGAGCGGCCGACACCGGGAGGATCCACCTGCACGGCGCGGGAGTTCCGTCCATCGTGATCGGCGTGCCGTCACGCTACATCCACAGCCACGTCTCACTCATAAACCGCGATGACTATGACCGGACTGTCGCGCTGGTGACGGAGGTCGTGAGGAGGCTCGACGCCTCGACAGTGGCCGGGCTGGTGAGCTAAGTCGAGTACCTGCGGGGGTGCCCGGCGGCTCCACGCCGGGCCGCGGCAGGCGTTTGTGGGAAGGCCTTTCCTGAACGTGGACAGTCTAGAGGAGGGAAATGGCATGCTGCGTGAGAGACCCCGATTTCTCATCCTGGCCGCCTTGCTCGCCGCGATGGCGTTCGCCGCGCCGGGCTCGGCGTTTGCGCAGGAAGCGAGCGTGGAGAGGGTGGAGGCGGACCTTGAGCGTCAAAGAGACGTGTCGCTCACCGTTTACAGCAACGACCTTGCGCTGGTTCGCGAGGAGCGCGTCGTCTCGTTGGGCAAAGGCCTCAACCTCTTGCGGTTTCCCGATGTCGCCAAGGAAATGGACCCGTCCTCCGTGCGCCTGGTGTCGCTCACCGCACCCGGCGACCTCAACGTCATCGAGCAGAGCTTCGAGTACGACCTAGCGAGCAGGGCGCAACTCCTCGAGAAGTACATAGGCAAGGAGATAGAATTGAACCGCGACGGCGTCGTGCGCCCGGCGCGTCTTCTCGCCGTGGACTCTCAAGGCAGGCTCACAGTGGAGGTGGACGGGAAGATCCTCCTCGACCCAACGGGCGACATCGAACTCCCTCCATTGCCGTCAGGGCTCATCCTGCGCCCGACTCTCGCGTGGTTAGTGGACGCGAAATCCGCGGGTCACCACGTGACGGAAGCGAACTACCTGACGAGGGGCATAAGCTGGCGCGCAGACTACGTCTGCGTGCTCGATGAGGAAGAGAAGCTAGTCGCCCTCGACGGGTGGGTCACCCTGGACAACAGAAGCGGAGCCACGTACCGCGATGCCTCGCTGAAACTCGTGGCAGGTGAAGTGCGCACGGTCGGGCAGGAGGCGGCTTTCAAGACGACGCAAGGATTCGCCGCACCCACGCTTGCGGTCGATGCCTTCGAAGAGCAGCCGCTTTTCGAGTACCACTCTTACACACTCGCGCGCCGCACCACGGTGGCCGACAACCAGTCGAAGCAGATCGAGCTGCTCTCGGCGGCGAACGTCCCCATGAAGAAGCTGTACGTCTTCGAGAGTCCAGCGCGCCCCCACGGGTACGAGACGTACGCCGGGAAGAAGGAGACCGGGGACGTCAAGGTGATAATACAGTTTCAGAACAAGGCCGATGCAAGGCTCGGCATCCCGCTTCCGGCGGGAAGAGTGCGGGTATACAAGGCTTCTGCCGACAAGGGCCTCGATTTCGTGGGTGAGGACTGGATCGAGCACACGCCGCGCGACGAGACCGTGCAGCTATATGTGGGAAACGCCTTCGATCTCGTGGGGGAACGGCTTGTCACGGACTACAAGAAGACCGGGGCGAACTCGTACGAGGAAGCGTGCTGCATCAGACTGCGTAACCACAAGGACGAAGACGTGGAGATCACTGTCGTCGAGCGGTTCTATGGCGAGTGGGCCATCCTGAGCTGCGTCCCCACGTCATACCAGAAGCTCGATGCGAACACGGCCGCGTTCAAGATCAAGGTGCCTAAAGGCAAAGAGGCCGAGATCCTCTACCGGGTCCGCGTCATCGCTGGGTAGACCCGCAAATAGGATAGTAGCGGGAGCAGCGTTGCGAGACGCAGGTGCACAGCCGCTGGCCGGTGGGTGCCGGACACTGGAAGCGAGAGCAATCAGGGAGGGATGGCCGTGGCCTGCTATCTGATTGACGACATCGAAGGGTTCCGGCAGAGTGTGGTGGGTACCGTCATCGTGGACGTGGACGTACGCACGAGCGCGGCGGGACCTCAAGACCCGGGGTACTGGGAGGAAGTCCTCATCACTCTCGACTCCGGCTATGTGATTCACTTTTCCAGCACCTTCTCGGAGGAGTTCAAGCAGAAGCACCACATCGCGCAGCCTCCGCAGGGTGTAGACCCCGGTTATCACTAGTCCCAGCTATCGGGCTCAAGGGCGCGCGCGCGTCATACTCGCGCGTGCGGCGCTCTCGGGCCTCGGACGGGGTCGGTCGCGCGGACGGCCGGCCCCGCCGCGTTTTCTCACAGGGAGGGTTGCGGCACTGCATGGCGAATGTTTTCACGGACGAGGCCGAGCCGCCGTCATCCTTTCCAGAGCGCACGCGAGATGGACGGGCTGAAACACCATCATCTCTTGCGAGACGTTGCAGGCGGTTCGAAGAGAGCAAGAAGGACTGCGAAGAGGGAGAGGGGAACAGCGCGGTGACGACCTGGCCGAAGCCAGCAGACGACCTTCTCGGAGAAGGAGACTACTATGTTGCCCAGCGCGTGTTGCCGCCGGTGTATGTCTCGCCGGCGGGCGGGCGAGAGAGCCTTCGACGCAACCTCAGGCTTCTCCGGGGCATCGGACCGAGAACCGAGGAGAGACTGAAGGCCCAGGGCTACCACGATCTGGTCTGTCTATCCCAGCACTCGCGCTGGGGCCAGGCGGCACGCGCCATGCTCGCGGCCATAGAGGAGGGCGACTGCGGGACGCTCTTGAGGTGCGGCGCGTCGGAGCTGGACCTCTTGGGCTGCTACCCCGAGACCGGCATCGCGTTCATGGACATAGAGACCACGGGGCTTTACAGCGCGCAGCCGCTCTTCCTCGTGGGAATCTTGGGTTTCTGCGACGATCGCAGCGTGTTCCTGCGGCAGTTCCTCGCCCGCTCCTACGAAGAAGAGGCCGCCGTGCTGGCCGCTGTCCGCGGAGAGCTGGGCAAGTTCCCGGTGATAGCGACGTACAACGGACACAGGTTCGACCTGCCGTACATACGGGACCGAATGGCCTTCCATGGCATAGAATGCGAGTCGTGCAGGCTCCATGTGGATCTGCTCAGGGTGGTGCGCCGCCTCTACCGGGGCGTGCTGCCGGATTGCAGGCTGGTGACGGTGGCCGCGCACCTGCTCGGGTACGAGCGCCACGGCGACATCCCGGGCGCCTTGATTCCCGAGGCCTACCACGAGTTCGTCAGGAGCCGGAATCCCGCCCTCATACGTCCCATCCTCGAACACAACGCAATGGACCTTCACGCGCTTGCGCTCATCCTCGAGAACATACTGGAAGAGGCGGTCCGGCGACCGTGACCTCGGGGCGTGCCGCGGCGCAGCGGTCCCCCAGGACGGGCGGGCTCCGCGCAGCACGTGACTGCGCCCGGCGGCCCCGCCGCAGCCCGCGGTGTAGATCAGGGAGGTACAGGCTAGTGGACGAAGCAAGAATCATGCGCGCAGTCAGAGAGATTCTCGAGGCCATCGGGGAGGATCCGGACCGTGAGGGTCTCCGGGAGACGCCCCGCAGGATAGCACGGATGTACGAGGAGATATTCTGCGGGATCGGGAAGAACCCCCGCGACCTCCTCACCCCGATCTTCAACGAGCACCATGAGGAAATGGTCATCATAAAAGACATCCCGTTCTACTCCATGTGCGAGCACCATCTCCTGCCCTTCCACGGGAAAGCCCACGTCGCCTACCTGCCCAAGGGCGGGCGTGTCGTCGGTCTGAGCAAGCTCGCGCGGGTCGTCGAGACCGTTGCAAGGCGCCCTCAGCTGCAGGAGAGGCTCACGAGCGAGGTCGCGGACATGATAGACGAAGCCTTGAAACCCCACGGGGTCGTGGTGGTGATCGAGGCGGAGCATATGTGCATGTCCATGCGAGGCGTGACGAAGCCGGGGAGCATCGCCGTGACCTCCGCCGTGCGGGGGCTGTTCAGAAAGGACGTCGCCGCGAGAGCCGAGGCGTTCTCTCTGATCAAGGGCCAACCGTAGGGCAGGGCCGGCACGGAGCCGGTCGGACCCCGTCCGCCGCGGCCCGCCTCCGGCACTAACCCCGCTGCACGCCGCACCCGCCGCGCGGGGTCGCACGGCAGGTGTCCCGCGAGCGTTCGGGTGCGTCGCGGCAGCGGGTGTCCGTCCACGATTTTCAGAGCCTGGGTAATAATCGCTCCCTCCACTCATATACATTATCCTGAAAGCCGGGTGCGACCCGGTGCCGGGGGAGGGAGCCGGTATGGAGACGTTCGACATCTTCCAGGACATCGCCACACGAACTGGCGGCGATATCTACATCGGAGTGGTCGGGCCTGTCAGAACGGGTAAGTCCACGTTCATCAAACGCTTCATGGACCTCCTGGTCCTCCCGAAGATCTCTGACGTGTACGACAAACAGCGTTCAGTGGACGAACTCCCACAGAGCGGCGGCGGCAGGACTATCATGACCACCGAGCCCAAGTTCGTGCCGAGCGAAGCCGTGGACGTCGAGATCGAAGACAACGTCAAGGTCCGGGTCAGGCTCGTTGATTGTGTCGGCTACACGGTGAGGGGAGCATTGGGGTACGAGGACGAGGCTGGCCCGAGAATGGTTGTCACGCCGTGGTTTGACTACGAGATCCCGTTCGAGGACGCGGCCGAGTTCGGAACGCGGAAGGTGATAGCGGACCACTCCACCATCGGCCTGGTCGTGCTGACCGACGGCTCGATCACCGAGATCCCGAGGGAGAACTACGCCCAGGCGGAAGAGCGGGTCATCGCGGAGCTTCGCCAGCTTCACAAGCCTTTCGTCGCGGTCCTCAACTCGGTGGCGCCGTGGTCGAGAGAAGCCAAGGACCTCGCTGCCGAATTGACCCAGAAGTACCAAGTGCCGGTCATCCCCCTCGACTGCATGCGGATGGACGTGGAGGACGTGAAGGGCGTCTTGCGCGAAGTGCTCTACGAGTTCCCGGTGCGAGAGGTGAGCGTGCGGCTGCCTATCTGGCTGGGTGAGCTCGCTGAAGACCACTGGGTCAGGCAGAGGTTCCAGGAGGCCGTCGTCACGACGGTGAAGGAAGTCAAGAGGATACGCGACATACACAACGTCGTGAACAGGCTGTCCGGAGAGGAATTCGTGTCGGCGGCGGATCTCACCACGATGGAACTGGGAACGGGAACCGCGATCATCGACCTCGAGGCGCCGAGGAGCCTGTTCTTCCAGGTCCTTCAGGAAGTGAGCGGTCTGGAGGTGGAAGGCGACCACCATCTGCTGCGGCTCATGAAGGAGCTCTCCACGGCAAAGAAGGAATACGACAAGATCGCCGACGGGCTGCGGGACGCGCGTGAGCTGGGGTACGGCATAGTGATGCCGCTCCTGGATGAGCTCTCGTTCGAAGAGCCGGAGTTGATCAGGCAGGGGAGCCGGTTCGGCGTCCGGCTCAAGGCATCGGCGCCGTCCATTCACATGATCCGGGCGAACATCGAGACGGAGGTCACCACGAACGTAGGAACTGAGAGACAGGGAGAAGAGCTGGTCAGGCGGCTGTCTGAGGAGTTCGAGAAGGATCCTGACCGCATCTGGAACACGGACTTCCTCGGAAAGTCCCTCCATGAACTCGTGAAGGAGGGAATCGAGAGCAAGCTCTACAGGATGCCCGAGAACGCGCAGCAGAAGCTCCAGGAGACTCTCCAAAAGATCGTCAACGAAGGCAGCGGAGGGCTCATCTGCATCATCCTGTAGAGCCGCGCATGGAGTCGCGCATGGAACCGCGCGCGGAGCTGCGTACGGAGCTGCGTGTGGGGCCGCGAGGCGCGAAGGGGAAAGGGAAAACGGGCGAGGCGGGCCGCACTGCGCGGCCCGCCCTTTATAAATCCTGCTTGAAGTGGGCAACATACCTGCGAAAGGAGGTTTCCGGAATGACGAAGACGGAACTGGTTGACAAAGTCGCAGCCAAGACCGGTTTCACCAAGAAGGACTCGGCGAGAGTGGTCGACGCGGTATTCGAATCCATCTCGGAAGCCCTTGCCGCAGGAGACAAGGTGTCGCTCGTAGGCTTCGGCAGCTTCGAGACGAGAAAGAGGGCGGCCAGGGCGGGCAGGGACCCGAGAACCGGGAAGACTATCCGAATTGCGGCGCGGACGGTGCCGGTCTTCAAGGCGGGCAAGACGCTCAAAGACGCGGTCGCCAGGTGAGGCACGGTACTCTGGGCCTCTTGGTGGTCGTGGTTCGATGCCAAGCTGCTAAGTCAAACTCAGGGTTGCGGCCACGCCGGCGATCTGCTATAATTCAGTTGGACCGCAATGAAAGCGGGCCAGCCGGTCTTGGGTCGGGGCGTGGCGCAGTTTGGCTAGCGCGCCTGAATGGGGTTCAGGAGGTCGCGAGTTCAAGTCTCGCCGCTCCGACCAGTTATTGTACCCGATGCCCCTTCGCGGTCGGTGACGGATACGTCAACAGAGATATACCGAGAGCCGCCTTGGCAGGAACGCCAGGCGGCTCTCGTCCCATCAGCCCCGCTGTCGTCGTCGTTCCTGGTTTCCCAAACGCGAGGCCGACGGTGACGGCTGAGTTGAGGTGGGAGAGGCAAGTTCACAACAGGTGAGAAATGGCGCTCTCCTTCAGAATATGGCCTGTGCCATAATCCCCTCGTGTCAACCGTGGGACCGTCGGCAGTTATAGTCGTGTCCCGGTCATGCAGGTTTTAGTCATGTCGGCGTAGAATTTCGGCTCTGAACATTATGGAAACACAACCATCAAGAGACAGGGGCATGGCCATGGATGGGGCGGAATCGAGACAGGGCGGCGACGCGAGGGAGAGCGCCAGGGCCGAGATCACGGTGTCCGGCAGAGTGCAGGGCGTCGGCTTTCGGGGGTTCGCCAGGAGACACGCGACGTCTCTCGGCCTCCTCGGTTGGGTGATGAACCGGTACGACGGCACGGTCGAGCTCGTCGTCGAAGGTGAGCGCTACAAAGTCGAACGCTTTGTCGCGCTCTTGCGCGAAGGACCTCCGTGGGCCAGGGTGGACAAGGTCGACGTTCGGTGGGCCGCGTACCAGGGCGAGTTCGCGTCTTTCAGCGTCCGCGGGTGAGATGCGCAAGAGCGCGAAGGCGCTGGCGCGCCGCTGCTCGGTGCCGCTGCTGGGTGGCGCTGCTGGATGCCGCTGAAGGGTGCCGCTGAAGGGAAGGCGAAGGCGCCCAATGGCAGCGCGGCGGCGCCGTGCCGCGGCGAGGCAGGGCGAGGTAAGGCGGAATAATGCGCGACAAGGCAAGATAGGCGGGACAGCGCAAGATAGGGCAAGACGGCGCAGGACAGGGCAAGACGGGACAAGACGAGGCAAAGCGATGCAAGGTGCTCGAGAGGTGGTGTACCAATGGCAGTCGGTGAGAACCTCAGATGCAGGCGCACCCGCGGCATTGGACTTGCTCTCGGCTCCGGCGCGGCGAGAGGACTTGCCCACATCGGTGTGTTGAAAGTCCTGGAGCGCGAGGGCATCCCGATCAAGGCCATCTCGGGCGCGAGTATGGGTGCGTTGGTAGGGGGACTGTACGCTGCGGGGATGCCCCTCGTCGAAATGGAGAAGTACGCGCTGGCCGTGACGAGGCGGTCCGTGCTTGCGTGGATAGATCCCATCCCTCCGAAGCAGGGATTCATTGTCGGGAAGAGAATCCAGGACCTCTTGCGGTCTTTCATCGGCAACGTCGGGTTCTCGGAGCTCAAGATCCCGCTTGCCGTGGTCGCAGCGGATGTCCTTACCGGAGAAGAGGTCATCCTCCGGGACGGAGATGTCGTCGACGCCATACGAGCCAGCATCTCGATTCCCGTCGTGTTCGTTCCTGTGCAACTCGGCGGGAGAATGCTCGTGGACGGAGGCGTCGTGAACCCGGTTCCCGTTGACTACATCCGCGCCCTCGACAAGTCAGCGGTCTCCGTCGCCGTAAGCGTGCTGCCGAGACTCGAGCGCAAGCACGTCGAGAAGCCTCGCACGGTTGACATAGTCCTGAACACCCTCGACATCATGCAGATGAGGCTGTTCGAGTTCAGGCGGGACGAGGCGGACGTCGTGATTGAGCCGGACGT
>JBLNDA010000036.1:0-26991 GCA_050261175.1 Clostridia bacterium
CTTCGTCGATTCGTGCCTCGGTCTGCGCGGCTTCGACTTCCGTGTTCCGGCGAACGAACGCCCGTGCGACACCGAGGGGGACCTGACTACGGGCGCGGCGGGTGCCGGCGCGGCCCCACAGCGCGGTGAGGTCGCCGGCGCAATTCCAGGCGGAGAGCTCGACCCTTTCCACGCGCTGGCCCGGGCATACCTCGCCAAACCCGCTTGCCCCAGGATGTTCGTGGGAGCCGCGAGGGCGGAACACCTTCGGAAGCTGGCGAGGTCGTGCCGGGCGAACGGGGTCGTGTACGTGGCCCCGAAGTTCTGCGACCATGCGTACTACGACTTCGCCGAGCTGAAGAGGGACGTGGGCGAAGGGGGAGGCTTACCCATGCTTCTTCTGGAGGTGGAATACGGGTCGGCGCGTTCCGGTCAGATCGTCACCCGCATGACCGCGTTCAGGGAGATGCTGGAAGGGCGGGTGGGAAACGCATGAGCCGCGCCGGCGTCCAACGAAGGTTCCGTCGGGTGTCGCGCCGCGCCGCGGGGGACGCCCCCCGGATGGCCGGGATTCGTCTGGACGTCCTGCTCCGCCGCGGGTGGGCATACGGGATAGCACGAGCGGCGCTTCCGCTCCTCAAGGCGCGAGGGGCGAGGCCTTACCAGATCGCCGCGATAAGGTGCGTGCTCTCTGACTTGGCCGATGCGTACCTGGGAAGAAAGCCCTGCATCTTCGCGAGCGCCTTCGTGCCGACCGAGTTGATTTACGGCCTCGGCGGCGTGCCGTTCCTCCCAGAGGCCGCGGCCGGCCTCGCGGCGGCCTTCGGACTCGCCGGCCGGAGCCTCTCTGCCTGCGAAGCCATTTGGTACTCGCCGGACCTATGCAGCTTCCACCGGGCCGGCTTGGGCGGCGTCGCGGCGGGCCTTCTGCCGCGACCGTCGGCTGTCGTCGTCACATCCCACCTGTGCGACGGGGGCAAGAGATCGCTCTTTCACATCAGCAAGCTCGCCGGATGCCCGTTTTACATGCTCGACGTCCCGTACGTGTCTTCCAGCTTCGGCGCTCGGTGGTTGGCCTCCCAGATCGAGCGGGTGGCTGGGGACCTCGCGCGGCGGGTGCCCGGGCTCTCCCTCGCAGGGCTGGCGCACGCGCTTGAGTGTTCCCGCGAAACCCTCGCAGAATACCAGCGGGTCTCGGCGCTCAGGCGGAACGTGCCCGCTCCATGGCGCGGGTCCGAGGCGTTGAACTATGTCCTTCTATTCCTGTGGTCGTGGGGGAGCCCTTACCTCACGCAGTTCTACAGCGCGCTCCGGCTGCATCTCGAGCGGACGATTGAGACGGGTGACTTCCCGGTCCGAGAGGAACGGCACAGGCTCCTGTGGTTGAACCTCAGACCTTACTACGGCACGAGGGTGTTCAGTCACATCGAGGACGAACGGGCTTCATCCGTTGCTTTCGAGGAGTACAGCTTCGCGTACTGGCCGAGCCCCGACCCACGCAACCCCTTCGCGAGCCTCGCGGAGAAGATGATGTCGAACTTCGGCTGGGGCCCGATAGAGCGGCGGCTGCAAGTCATCGAAAGGCTGGTGGACGAGTATTCCATCGACGGCGTGGTGCAGTTCGCCCAGTGGGGCTGCAGGCAGTCAAACGGCGGTGCGGCGATCATCGCCAGGGAACTTGCCAAGAAGGGCGTCCCCTTTCTCAACTTGGACGGAGACGGGGTGGACGCGAGGTGCGGAACCGAGGCGCAGGCCATCACAAGGCTGGGCGCCTTCATAGAGCTTCTGGACGCGCGGAGGGGCTGGTGATACACGGTGTTGGCGGCGGGAATCGACGTGGGGTCGACGGCCACGAAGGCCGTCGTCCTGAACGACGGGGTCCTTGCGGGCGCGCACGTGAGGCCCACAGGAGTGGACGTGGCCGGCACGGCCGAAGAGTGCCTTCGCGAGGTGTGCCTCGCGGCCGGCGTGAGCCTCGACGCTGTTGGAGCCGTCGTGGCGACCGGGTACGGCAGGGGCAGGGTGCGGGGCGCGGCCAAGACCGTGACGGAGATAACCTGCCACGCCCGTGGCGCGCGAGCCCTCGTTGCGTCGGCGCGGGTGGTGGTGGACGTCGGAGGCCAGGACTCGAAGGTCATCCGGATGGACGACGACGGAATGGTTGCGGATTTCGTGATGAACGACAAGTGCGCGGCGGGCACCGGGAGGTTTCTCGAGGTGATGGCTGCCAGGCTGAACGTTCCGCTGGAGGAGTTCGGCGCCAGGTGGCGCAAAGCGAGGGAAGCGGCGCGGATCTCCAGCACGTGCACGGTGTTCGCGGAGTCGGAGGTAGTCAGCCTTCTCTCGCAAGGCACGAACCCGGAGTCCATAATCAGGGGTCTGTGTGACGCGGTCGCGGACAGGCTCGCGGGAATGGTCCGCCGGGTCGGTCTTGGCGGATGGCTTGTGATGACGGGCGGGGTGAGCCGGAACGAGGGTATCAGGAGGTCGCTGGAGGAGAAGCTGTCCACGCCGGTGAACGTTCCGGAGGGAGCCCAGTACGCGGGGGCGTACGGGGCCGCCCTCATCGCTTTCGAGCTTGTCCGAGGGTCTAGACGCCCTCCATTCCTCGCGGGGGCGACGCGTGACTGAAAGGGGCCGAAACACCGGGCATGAGGGTGCGGCGGCTGGAACTCCCGCCGGCGCCCGTTCGTTGTACGAGAGTGGTTTTGTTCCTTCGGCCCGTCCCGGACGCAGACGCACGCCGTGCCATCGCCTGTGACGGGCTTTTCGCCGGGTCAAGCAGGGTTGTCCTCGAGCGTGGCCGGCGCGTCGGGACCTCCCGGTCCAGCCGGAGGTCCCGGATGCCCCGGCCGTGATTCAGCGCCAGGTTCGGGCCGCCCGGGCGGCCTGATCGAGCAGCGAGCCGGCGCTCGGGGCAACGAGGCGCCGCTCACACCAACCAGCTGGAAAGGGACGGGGGACGACGCGCCCTCAGGTGCCACTACAGACCAGACCTACGACTCTAGAGGAAAGGGGGAACGCGTTGCCGTGATCGAGGTGGAGAACCTCACAAAGATGTACGGCAGGGCAAGAGGCGTGGAGGACCTCACCTTCTCCGTGGAGCAAGGCGAGATCCTCGGCTTTCTCGGGCCGAACGGCGCGGGGAAGACCACGACGATGCGCATCATAACGGGATACCTGGCGGCGACCTCCGGGACCGTCAGGGTCGGGGGGCACGACGTGTTCGAGGAACCGATGGAAACGAGGAGACGGATTGGATATCTTCCAGAGAACCCTCCCCTCTACCGCGAGATGACGGTCAAGAGCTACCTCCACTTCGCGTGCGAGATCAAGGGAATCACGAAATCCCGGCGCGCCGGGCAAGTCGCCCGTGTAGTGGAGGCGTGCGGCCTGGGCCCGGTGTACGGGCGTCTCATCCAGAACGTCTCGCGCGGGTTCAAGCAGAGGGTGGGGCTGGCTCAGGCGCTCCTTGGGGATCCCGACGTCCTCATACTGGACGAGCCCACCGTCGGGCTCGACCCGAGGCAGATCATAGAAATCCGCGAGCTCATCCGCAGCCTCGGCGGAAAGCACACCGTGATTCTCAGCTCGCACATCCTGCCCGAGGTGAGCATGGTGTGCGGCAGGGTGGTGATCATCAACAACGGCAGCCTCGTGGCCATCGACACGCCTGAGGGGCTCGCGCGCAGGCTGCGCGGGTCGCAGTGTCTCGCCGTGCGCGTGCGCGGTCCGAGGGAAGCGGTCGAGGCCGAGGTCGGCGCGCTTGCCGGTGTGAGGTCGGTCTCAGTTGAGGAAGCCGGGGCGGGAAGGAGATCTGACGCAGCGCCGGGACATGAGGGCGAGGTGCATTTGTCGGTTGAGACGGAGCTCTCTGCGGACGTGCGCGAGGCGCTCTTCTTCAAGATGGCCGAACGCGGATGGCCGATCTTGGAGATGAGGTTTGTCGACCTCAGCCTGGAGGACGTCTTCCTCCGGCTCACCACCGAGGAGAAGCTGGAAGACACGTCGGAGGTGGCGGCAGGTGCTTAAGACATGGTCTATCTTCAAGCGGGAGGTCGCGGCGTACTTCCTCTCGCCCATAGCGTACGTCATGGGCGCGGTGTTCCTGGTGCTCTCCGGGTACTTCTTCTCCATCCTCCTCTTCGCGACACGCAGCGCGAGCATGCAGGGGACACTTGGCAACATGGCGGTCACGTTCATCTTCGTGGCGCCGGTGCTCACCATGCGGCTCCTCGCGGAGGAGAGGAAGCTGGGAACCGACGAACTCCTCCTGACTTCTCCCGTGACGATCACCTCCATCGTCGTCGGGAAGTACCTCGCGAGCGTCTTCACGTACCTGGTGTTCCTGGCGGTCACGCTGGCTTACCCGGCCATCCTCAGGCACTACGGCAGCCCCGACATGGGCCCCATCTACTCCGGGTATCTCGGCATGTTCCTGTTCGGCGCGGCCTGTCTCTCGGCAGGGACCTTCGCGTCCGCGCTCACTGAGAACCAGATGGTCGCGGGGATGGTGGGGTTCGGCATCCTTCTCCTCTTCTGGATCATGGGCTGGGTCAGCGCGGCTGTAACAGGACCTGTGGGGGAAGCGGTGTCGGCTCTGTCGATTCTGAAGCACTTCGACGACTTCCAGAAGGGAATAGTCGACCTCTCCCATACCTTGTACTATCTTAGCTTTGTATTCGTCTTCCTCTTCCTTGCCGTGAGGACCATAGACTCCAGGAGGTGGAGCGCATGAGGCTCGCGATTCCCCGCGCGTGCCCGGTACGCAAGTTCATGCTGGGCCGCAGGATGCGCTATGGGTCCAATGCTCTCGTGTTGACATGCGCAGTGGTTGCGATTGTTCTCATGGTGAATCTCATCGTGGCGCGTCATCCAGCGAAGCTGGACCTCACCCAGGAGAAGATGTACACCCTCTCCGAGGAAACGCGCCAGATCCTGCGCAAGCTCGACCGCGATGTCAAGATAACGGCCTTTTTCCCTGAGGGTGACGCCGTAGGCGAAATGGTCAAGGACCTCCTCGACGAATACACGCGGCTGTCATCGAAGGTATCCGTGTCATTCGTCGACCCTGACAAGAACCCGTCGCTGGCGAAGCAGTACGAGATAACCGCGTATGGAACGTCCGTGGTTGAATCCGGACCGAAGTCCCGCAAGGTAATGCAGTACGACCTCGTGGAGTACGCCGGCGAGTCCCAGGCGCCTGGGTTCGCGGGAGAGCAAGCGTTCACGCGGGCCATAATCGGCGTACTTGAGGAGGAGGAGAGATCTGTCTACTTCCTGGTGGGCCACGACGAGCGCGACCTCGTGCAGGACTACTGGCAGGCGAGATCGTTCCTCGAGGGCGAGGGCTACACCACGAAGACCCTCAACCTGGCGACCGAGGGCAAGGTTCCCGAGGATGCGGCGCTCGTGGTGATAGCGGGTCCGCAGAAGGATCTCGCGGCGAAAGAGGCCGAGGCCGTCCAGGATTACGTAGTCCGCGGCGGCAGCGTCATGGTGCTCGCCGAGCCGCTGCGCCAGAAAGGCCAGCTCCAGAACCTCAAAGCCATGGTCGCCAAGTGGGGCGTGGGCATGAACGACGACGTGGTCATCGATCCCGCGAGTCATTACTTCCTCGACGCGGGGAGCCCGATTCCCGAGGTGCAGTACCACGATATCACCATGAAGCTCGTCACGGAGAAACTCGGGTGCGTGCTGCCCAGGAGCCGCAGTCTCTATGAGTCGAACGAGTCGGCGGATCCTGGCGTGACTCTCACGGCGCTCCTCAAGACCTCCGGCGAATCGTGGGGAGAGACGGATCTTGGGGCCAAGCAGGTCTCGTTCGACCCGAAGGCCGACAACAAAGGGCCGCTCGTCCTGGCGTACGCCGTCGAGCGTGCCCCGGAGACGAAGACCGCGGTGGAGCACGACGGGAAGGCGGATGGCTCGGCGGACGAAGGGGCGCAAGATGGGACCGAGGCGGGCGGCGCAGACGCCGGCGGGCCGAAGGCTAGGATGCTCGTAGTGGGGAACGCGAGCTTTCTCGACAACGATGTGGTGACTTTCCAGGGGAACATCGACCTCTTCATGAACTCCGTGGGCTGGCTCGTGGGCAAGGAGGAATCCATCACCATCCGGGCCAAGTCTCCCAGCTACAGCCAGGTGTACCTCACGGGCCAGCAGGCAAGCCTCGTGTTCTACTCCACCGTCGTGGGCCTGCCGCTGCTGTTTCTGCTGGTAGGTGGCGGTGTCTGGCTGAGGAGGCGCAACCTATGAGGAAATTCGCAAGCACTTACATCGCCCTCGCTGTGGTGGTGGCGCTCGGGGCGTACATCCTTTTCGTAGAAGGTCTGAGAACCCCGAGCGAAGATGCAAGCAAGATCCTCGTCGATGTGCCGGCTGATGCAGTCACTCGTGTGACCCTGGAACGGGCTTCTGGCCGGGTGGAGGTCGCGAAGAGCACCGGGGACGGCAAGGGCGGATGGCGGATCGCGTTTCCGAAGGCCGTGGCCGCGAGCGATACCGCCGTCAAGGCTCTCGTGGGTGCTGCCGCGAAGTTGACGTGCGAGAAGAAGATAACGGATCAGGCCGGTGACGGCGGCCTCGGAGCCTTCGGGCTCGAGCCTCCGTGGCTCAAAATCACTCTAGACACGGAGCAGGGTGGGAAGACCATTCTGGTCGGGGCGGAGACGCCCGTCGGAGGCGCGCGCTACGCGAAGCTGGCCGACTCCGATGCGGTGTACACCCTCGCGTCGAGCACCGTGTCGGCGCTGGACAAGAGCCTTGACGACCTGCGCGAGCGGGATGTCTTCGGGGTTCAGAGTGATTCCATAACCGCCCTGCGCCTCGTGACACCTGGAGGGCCCGATATAAGGCTGGAGAAGAAGGACGGGGAAGAAGAGGAGTGGCGCATCACCGAGCCGTTCAACGATGTAGCCGACAAGTGGAAAGTCAGCGACCTCGTGTGGGACCTCACAGGCCTCACGGTGAGCGAGTTCGTTGACGACGAAGGTAAAGACCTCGCAAAGTGGGGGCTCGAGCGGCCGAGGTTGCGGGTGGAAGCTCGCAGCTCGGAGCGGGCCTCGACGTTTGAGCTTCTCGTGGGTTCCGAGGCTCCGGACGGCCAGGGTTTCTATGTCCGCACATCCGACTCTCCTTCCGTGTACTTGGTCAATCCGGCCACGTTCTCGCCGCTCGAGACGGGAGCCGTCGACCTCCTCAAGAGGGAGCTCCTCTCGTGGAACGACGACGACCTGCTTCGCGTCACCTGTGCGGCCCAAGGGAAAACCGTGGCCTTCCTGAAGGATGGCAAGGGGTGGAAGACGGTGCCGCCTGATCTGGGCGCCGGGGCGGCCGCCGGGGCCCTGCCTCAAGGCGCGCGCGCGCCGCAGGCGGCCGAGGTCGTCAAGGAGGGTGAGACGTGGCAGCTCAACGTGGGCGAGAAGAGGTACTCGCCTGATGACATGTCCAAGCTCTGGACGGCGCTGCGCGATGTCACCGTCGCTTCGGTTGTCCAGGGCGCGGCGGCGGGAGCCGACGACGCCCGCTACGGCCTGGATCGACCGCGGACCCGCGTGGAGCTCGACTTTGGTGATGGAAAAGTCCTCGAACTCAGGATAGGCAGAAAGGCTGACCGGAGCGAGGGGCTGTACGCGACCGCGACGGGCAGAAACCTGGTATACGTTGTAGACGAAAAAAAGATTCAGGCGCTTCAGAGTGCGATCGGGGCGTTTCTCCAGTGAGCATGTGACGTTTCGCGAGCCGTGCAGGCGAAAGCCCCGGCCCGCCGCGACGGGCGGCGGGCCTTTAGTTTTGCGCGCGAATGGAGGAATTGAAGATCGGCGCGGTGAATTAACCAAAGTCAGCTAGCTCGAAAGGGCGAGTGACCGCCGGAAAGGCAGGAGGCCGGCAGATGAACGCCATCGAGTCCAGCGAGGCCGTGTTGACACCCGTTCTCGCGTGCTGGAAGCGACGTCTCGCGGCCGGTGCCGGGCGGAGAAG
This sequence comes from Clostridia bacterium, assembly GCA_050261175.1. GTDB lineage: Bacteria > Bacillota > SHA-98 > UBA4971 > UBA4971 > UBA6256. The sequence goes on from JBLNDA010000036.1 coordinate 7,963, forward strand.
GCGCGCAAGTGCACCTCGTGCCCCGCTCGGCGCTGCCCTTGTCGTGTTCGTGCTGTTGACTGCGCTGGTGGGGGCGGGCGCCGCCGGTCCTGGACACGAGGGCGCCCGCCTGACGGTCCACTTCATCGATGTGGGCCAGGGTGACGCCGTGCTTGTCGAGGCCCCGTCCGGGAAGACGATGCTAGTCGACGGCGGCCCTGTGGAGGCATCGGACCGGCTGGTCACCTACCTGAAGGACCGGGGAGTCTCGAGAATCGACGTCGTGGTAGCCACGCACCCCCACGCGGACCATATCGGCGGGCTTCTCGAAGTGCTCAGAGCCTTCGCCGTCGGCCTCGTGGTGGATTCAGGGAAGATCCACACCACCGCCACGTACGAGCGGTTCCTCACGCTTGTCGACCAGAAGGGCATCAGGTTCCGCCTGGGACGGGCGGGTGATACCATAGACCTTGGGCCGGGCCTGGACGTGAGGATCTTGCATCCTTCGGAGCCGCTGCATGAGAGCGTGAACGACTGCTCCGTCGTCCTGAGGCTACGGTTCGGGAGTGTCGGCTTCCTCTTGATGGGCGACGCGGAGAGGGAAGCGGAAGACGCCATCCTGCGGGGCGAAACGGATGTCCGCGCGGCCGTTCTGAAGGTCGCCCACCACGGGAGTTCGAGCTCGTCGAGCCCACGGTTCCTCAGAGCGGTTGGACCCACCGTCGCGGTGATCTCCGTGGGCGCGGGCAATTCCTTCGGCCACCCTCACGAGATGACCTTTCACGACCTGGCGGCTTGCGCGAGCAGAGTGTATCGCACCGACGTACACGGCGACGTGGTCGTGAGCACAGACGGGGCCGTGCTCCGAGTGGAGGCGGCTCGCACCGAGCCTTGAGGGTGAGGAGGAGTCGGGGTCCGGATGAGAACGAGATGAGGTATCAACGAGGAGGGAAGGTGACGGGATGCTCGATCTACTGAAGTCGGTTGTGACAGGGGCGCCGGGGTACGTTGAGATCAGGTATCACCGGCGTCTCCAGACGGCCATCGACGCACGCAACGGCGCGCTGAAGCGGGTGGAGCGGCGCACGCTCGCGGGGGCGGGAGTGAGGTGTCTAGTGGATGGTTCGTGGGGCTTTGTGTCCACCACCGATGTCACTCCGGAGGGGTTGCGGAAGGCGGTGGCTGAGGCTTCCGACGCGGCGAGAGCGGGTGCCCGCCTGAGACGTGAGAAGGCGAGGCTCGCCCCCGCCCGCCTCGGGACTGGGGAATTCGTTTACCAGACGCTGGATGGCGAACCGGATATCGCCGAAAAGATGAGGGTCGTTCTAAGGGCCGAAAAGCGCGTGCGCGAGGCATCTCCTCTCGTGGTCGGTAGCATAGTGGCGTACACCGAATACGCAGACGAGAAGTACATAGTGACTTCCGACGGCGCGCAGGCGCACATCGTGGACCACAAACCGAGTTTCCACGTATCAGCAACTGTCCGGCGGGGGGAGGCGCACGAGACGGGGGCCAAGGCGTGGGGAGTCACCGGGGGCTGGCACGACCTCATGAAGAAGCGCGACCTGGACAAGATGGTCGACGAAGCGGTGGACCTAGCCGTGAGGAAACTCGACGCAGGCTACGCCAGGGGCGGGCAGTACACGGTCATCCTCGATCCACAGCTCGTGGGAGTCCTATCCCACGAGGCGATAGGTCACACGGTGGAGGCCGATTTCGTGCAAAGCGGGTCCATCGTGAAGGATAAGATCGGCGAAAAGGTCGCGTCCGACCGTGTGACGCTCGTGGACGACGGGACTATGAGCGGCGCGGCCGGCATGGTGCTCGTGGATGACGAGGGCGTGCTCGGCGAGCGGACCGTGATCATCGACAGGGGTGTGCTCCGGAACTACCTGCACAGCCGCGAGTCGGCGGCGACGTTCGGAACGACGCCTCACGGCAATGCGCGGGCCTTCACTTATCGCGACGAGCCCATCATCCGCATGACGAACACGTTCATCCTGCCAGGCTCTGCCAGTCTCGAAGACATGATCGCCGGTATAGATGACGGCTTTTTCCTCAAAGAAATGGGCCAGGGGGGCCAGGCGGACTCCACCGCGGAGTTCATGTTCGGGGTCTCAGAGGCGTACAGGATCGAGCATGGCAAGATCGCCGATCTTGTCAAAGGCGTGACCATCTCTGGACAGGCGTTTGATGTGCTGAAGAGCGTGGACGCGGTCTCCGGCGACTTCGAGCTTGCCCTCGGGTCTGGGCACTGCGGGAAATGGCAGCTTGCCAAGGTCGACGCGGGCGGGCCGTACCTGAGGTGTCGGGTGACCATCGGCGGACGCCATGACTGAGGGAGGGCGTAGGATGAAAGGCTTGGAATTGTGCGAAGAAGTGGTGCGGCGCGCGCAGGCGAAAGGGGCGGACGAAGCCGAGGCCTACTACCTCAGGACGCGCAAGCTGGAAGCGGTCTTCGAGAAGAACGACCTCCAGGTGCCGAAGGGTGATACCTACGAGGGAATCGGCGTGCGCGTGATTCACAACGCGAGACAGGGGTTCGCTGCAACGAACGTGCTCGCGGGCGAGGCGATCGACGACACCATCGGAGCGGCGCTTGCCATAGCAGCTGCTTCCCCTTGTGACCCCTACCATGTCTTCCCCGAGCCATCAGAAGCGAGGCCGGTACCGGGAGTGTACGACGAGAGGGCCGACGACCTCGCCCTGGATGACGCCGTTGACCTCGGCTCGAGGTTCGTGGAGGCGGCCAGGGGGTATGACAGGCGGGTGACCATCGATTCCGCGAGCTTCGTCGTGCAGGTGGGTGAGCGCGCTGTGGCGAACTCGAGGGGTGTGCGCGTCTCGGAGAAGGTGAGCAACTTCTCGTGCACCGGCATCGGGTTTGCCCGCGACGGCGACGACGTTTCGTCGTTCGACCTCGAGTACTGCGGATCGTGCGCGCTCGATGGCATAGACCCGGCGGCGAGCGGGCGGCGTCTCGCCGAGAAGGTGGTGAAGTCCCTCGGGGCCACGACCATTGCGAGTTTCAAGGGGACGGTGATAATCGCGCCCTACGCCGGGGGCGAGCTCATCGCTCATCCCGTCGCGTTCTCGGCAAGCGCCGACAACGTCCAGGATGGAAGGTCACGGTGGAAAGGGAAGCTAGGGACGAGCGTCGCGTCGGCGATTCTTACCGTCGTCGACGATCCGCGCATTCCCGCGGGCGTGGGGTCGACTTCCTTCGACCGCGAGGGCGTGCCGCCCCAGCGGCTCGAGATCATCAAAGAGGGAGTGCTTGGCCAGTATCTCTACAACTGCTACACCGCACGCAAGGATAGGGTCCGCTCCAACGGTCGCGCGGTCGGCAGCGACCAGACGACGCCCGGAATCGGCACAACGAATCTCGTCATCACGCCAGGGACGGTGCCTCTCGAGGAGATTATCCGGAACACCTCGAAAGGCCTCATAGCCAACAGGTTCTCGGGGAACCTCGACCCCGTGAGCGGCGACTTCTCCGGCGTGGTCAAGGGCGGCCACTATATCGAGAATGGCGAGATTGCAAAGCCGGTCAAAGAGGTGATGATCGCAGGAAACATCTACGAGCTCCTCGCGCGCGTAGTAGCCGTGTCGAAGGAAGCGATGACCATCGGCGATACCAGGCTGCCGTACATCCAGCTCGAAGGCGTGTCCGTGACGGGCAAGTGAGGACGGGTTCCCCCGGCAACGACCCGCCGGGCGTGGGGCGAGGGCGGCCGCATTCGGACGAATTGGAGGCGATCGCATGGGCTGCAACGGGTTACGAGAGGTACACGTGTCAGACGTTACAGCAGCCGTCAAGAAGCTGTGTATCAGCGCGAACTGCAACGTTCCGGGCGAGACCATAGCGGCGTTGGAACGCGCTGTCGAAAGAGAAGAGTCTCCAGTGGGCAGGGAAGTCCTCAAGCAGATACTCGAGAACCACCGGGTCGCGCGGGAAGAAGGCGTCCCCGCGTGTCAAGACACGGGGGTGGCCATGGTCTTCCTTGAGGTGGGACAGGATGTGCATTTCGTCGGGGGCGACCTCTACGCGGCCATCAACGATGGTGTGAGACAGGGGTACATCGAGGGATACCTTCGGAAGTCACTGGTGGACGATCCGCTCTTCAAGAGGGTGAACACCGGAGACAACACGCCTGCGATGATTTACGTAGACATCGTCCCTGGCACCGGTGTCAAAATAACGGTGGCGCCGAAGGGTGGGGGCGCGGAAAACATGAGCGGCATCGCCATGCTGCCGCCCGCCGCCGGGGTGGAGGGTGTAAAGAAGTTCGTCGTGGATCGCGTGCAAAAAGCAGGTTCCAACCCTTGCCCCCCGGTCGTGGTGGGTGTCGGGATTGGGGGGACCTTCGACCGCGTGGCGCTGCTTGCAAAGAAGGCGCTCCTGCGACCCGTGGGTTCGCACAACCCCAACCCGCTGTACGCCGAACTAGAGAAAGAACTCCTCACAGAGGTCAACCGGCTCGGGATCGGGCCGCAGGGATTCGGCGGGAGGACGACAGCCCTTGCCGTGAATATCGAGTACGCGCCCTGCCACATCGCGAGCATGCCTGTGGCTGTGAATCTCAACTGCCACGTCGGCCCGCACGAATCCATCGTGCTCTGAGCGCCCAAGCGAAGGAGGCATCACAGGTGACCATAGAGATATGCACTCCGCTTACTGACGACGTCGTTGCGCGGCTCAAAGCCGGCGACAACGTGAGGATATCGGGAGTCCTGTACACGGCGCGGGACGCCGCGCACAAGAGACTGGTGGCGCTGCTCGCCGAGGGCAAGGAGCTTCCGCTGGACATCCGGGGGCAGATCATATACTATGTCGGTCCAGCACCGGCGCGCCCGGGCCGGCCTATCGGCTCCGCAGGGCCAACCACCAGTTACAGGATGGATTCTTATGCCCCGATCTTGATGGAACACGGGCTCAAGGGCATGATCGGGAAGGGAAGCCGTTCCCAAGACGTGAGGGACGCCATGGTCAGGTTCAAGGCAGTGTACTTCGCCGCCATCGGCGGCGCGGGCGCGCTCCTGGCGAAGTGCGTGAAGGCAGCGGACCTCGTGGCATACGAAGACCTCGGTCCCGAGGCCATCAGGAAACTCACTGTGGAAGGCTTCCCGGCCGTCGTGGTGAACGATATATACGGGAACGACCTCTACGAAGAGGGCGTGCGCAAATACCGCGTGAGCTAAACGTCGAGCCGAACGAGGACTCGCGGCCCAATAGGCGCCAACTTGCCAAGCGGCATTTGAGCCTGGAGCAAGGGATGGAGTGGCCAGGCAAGGCCGCCCGGGAGCACGGGCACGGGAAAAGTCCTCGGTGTGGCGGGCACCCCGGGGCCGGTCGCTCCCGGGCACGTTTTGCTGGGTTGCTGTGCTCGCATGTTCGCGGGCTAGGGGAGGATGTGAGCATTCGGATGCTGAAGCCCATTGTGTGGAGCGGGACGGCCCTGGAACTCCTTGACCAGACCCGGCTGCCGCTAGAGAAGACGTATGTCAGGTGCGAGAGCTATCGGGATGTGAGAGACGCCATCCGCGCGATGAAGGTCCGGGGGGCGCCTGCCATCGGGGTGAGCGCCGCGTACGGCATGGTCCTCGCGTCCCGTGAACTCGAGGCGAATGACCGCGACGCGTACATGGAACGGTTGAAGGCCGCGTCCCGGGACCTCGCGCACGCAAGACCCACCGCAGTGAACCTTGCATGGGCGGTGGACAAGATGTTCGGCGTCGCGTTGAGCTGCTCCGACTGGCGGGAGATCCCTGTCGCTATGGAAGCGGCCGCCCGCGCCATGGAGATGGAGGACGTGGAGGCGAACCGGCGGATCGGCCGGAACGGGGCAAAGCTCCTCGGCAACTCCGTGGCGGTGCTGACGCACTGCAACGCCGGCGCGCTTGCGACGGCCGGGTACGGCACCGCGCTCGGCGTGATACGGGCGGCGGTCGAACAGGGGAAACGCGTGCACGTTTTCGCGGACGAGACCCGCCCGTATCTCCAGGGTGCGAGGCTTACCGCGTTCGAGCTCCTGGAGGACGGCATCCCGGTGACGCTCATCACCGACAACATGGCAGGCTACGTGATGAGCCTCGGCAGAATTGACTGCGTCGTCGTCGGCGCCGACAGGATCGCGGCCAACGGCGACGTGGCGAACAAGATAGGCACTTACAGCTTGGCGGTGCTTGCGAAGGAGAACCGCATTCCGTTTTACGTTGCGGCCCCTGTGTCCACGCTCGACCTCGGGTGCCCGAGCGGCCGGGACATCCCTATAGAGGAAAGGGATCCGAGGGAAGTCACGGACATACTCGGGCACAGGATCGCCCCTGAAGGGGTCGGGGTGTTCAACCCTGCGTTCGACGTCACCCCTGCGCGATATGTCTCGGGCGTCATCACGGATAGGGGAGTGGCTTATCCCCCGTTTGAGAAAAGCCTCAGGGACCTTGTTGAAGGCGGTCTCCCGGAGGGACGTGGCCGCGGGTGCGGTGCGCCGCTAGACGCTCCGGCATCCGAGTGGGATTCGAAAGCCTAGGCGCGAAATCGCCACAGAGATTGGGGTGGGGTGGGATGGACGAAGCCAAGATTCTGCCCATACTGAAGATCTCTCCCGGACAGATCTCCCCCTACGTGGTCGTCTGCGGCGACCCGGGGAGGACTCGCATCATCGCAAGGCACCTCGAGGATGCCCGCGAGGTCGCGTACAACCGCGAATATCGCGTGGTGAACGGTGTATACCGGGGTACTCCGATCACGATCGCATCCCACGGGGTTGGAGCGGCCGGGGCGTGCGTGTGTTTCGAGGAGCTCATCAAGGCCGGTGCCAGGGTCCTCATCAGGGTCGGGACAGCCGGGTCGCTCAGCCGCTCCATCGTGGATGGGGACCTCATCGTCGCCACGGGCGCCGTCCGGGAGGACGGGGTGACGGGCCAGCTCGTCCCGATCTCGTTTCCGGCCATCGCGGACTCCAAGGTGGTGGACGCTCTGTACCAGGCGGGTGTGGAGCGCGGCGCCAGGCTGGCTAAAGGCGTGGTGCTTACGGTCGGGGCGCTCTACCCGGGCATCCTGCCGCTTCCGAACGCAGAGATGAGCCGGGCAGGAGCCATAGGTGTGGAAATGGAGGTGTCGGCCCTCCTCATCGTGGCCGCGCTGCGCGGCGTGCGTGCGGGCGCGATTCTCGCGGTAGACGGAGTGGCCATTGAGTTCGACGGAGACGCATACAACCCCAACCGCGATGTGGTGGCGAAAGCCGTCGAGCTCGAAGCCGAGATCGCTCTCGACGCCGTCGCGCGACTCGCGTGCGACGAGGACGAGGGATGACGAGGGATAAGGTAGAGGCGTGTCGAAGGCACAAAGAATGAGGTGAACGTCTCGTGCTCGCGGTTGTTTTCGATGGCAGGCGGCTCCTTGTGCGGGACGATGTCCCCGCGCCCGCAAGGCGCCAGGGCGAGAGCCTTGTGCGGGTCCGGCTCGCTGGGATATGCAACACCGACCTCGAGATCACCCGGGGATACCTGGGATATGTCGGCATCCTCGGCCATGAGTTCGTTGGGACCGTGGCGGACGCGGATGATCCCGATCTAGTCGGAAAGCGAGTCGTCGGCGAGATAAACGTGGCATGTTGGGAGTGCCCCATGTGCCGCATGGGTTATCCTCGCCACTGCGAGCGCATACGTACCATGGGGATGCGGGCCTGGCCCGGGTGCTTCGCCGATTACGCGGTGCTGCCGCGCGAGAACCTGCATGTCGTTCCGGAGTCCGTGGGCGACCTGGATGCTGTCTTCATCGAGCCTCTCGCCGCGGCGGTGGAGGTGCTGGAGCAGGTCCACATTCGCCGGTCCGACAGAGTCGTGGTGCTCGGCGATGGAAAGCTCGGCCTTCTGGTGGCTCAGGTTGTCCATGCCTCGGGGCATCGGGTGACCCTGGTCGGACGGCACGAGGAGAAGCTGGCCATCGCGCGGGAGGCCGGCATCGAGACGGCCCTCTCCGGCTCCGCGGCATCGTCGCGAAGGGCTGACGTGGTGGTGGAGTGCACGGGAAGCCCGTCGGGGCTCGCGGAGGCGGCGGCGCTCGTGCGCCCGCGTGGCACCATTGTCCTCAAGAGCACGTTTCACGCTGAGGCACCTCTGAACCTGTCGCCCGTGGTGGTCAATGAAGTGACGTGCGTGGGCTCCAGGTGCGGCCCGTTTCCGCCTGCCATTCGGCTCCTGCAGGAACGGAAGATCGACACCGCAAGCCTCATAGGGGCCGTCTTTCCGGCGGCGCGCGCGGTGGAAGCCTTCGAACAGGCAGGCACACGGGGAAGCCTCAAGGTCTTGCTCGATTTCGGCGGCGGCGCGTCGTAGCTTCGCGCCCGATCCACCGGAATGACGCAGGCTCCGTGCGTAGCGGAGCGTGCCTAGGACGGTGAAGGCAGGATGAGCAGGGAGGAAGACCGAGATCCGGGGTTTGATACTCAGGCGATCCACGCCGGGTGGGATGGGAAGCATGCGCTCGGTGCCCTCAACCCGCCGATCTACCAGACGTCAAGCTTCGTGTTCGACAGCGTCTCCCACGCGCAAAAGGTGTTCTCCGGGGAATCCGCGGAGTACGTGTATACCCGCGGTAACAACCCGACTTTGCGGCTTTTCGAGCGGAAGATGGCCATCCTTGAGAAAGGGGAGAAGGCGGTGGCCTTCTCATCGGGGATGGCGGCGATCTCGTCGGTGCTGCTCTCTCTCCTCAAGGCTGGGGACGAGCTCCTCGCCTCCCGGACGCTCTATGGCTCGACGTACCACGTGGTGACACGGCTCCTTCCGCGATACGGCATAAGGGCGAGATTCGCGGACCTTGCTCACCCGGGTGCGGTTCGGGCCGCCCTGACCGACGCGACGAAGGTCGTGTACCTTGAGACTCCCGCCAACCCAAGCCTTGAGCTCGTGGACATCGCCGAAGCCTCCGAGGCGGCCCATGGCCGTGGAGCCGCGGTCGTCGTGGACAACACGTTCGCGACGCCGTACTTCCAAAACCCGCTGGTCCTGGGGGCCGATGTGGTAGTGCACTCGTGCACCAAGTACATCGGGGGGCACGGGGATGCCCTGGGCGGTGTGGCGGTGGCTCGCGACCCCGACTACGTTTTCCGGCTGCGCTTCGATTTCCTGTGCGACCTCGGCGGCGTGCTTTCCCCGTTCAACGCGTGGCTGTTTCTGCGCGGCCTCAAGACCCTGGGCGTTCGGATGGAGCGCCACGCCGGCAACGCACTGGCCGTGGCGAGGTTTCTGACGGGCCATCCGAAGGTGGAGCGCGTTTCGTACCCGGGCCTCGATGAGTTTCCTCAGCGTGAGCTAGCCAGGCGCCAGATGCGGGGATACGGCGGCATCGTGTCGTTCGAGGTGAAGGGCGGTTACGACGCCGCCGTCCGCTTCATGGATGGGTTGCGGTTGTGTACCATAGCGGTGAGCTTGGGAGACGCGGAAACCCTCGTCGAGCACCCGGCGTCCATGACTCATCGCGAGTACCCCAGGGAAAGGCTGTCTGACTTCGGGTTCAGTGAGGCCCTCGTGCGGCTGTCTGTGGGGCTCGAGAACGCGGATGACATCATCGCCGACCTCGACCACGCGCTTCGGAGCATCTAGCGTCCCTTGGACTTGCGCCGCTGCGAGGAGGCGGCTTACGGGGCCATTCCCAGGAGCCGCCCTGCCGAAGCAGCAAGGAAACACGCCGCACAGGCCACCGCAAGAGGCAGGAGCGCGCCCACAGCGGTCCACTTGGCGCTTCGCGTTTCGTGCCAGATGGTCCAAAGCGTCGTGGCGCATGGGTAATGGAGCAGGGAGAACAAGGTGAGACACACGGCGGTGAGCGGGGTCCACCCGTGTGCCGCGAGCAGCTCCCTGAGCGCGTCCAGCCCGCCGGGGTCCACCATGGTGCTGGCGCCGGAGTACCCCATCGCGAGAATGGGGATCACTATCTCGTTTGCGGGCAGGCCCAGGAGGAACGCGGCGATGACGTGACCGTCGAGCCCGATGACCCGTCCGAAGGGCTCCAGAAAGCCCGTGATGTGGGTGAGGAGGCTTGCGCCTCGCAGCGTCGAGTTGGCCAGTATCCACGTCACGGCTCCAGCGGGCGCTGCCACAGTCATGGCCCTCACGAGGACGAAAAGCGCCCGGTCGAGCAGGGCTCTCCCAATCACCCTCATGACCTGCGGTTTCCGATACGGCGGAAGTTCGAGCACGAAGAACGACGGCACCCCTCGAAGCACCGTGCGCGACATGACCCACGACACACCGAGCGTCACTGCAACCCCCAGAAGCACGGTGGCCAGAAGCGACAGGGCCGCGGCGCTCTGCAGACTTGCGCCGAAGAATGTCGACGCCATGGCCACGAGCGTGGGGAACCTCCCGTTGCACGGCACGAAGTTGTTGGTGAGGATGGCGATTAGCCTTTCTCGGGGGGAATCGATTATTCTACATGAGACCACCCCGGCCGCGTTGCACCCGAACCCCATGCACATTGTGAGGGCCTGCTTTCCGTGGGTGCCCGCACCCTTGAAGAAGGCGTCGAGGTTGAAAGCCACCCTCGGCAGGTATCCCAAGTCCTCGAGCAGTGCGAAGCAAGGGAAGAATATGGCGACGGGTGGCAACATCACCGATACGACCCACGCAAGGGCCCTGTACGCACCCATGACCGTGACACCCGTGAGCCAGGGAGGGGCTCCCACATGCGCGAATAGGCGAAGGAGCCGGTCCTGTCCCCAGAAAAGCGCCGCGCCGAGCAGCCTTGACGGGATGTTCGCTGCCACCAGCGTTATCCAAAACACCACGCCCAAGAGGGCCGTCATGATAGGGTACCCGAGTAGTCTCGACGTGACGATGTCATCGAGGCGCGTGTCCCAGTCGGGCGCGGGTCGAGTGGGGCGGCGCACCGTCCTTTGGCAGATGTCCTCGGCGACCTCGTATATCCTGGTTACCATGAGGTCCCGGACATCCCCTGGCACCGTCGACCTCGCCTCCCGGGCAGCCTCCACGAGATCGATGAACAGCCGGCCCGCCGCGCGGTTCACTCCGAGATCCCACCCTTTGCCACGGCGGAGCGGGTGGCGCGCCCAGGACTCGCGCCTTGCGGCAGCCCTCCGTTGAGCCTTTCGCCGATAGCTTCGACTAAGCCCGGGTCGCCGTCTATAAGGCGGAGAGCCACCCAGCGGGGCGAGACCCCCGGAGCGGCCTCGAGCACGACCGCTATGAGGCGCGGTTCGATATCGGCGACCAGCGCTTCCACCTCAGGGCCGTACCTAACCTGGAGAGGCCGTGTGACCACGTGTCCGGCGGCCACCTCCGCGACAGTGTCCATGAGCTCCGGGATGCCGCGGCCGGTTCGTGCCACGGTGGGCACCACCGGGACCCCGAGTTCGGAGGACAGCCCCCCTGCGTCAACGGAGATGTGCTTGCGTTTCGCTTCGTCCACGAGGTTCAGGCACACCACGACCCTCGGCGTTATCTCCATTATCTGGAGGACGAGATTGAGGTTGCGCTCGAGGCATGTGGCGTCGGTCACCACGACGGTCACGTCGGCGCCGCCGAAGCAGATGAAGTCCCTCGCGACTTCCTCCTCCGGAGACGCGGCGAGGAGGGAGTACGTCCCTGGGAGATCCACGACTCGGTAGGGTACCCCGCGGTGCGTGTAGGTGCCTTCAGCAACTACCACCGTTTTGCCGGGCCAGTTTCCCGTGTGTTGGCGGAGGCGCGTGAGCGCGTTGAAAACGGTGCTCTTGCCGGTGTTGGGGTTCCCCGCCAAAGCCACGGTGTAGCGGGCTGGTCCGAACGCGTGTCCGGTTCGGACGCGCCGGCGCACGCGCAAGCTGCGCGGCACGCTCGACGTGTGACGGTGTCCTGACGCCACAAGGCTCACCTCCACTACGAACACATGCACAGGCGCGGACACGGACACAGGCACAAACACAAACACGGACGTGGACACGCACATGACACGGACACGGACACGGACACGGGCACGGGCACGGACATGGACACAGGCGCACGAGCCGGGCGCGCGGGAAGCGCTCCCTCAGAGCTTAGGACCGGTCGGGGGCGCGCTCGGCCGGTGAAGGCCGTGTCGACAGGCGGGTGGTTGATCTCCCGGCGGGACCAGGTGCCGATTGGGGGAGGATCTCCACCCTTACCTGGCCCGCTTCGTGTCCCCTCAGCGCGATGAGGGTGCCTTTCACGTTGTACGCGGTGGGGTCGCCCGCCGGGCTCCGGCGCACCGGGATTACGCGCGCCCCCGGAACGAGACCTACGTCGAGAAGTCGCCTCCGGCAAAGGCCCGTGGCCGACAGGCTCGCAACTCGGCACGTGGACCCGAGGGGCGCGTGTGAGAGAAGGAGCTGGTTCTCACAGGTCTCACCTGGGTCGTGCACGAATGGAGCTCCTTTCCGTGCGTGGCGGCGCCTGGTGTTCCGGCTCGGGCTCGCCTCGCCGGTCGCACGTTGCAGACCGGGACCCGGGGCGGCACCGGGAATAGACAGTAGTATACTATGAAGTCCCGAACCGGATCGGTGACCGCGTGGCTGCCGAGCGTTTCGACCGCCCCAACCGGCTTTCTTTGGGGAGCGGGGGTAGGCGTTTCCATTGCACGCGCGCGGCACGTTGTTGCCAGGCGGTGTGGTCAATGGTAAAATGAGTTGAGACGCGCCGCTATGGTGCGTTCGAAACCGACGAACCTGGTAGGTGCCCCATCTGGGGAGAATAGGGAAGAGGCGGCAGGGCAAGCCCTGGCAGGGCAAGCCCTGCAAGCCCGCGGTTCCCGCCACTGTACCCGGGGAGCGGCCCTGCACAGCCACTCCAGTTTACAGCCGACCGCAGGCGCGCCGGCGACGGTGCGCCCGGCGCGGAGGAGCGCTGGGGGAAGGCGCAAGGCATGCGCGAGGATCCGGAAGCCAGGAGACCTGCCTGCCAGCGTGACCTTGCGCCTTCGGTGAAAGGGAATGGCAGGTTCTGCTCTTACGAGCAACAGGCCCCGGCCGAAGGCCGGGGCTTTGCCGCGCTGGCCCGGGGTACGGTGCGCCGACCATGGGAGACGTGGAAACAATGGAAAGGAGGCCTGGAGACATCGTGGTTCCGACGAATGTGGTTCCGGTTGAGAAGACGCGGAGGGCGCGTCGCGGAATGGGTCTCGTCATCGTTGCCGTGTTGGCCGTGTTTGTGCTGGGTGTGAACGTCTTGCAGGGCGCGGCGGCGTCGGTCGGCAAGGCCGTCACCGTCATCGACGACCTCGGGAGAAGGGTGACACTATCGCACGAGCCCGAGCGCATCATCTCCATCGCCCCAAGCAACACGGAGATCCTCTTCGCCCTGGGCCTGGGCGATAGGATCGTAGGCGTCACCGACTCCTGCGATTACCCGGCGGACGCCAAGACCAAACCAAAAGTGGGTGCAGTGCAGCTTGACTATGAAAAGATCGTAGCGACGTGCCCGGACCTCGTGGTGGCCGTGGGGAGTCTTCAGCGCCAGGCCATCGCAAAGCTCTCGGAGCTCGGGGTCACGGTCCTTGCGGTGGACCCGAAGAGCGTCGATGGAGTGCTTCACGCCATAACGCTCATAGGAAAGGCCACCGGCGTGGAAGGGCGGGCCTCCGAGGTGGTGAAGGGACTCTCAGCCCGAATGGAGCGTCTCGCCCAGAAGCTTTCAGGCCTTGCGCCGTCGGAGAGGCCGCGTGTCTTCGTGGAGATCTGGAACGAACCTCTCATGACTGCCGGCCCGGGGACGTTCGTCGACGAACTCGTGTCCGCGGCGGGCGGCCGGAACATCGCCCACGACGCCAGGGCGGAGTGGCCCGAGTTCAGCGAGGAGGCCGTGATAGAGCGCGACCCCGAGGTCGTTGTGTTGACGAACTTCAACAAGGTGGAGGCTCTCGCGCGTCCCGCCTGGCAAAGGATATCCGCGTACAAGACGGGAAGGGTGTACGAGGTGAACCCTGACCTGTTGGTGCGTCCCGGCCCCAGGCTCGTGGACGGGCTCGAGACCTTGGCCGCGATCTTCCACCCCGACTTGTTCAGGTGACATGCGAGACAAGGCGGCGGCAGGTGAGGGGAGTTACGTTTGTGTCGGGCACAGCGCCGGAGCGGCGCGTGCGGAATGAACACGGTTGGAACGGAAGGGCGGATGTGTCGATGGGAGACCGGCGGCTGGCTGGGGACGGAACGGGTCCCGGTGCATGGGCGGGTCCCGGTGGGGGGGACCGGCCGGCGCCCCAGGAGTGCGCGAGCGAGACAGCACCCCGGGAGGCTCGAAGCGAGCCTGGCGCACGCTCCGCGCGATCGCGTTCCCGCGGCGGGATGCGACCCGTCTGGAGGGCGGCCCATCTGCCCGTTCTCATCCTGGGCCTTGTGGCGGTCATGGTGATTGCGGCGGGCACGGGATCCGTGCGGATCCCGCCAGCCGAGGTCGCGGGCATTTTGCTCCAGCGGCTGCCTCTTGACTTCGGCGGCAAGCCAGCATTGCGCCCGGCGTGGCCGGCGTCTCACGAGGTCATCTTGCTCCAGGTGCGCTTGCCCCGGATACTCCTCGCCGCTATGGTCGGGGCTTCCCTGGCCACCGCTGGTGCCGCGCTGCAGGGACTTCTCAGGAACCCTCTCGCCGACCCGTACGTCGCGGGTGTGTCTGCGGGGGCAGGCCTCGGCGCAACCATCGCCATGGTTGCCGGAATGCCCGTCTCTGTCCTCGGAGTTGGCTCCGTGCCGGTCCTCGCTTTTCTCGCCGCCCTTGCCACAATGGCGGCGGTGTATTCCCTCGCGCGCGTATCCGGCAGGCTTCCTACTGACACGTTCCTGCTTGCAGGTATCGTGGTGGGGTCGTTCCTCTGGGCGGCGATATCGTTCATCCTCGTCGTGTCCGGCGACACCATGCGCGAGGCGATGATGTGGCTCATGGGAAGCCTTTCGAACAGAGGATACGCCCACGTCAAGATGGCGTTTCCGTATATGGCGGCCGGGATAGCCGCCCTCATCGTGCTTGCCCGCGACTTCAACCTCATTAGCCTGGGCGATGAAGAAGCGCGTTACCTCGGCCTCAACCCCGAGGAGTTCAAGCGTGTGGCCATACTTGCGGCGTCCCTCGTTACGTCTGCAGCCGTCTCCGTTGGCGGAATCATCGGGTTTGTGGGGCTCGTGGTGCCTCACTCCGTGAGGCTCCTCTTGGGTCCGGACCACAGGGTCCTCATGCCGGCGTGCGCCGTGGCGGGAGCTGGCTTCCTGGTCGTGGCCGACACTCTTGCACGCGTGGTGGTGGCGCCGGGGGAGATCCCCGTCGGAGTCATCACAGCCCTCGCGGGCGGGCCGTTCTTCCTGTACCTACTGAGGCGCCGGAAGGCGTCCGGGGTGTTGTAGAATGAGGCTGGACGTGTTTTCCATCCGTTGCGTGTACGGTATAATAACGGCGTTGGACGGGATATCCCTTTCCGTGTCCGGAGGCGAGCTCGTGGGCGTGCTCGGCCCGAACGGGTCGGGTAAGACCACGCTCATTCGGGCGATGGCGGGGGCGTTGCGTCCGGTGAGCGGTAAGGTGGCCCTGGACGGGCAGGACATCCGGACGATGAGCGCGAGGGCCGTGGCCCGCCGACTGGCGGTGGTCCCCCAGGGTGGGTATACGCCGTTCTCGTTCAGCGTGCGGGATATAGTGCTCATGGGCCGCTGGGCTCACCTCGGAAGGTTCTCCGGGGTGACGGAGCGCGACGTGGAGGCTGCGGTCCGGGCCATGGAGGCGACACGGGTTGCTCACCTCGCGGCGCGGCCCATCACGGAGCTCTCCTACGGGGAGAGGCAGCGGGTCATGGTGGCGCGGGCGCTCGCCCAGGAACCACAGATTTTACTGCTGGACGAGCCCACGTCGCATCTCGACCCGAGGCACCAGGTGGAGATCATGGACCTCGTCTGGAGCCTATCGAGGCGGGAAGGTCTCGGCGTCGCGGCGGTGCTGCACGACGTGAATCTCGCTGCCCAGTACTGCGACAGAATAGTGATGTTGAAGGGCGGGCGTCTCGCGGCGTCCGGCACGCCCGGCGAGGTGGTGACGGCCCGCGCCATCGGTGAAGTGTACGGAGTGAGGTCTTACGTCACGCCGCACCCGGTGAACGGGCGCCCTCAGGTCGTGCTGGTGTCCGGCCTCGCGCCGGTCGAGGCGCGGTGATTCGCCGGTCTGAGGCGGGGCCCGGCAGGTCGCGGCGGCCAGCGGTGGTTTGCACGTGAGGGACGAGAGGGACGAGGCCGCAAGCGCGGGGCGGTTTGCGGGAGGAGGCGGAGTCGGGATGGTGCCGGATGCTGTCGAGGAGACCAAAAGGCCTTCCAGCGCCTGCGCCACGCCTGGGGGCTTTGGTAGGGGACTCGTCCAGGTGTACACCGGCGAGGGCAAGGGAAAGACGACCGCGGCCTTGGGGCTCGCGCTGCGCGCAGCGGGGCACAGGTTCCGCGTGGTGGTGATCCAGTTCGCGAAAGGGGCAAGTTACACCGGGGAGCTCTTCGCCCTGGAACGCTTGTACCCCGAGGTCCGCCTCTTCCAGTTCGGGCGCGACTGTAGGAGGGCATCCGCGATCAGGCAAGGCCTCGCGGCGTGCGAGGGGTGCTCAGAATGCTTCCTGCGGGAAGGCGAGCTGACAGACGAAGACCGGGAGCTTGCCCGCGAGGGCCTCGCGATGGCGCACGACGTAGCCTCCAGGGGCCTCGCGGACATTCTCGTCCTCGACGAGGTCTCCATCGCCATTCGCTTCGGCCTCATCTCGGTGGAGGAGATCTTAAAGCTCATTGACGGCAGGAACCCGCGTGTAGAGCTCGTGCTCACGGGCAGGGGGATGCCTGAAGAGGTGCTCGACCGCGCGGACCTCGTCACAGAGATGCGCCAGGTGAAGCACCCGTTTGAGAAAGGCATCGGGGCACGGCGGGGGATCGAGTTCTAAGGCAGCCGTTCCGGCAACGGACCGAGCTCGGCCGGCACGGCGTGGTTGGGTTCGCGCTTGGCTTCCGGCCACGCGTGGCGCCATGAGTTCCCGCGGACGCTCTTGAGAGCGTCAAGAAGGTGTCAGGGGAGTTCGAGCCGCCCGCTTTTGTTCGTGACGTGCTAGTCGGATAGCAAGGCATCGCGAAAGGATGGCGAAGATGAGCCGTATCAGGTTCGGGACAGACGGCTGGCGGGCCGTCATGTGCGATGAGTTCACCTTCTCAAACGTCCGCGTGGTGGTCCAGGCGATCGCGGATTACTTGAACGAGACGGGTCTTGGCGGCAAAGGGGTCGTGGTGGCTTACGACGCGCGGTTCCTGTCGGAGAGGTTCGCGCAGGAGGCGGCCTCGGTCCTCGCGGGAAACGGCATGAGCGTCTGGGTTACGTCTCGCGACACGCCGACGCCCGTTGCGGCCCACGCGGTCGTCCACGGGAAGCGGGCGGGCGCGGTGATGTTCACCGCGAGCCACAATCCTCCCGAATACAACGGCTTGAAATGGATTCCGGAGTACGGGGGCCCGGCCATGCCCGATGTGACCTCGGAAATCGAGAAGCGCATCGCGAGAGTCGAGGGTACCGGGGAAGCAAGGCGCCTCGGGTCTGCCGATGGTGTGCGGGGCGAGGCGGGCGGGGTCGAGCCCTCTGGTTCGATCGAGTTGTTCGATCCGATGGAGGACTACATCGACCATGTGTCACGCCTCGTGGACGTTGACGCCATCCACCGCGCCCGGCTGCGTATCGTGTACGATCCGCTGAACGCGTCCGGCCGAGGGTACCTCGACCGTATCCTGGAACCTTGCGATGTGGTCGTCATAAACGACAAGCGGGACCCGCTCTTCGGCGGAAGCCCTCCGGATCCTTCGGAGCGAAGGCTGCGAGGCCTTGCTTCGAAGGTGAGGGAGGCCGGCGCCCACCTCGGTCTCGCGACGGACGGCGACGCCGACAGATTCGGGGTCATGGACGAGGACGGGACTTTTCTCTCGCCGAACCAGGTCATCTCGCTCCTCGCCGCGCACCTCGCGCGTAACCGCGGTATGAGGGGCGTCGCAGTGCGGACCGTTGCCACGAGCCACATGGTGGACGCAGTTGCGCGCGCTTGCGGCCTCGAGGCGCGGGAGACCCCGGTCGGTTTCAAGTACATATCGGCGGAGATGAGGCGCGCGAATGTGGTCATCGGGGGTGAGGAAAGCGGCGGCCTCAGCATCGGCGGTCACGTTCCGGAGAAGGACGGCATCCTCGCGTGCCTCCTCGTTGCCGAGATGCGCGCCGTCACGGGGCGGCCCCTCAAAGAGACGCTCCACGCCCTCATGGACGAGGTCGGCCACTTCCACAGCCGGCGCGTGGACCTCCATGTGGATGGTGCGGCCAGGGAGAGGATCATGGGAATGCTCCGCGCAAGCCCCCCGCGGGAGGTTGCGGGCGTGCCGGTGTCGCGGGTCTCGACCACGGATGGCGTGAAGACCGAGCTTGCCGACGGGAGCTGGTTTCTTGTCAGGGCGTCGGGTACCGAGCCGGTGGTCCGGATCTACGCCGAGGCTCCGACAGAGGAGCGGCTTTCGGCTACCTTGGAGGGCGTCCGCAAGATCGTGGAGGTCCGGGACGAGGCGGCAACCAAGGCTTGAGCGCGGCTCATTCGCGAAGCGTCTGCGTGGGCGGCTCGGCCTGCGCCGTATGACGCTCTACACGAGGTGAGGACGATGAGTTCCTTCGGTTATAGAACGAGGCGCGGGCCTTTCGCGACGTACTTCCTCGCGGCGCTCGCGGGAGCCATTGTCGGCGGGCTCCTCGTAGGCGCGATACTCCTCAACGCAGTCGATAGGCGGATAGCCGCCCTGCCGCAAGCATCCACGCCCGAAGAAGGGTCTGGGGGCGCCACGGGCGCGCCCACAGGTGAGGCGCTACCGCCCGCGGCCGGTGGGTCGACTTCCGTGGTGGCAGCTATCGCTAGAGATGTTGGTCCGTCGGTTGTGAAGATCTCGACTCTCCGCGAGAGGGTCTTCTACAACTTCTTCTTCGAGCGTATGGTCCAGCAGGAAGAGGGGCTAGGCTCCGGGGTCATCTTCGACCCCCGCGGGTATGTGCTCACGAACT
>JBLNDA010000037.1:0-22093 GCA_050261175.1 Clostridia bacterium
AGTTCGTGCCCCATGAACGCTTCAAGAAGCTGGTCGAGCAGAGCAAAGCGGTGGTACGCACGGCGGAGTTCAGGCCCTATTCTAACGTGCTCCTGTACTCAGGAGTCGCGGGGCTGTTTGAGGGATCCGCTGGACAGCAGGCAGCGGAAAGGAGGTGATGAGCCAGAGACTCTAAGTGGGGGTGCGGAAATGCTTCCGACTATTGGCAGGGGTTGCCGGTGATTGCACGAGGGGTGTCAAAATCCGGCCACTGGCCTGACGGGCCGGATTTTGTCAAGGCGCCCCGCTTGGGGCGCCGTCCCCGAGTGCAACACCGGCAACCCGGCAACTACTGGCAGTGGGGCAAGGACTAACGCACCCTCACTTAGGCGGAGGGATGTGCGCGGAAACAGGGTGTTACCAGAAGTCACGAGTGTCGTCGGTGTCTCGGTGTCTCGGTCTCGTGCTCCGAAATCACAGGCGAAAGGCAGGTAAGTCACATGAAGGCGTCTAGAAGTCTTGCGGTCATTCTGTGTGTAGTGCTTTTCGCGACCTTGACAGGCTTTACAGCGGCAGCGACGAAACCGAAGGCAGGTCTCGCCATATCTACCCTCAACAACCCGTTCTTCGTGGACCTCAGAGATGGAGCGCTTGAGGCGGCCGCCAAGGTGGGAATGGATGTCAACGTGGCGGACGCCCAAAACGACCCCAACAAGCAGCTCAGCCAGGTCGAGAACTTCATCCAGGAGCGGGTTGACATAATCCTGATCAATCCCTGCGACTCTACGGCAATCGTGCCCGCTATAAAATCAGCCAACGCGGCGAAGATACCCGTGATCACTGTGGACAGGGGATCCGACGGGGGCGAGGTCGTGTGCCACATCGCGTCCGACAACGTCGAGGGCGGGCGGATGGCCGCTGAATACCTTGCGAAGCTCCTCAACTACAAGGGCAAGGTCGTGGAGCTCGAAGGCATACCGGGGACCTCGGCCGCGAGGGACAGGGGTAAGGGCTTCAACGAGGTCATCAAGAAGTATCCCAACATCCAGGTGGTGGCGCGGCAGGAAGCTGGGTTCGACAGGGCCAAGGGCATGACCGTCATGGAAAACATCCTTCAGGCGCAGCCGGCCATAGACGGACTCTTCTGCCACAACGATGAGATGGCTCTCGGCGCTCTGCGCGCCATAGAAGCCGCCGGGCGTCTTTCGGCCATCAAGATCGTTGGGTTCGACGCAACCGACGATGCCCTCAAGGCCGTGAGGGACGGCAAAATGGCGGCGACGGTCGCCCAGAAGCCGCGGACCATGGGCGCCATCGCAGTCGAGACAGCCAAGAAGGTGCTCGACGGGGCCCGCGTTGACAAGTTCATACCTGTCCCGCTTGAGCTTGTCACTGAGTAGTCTGCGGCCGAGGGTTGAAGTGACATTGCCACATGGAAGGTGGGGCGGGGCCGCAGGCCCCGCCTCACCGCGCACGAGGAGAATCGAACGATATCACGATGCCCGGCGTGAACCCGTGTTTTCCGCCAAGCATCGGAAGGCTGGGCGGCGGAAACGGCGTCGCGAGCCCGGGTTTGCTGGGCGCGGACGCGCCGGGCGCGGAACGGATGGGAAAGCCCGTCAAACGCGTTGTGGTTGGGTAGAGGAGGCCGTTCCCGGGAAAGACTATAACGTCACGACGAACTGGGGGGAACGACCGTGGAACGAATCCTGGCGCACCGTATCCAGCGCATTCTGAGATCCCTTGGATTCTGGGCCGGCGCGACGCGCGCCGCCTTTTCGTCGGCGAGCATGGTATCTGTGGTGCTCGGCGGTGCCATCGCAGCGGCCCACGGCTTTTTCAGCGCGGGGCTGTTCTTGTTGAGCGCCGCGGGTGTCCTCGCCCTGCACCTCGGAGCGAACCTCGTCAACGACTACTACGACTACGCATGTGGGGCGGACCTGGCGCGCAATGACCGCACGCCCTTCTACGGCGGCGGCACGATCCTCATTGGCGGAACGCTGAGCCCGCGGCAAGTATCGCAGGCTTACAAAGCGTTGTTCACCTCCGCCTTTCTGTCCAGTCTCGTCCTGGCCGCGCTGCGGGGCCCGGGCATCCTCGCTCTGGGGCTCGCGGGCTTCTTGTGCGGCTACTTTTACACCGCGCCGCCGTTTCGCCTTTCCTACGTTGGACTCGGCGAGGCCACCATCGGCCTGTGCTTCGGTCCGCTCACCGTCGTAGGGGTTTACCTTGTGCAAGCAGGTGAGTTCGGCGCGGACGTCCTGGAGGCTCTCGTTCCGTCGATCCCGGTGGGTCTCCTCGTGGCGGCCATAGTGTTCGTGAACGAGTTCCCGGACCGCGCTACTGATGCCGCTTGCGGCAAGCGCACGCTCGTCGTCCGTCTTCCCCTGCGCGCGGCGCTTGCCGGCTACAGCGCGCTCGTATTGGCACCGTTTGCCATAATCGCCGCCGCCATCGCGCTGGGATGGCTCCCGCGAGCAACCGCCCTCGCGTATCTCGCCTTGCCCCTCGCACTGCTGGGCATCGGAAACCTACGCGCCGCCCACGGCGTCTCCGCCCGGCGGCGCCCCTACCCCGACGACGCCCGTGATGGCTCCGGCGGCCCAAGAGGCTGTGAAGAGCCCTCCGGCCAGCTCGATCAGCAAAGTCGGGTCCATGCGTGTGACTCGACTCACCCAATCGACCCCAGCCGCGGCGGGTACCTTGCGCCCCGTCAGGTGGCAGCGAGCACCTCAACCATTCTACTGCACCTGGCGGTGGGTCTCCTCCTCTCACTCGGGTTCACCATATAGCTGCCGCCCCATGTCAGTCATTTGAAGTGTTGACGCGAGGCCGGCGGGCGTCGTTTCCCACCACCATAGTAACCCTAGATTCCGATGATCGCCTGGACCCTGTCCGCATACTCCCGCGCCCTCCCCGCGGCGGTATCCCCGGCCGTCGCCTCAGAGTAGATGTGAATGAACGGCTCCGCGGGGTCGGGAAGCACCAGCAGCCATCCGTCATCGAAGAAGAGACGCAGCCCGTCGATGAACTCCCGCCGCATGTCGCCGGTCTCTTCGGCAAGGACGCGCATGACCCGTCCCTTGTACTCCCACGGACAGGGCACCGAACGGCTCACCATGGGCGGGATAGCCAGGTCGTCCACGACATGCGACAACCTGACCCCCTGTCGCGCCAGGAACTCAAAGACCTTTGCCAGCGAGAACATGGCATCGAAGGCCGGCTGGAACCTGGGAAAGATGAATCCCCCCTCGGTGTCGCCGGCAAAGAGGAGGTCCTGCCTGGCCCTGGAGGCGAACTCCATCAGCGAGCGGGCGTCCTCTCTCGTCCGCACTATCCGTGCGCCGTGCTCCGCCGCGATGCGATCCACGGCGCTCGTGGCGGCCACGGTCGCGGCGACGAGAAACCCTCCCCCGTCGGCGGAGACGGTACCTGAAGCGAGGGCCGAAGCAGAGACGGAAGCTGAGGCGAGGCCGGAGGCGGGGACAAAACGCGCGGGGCCGCCCGCGGCCGTGCCGCCAGCCGCATCGCGCGTCGCCAGCCAAACCATGGCCGCAAGCAGCGTGTTGCCTTCTACCACCCTTCCCTTCTCATCCACGAGCGCCAGGCGTTCGCCGTCGCTTTCCACCAACACTCCCACGTCGGCCTTGAGCGTGCTCACGGTTTCCGACAGCTTCTTGAGATGCGCAGACCGGTCGTCCCGGGTTTTCGGGGCGCGCGAGTGATCCGGATACGCGTTCAGGGCGACCATCTCACATCCCAACCGCCCGAAGATGCCGGGCAGGAACATGGACAGCCTGCTGTACGCGTAATCCACCACCACGCTCAGACGAGAGCCCGCGATGACCCCGGCATCCACGTAGTTGAAGAACGACTCCGTGTAGGGTTCCAGCACGCGGCCGGGGAACTCCAGCTTGCCCACCTCATCCGCGTCCGTCCGTCGAAAGTCCTCCCGGAAGAAGATGTTCTCGATCTTGCGCTCGTGGGCCCTGGGCAGGTTTATCCCCTGGTTGTTGAAGATCTCGATGAGCGTCAGCCTCGGGTTGTCCGGCGACACCCGGATGTGCACCCCGCCGTCCACGCCAAGCGTCTTGATGTTGTAGCGGCTGACCGGGAGAGGCGTCGACCTGAGATCGAAGATGTTCGCTCCGACCGTCATCAAACCGCAGATGATCGACCGGAGGATCATCCTCGATGCCGGATGGTCGTCTCGGCTCGTGGTGACCGTCGCCCCCTTGCCGATGGAACTTCCGAACGACGCCCCCAGCTTCATCGCGAACTCCGGGGTGAGCTCGATGTTGGTGAGGCCCGCAACGCCCCTGTCCTTGAAGATGGACCCCGGCCATTTCGTGCCCCAGATGAGGCTCATGGTCACGCGCGAGCCCGGCTCGATGATCTTGTTCGGCCAAACTTTGATCTGGGGCTGGAGCATGGCGCCTTGTTCTATCCTGCACCTATCGCCTACGACCACACCCTCCTGGCACGTGACGAAGTCCTTGATGATCGCGTGCTGACCGACGATGGTGCCCCGCACCTCGGCGCCCTGGCCCACGAATGTGTCCTGCCAGAGGAGGCTCCGCTGGATGACCGCGCCTTTCTCGATTATGCAGTTGTCTCCCAGGACCGTGTACTCGAAGCAGCCGGCGTCTGGGCCTATCCGGCAGTTCCTGCCTATGACGAGAGGCCCGGAGAGGCGGGCGCTCGACGCGATCTCCGTGCCCGCGCCGACCCAGATGTCGGCGCCGATCTTGTTGCCCGGGATGTCCACCTTCACCTTACCCATCACCGCATCTACCTGGGCCTGCCTGTACTGCTGGACGTTGCCCACGTCGCACCAGTATCCCGAAGCCACGTGCGCGTATAGTCTCTTTCCGTCGCGCAGTAGCGCCGGGAACACGTCCTGGCTGAAATCGGCGGGCTTCCCCGGGTCTATGTAGTCGAGCACCTCGGGTTCGAGGATGTATATGCCCGTGTTGACTGTGTCGCTGAACACCTCGCCCCAGCTCGGCTTCTCCAGGAACCTTCGTATCCTGCCTTCGTCGTCGGTGACCACGATGCCGTACTCAAGCGGGTTGTCGACCCGCGTCGTGACGATGGTAGCCACGGCCGACCTGGCTTCATGAAACCTCACGGCTTCTCGAAGGTCGATATCGGTGAGCGCGTCCCCGCTTATTACGAGCACCCGCTCTCTGTCGAACACCTCGGCAGCCTTCTTCACGCTGCCGGCCGTGCCGAGGGGCACGTCCTCGACCGAGTAGGACAGGTGAAGGCCGAGTTCCGCTCCATCGCCGAAGAAGCTTTCGATCTCGTCGGCGAGGTAATACAACGTGACCGCGATGTCGGTGATCCCGTGGCGCTTCAGGAGCTCGAAGATGTGCTGGATGATGGGCTTGTTTACGACGGGCACCATCGGCTTGGGACGGTTACACGTGAGCGGACGCAGTCTCGTTCCCTCTCCACCTGCCATGACCACCGCTTTCATGTCAAGCCCCCCACTCCTAATCCCGGCTCTCTCACTTGGCGGATAGGACAGAGAAATCGAGCCACGGAAACGGATCGTCGAGACGGTTCACTGCGGCAAGGTAGCGCCTGGCTTCCTCACGAGCTTCCTCGCTCATCCCCGCCCCCTCGCAAAGCCGCTCGGCGTAGTCCATCAGCTTGTCGAACCTTTCGGCGTGCTCCCTGAAGCGCCTCGCCCCGTACTCCGTGGCCTGCCGCTCCGTCACGAGGAACGGCCAGTCGCTCGACATGAGCAGGAAGAACTCCCTGAGCGCCTGGGTCTTTATCTCCTCGAGAAGGCCTGCGCAGCACGACCGGCCCCCCGCTTCACCGCCTGAGGCCGCCCCGCGGTCCGCGCCCGTCGCCATTCCCCCGGCCACATCCCAGGCCGTCCCCGCAGCTACGCCCGCCTTCGTGCCAATGCCGGCTTCGACTCCCCCGCCCCCTCCTTCAATCGCCTCCGGAGGGACGCCGCCCTGCCCGCTCGGCTCGCTCGGTCCACTCTGTCCGCCCCGGCCAGGCTGGCTCAGCGGGTGCCCCGGCGGCCCCGGCAGCCCCAACCGCCCCGGCTCGCAAAGCGCGGCGAGCTTCTTCACCCGCGCCTCGGCGGCATGGATCATCTCCCACATCCAGGCGGTGCCGTCGTTGAACCAGACGTCGTGCTTGCCGCCCCGCCCCCACGACGACTCGGGCACTTCGACCGCCTCCTTCGCGGGGTGGTCAGCGAGGACCTTCCCCGCCGACCTCGCGGTCACCTCGGCGCTCTCCGAAATCCCCTTGAGGACCTCGCCAAGCCACTCTATCCCTTCGTACCACCAGTGTCCGAAGAGCTCGGTGTCGTAAGGCGCCACGATCACACCGTGCTCGCGCGTTTCCGCCCACCAGTCGGCGATGAGCTCGTGAACGAGCCCCACGAAGTGGGCGGCGTGTTCCCTGAGCCTGGACGACGCGGCGCCCCCGTCGTAGAGCCCCTTCGCCCCAAGGTCGGTGTCCCTGGACGTCACCCGCCAGTACTGAAGGCCTGAGACATCGTCCTTCTTGTGGAACTCCCGGTACAGCCCGTCGCCCGGGTAACCCAGCCACGAGGACCACACCTGCGTCGTCACGCGCTCGTTCCGCCCGAAGCAGGCCACTTTGGACCTGCCGACGAGGTAAGGCTTGAAGGTCGTCCGCTGCGGCACCCCACCCCGCGCCTTCGCCGCGACGCTCCCAGCCCCGGGTCCGGCGGCGCTCGCCTCGCCGCCGGGCGTGCCTTCGCTCTTCGCGTGCCTCCGACCGCTCGCTATGCCTATGGGCTCGCCGCCCTCAATGGCATGCCTGTCAACGAAGAAGTACTCAAGCCCGAGCGCCTGCAGGTAATCTTCGAGTCCCGGCCTGTACGCGCATTCCGGCAGCCATATCCCCCTGGGCGCCCGGCCGAAGCGCCTCGCGTAACTCTCGCATCCCGTGGCCAGCTGGGCGCGGATGGAAGTATCCTCTTTCAAGAGCGGCAGGTACGCGTGGGTCGCGGCGGACGTGATTATCTCGACTACTCCGCGCGCTTGGAGCTCGCCGAGGGCTCCCGCGATGTCCCGCGCGTAGTCCGTGCGGAACGCACGTATGGCCCGGCCGTACCTTTCGCAGTACTCCGCCGCCTGGCGCTCGCGCGTGTCGTCGCCCGCGAGCCTGAACCGGCCCCGGTCGTCCTCGGCCCGCGCGAGGCGCGCCTCCGCCCATTTCAGGAAGCCTTCTCGCATGTAGTCGTCGTCAAGCTGGTCAAGGAGGATCGGGGTGATGCCCACTGTCACGCTAGCGGGAGATCCGCCGGCCGCGGGCGGCCTCGGCGTGGGCCCGCTCGCCGCCACCCGTCCGGAGATGGTCCGGAGCAGCTCCAGGAGTGGGATGTACGACTCCAGCATCACCTCGTACAGCCACTCCTCCCCGAAAGGCCACATCCCGGCCTTGCGGCAGTACGGTGTATGGCTGTGGAACACGAACACGAGAGATCCCCTCGGTCCGGTGTCGCCCGCGCCTGGACCCTCTTCACGACGCACCTCGCTAGACACCTGTCGCGCGCAGCGCCGCGTGCCACGTCGGGTCAGCCAGGTCCGGAGGCGTCTCTGCACCGTCACTCAAGGACCTGGGGACCGCGCCGCCCCTGGCCGCACTCACGGAAATGGCACGCGAGGCCGCTCCCCCCTTTCATACGTGTGGTGACGCTTGCCTCGTCACGCTTGCCCCGTCACACTTCGCTTGCCTGGTCATGCCCGACTCGTCACGCTCGAACGTTCGCTCGCGCTCGTCCGTGCTCCCGGCAGCTTACGCGCCTGTCTACCACGACACGCGTGCCGCCTCGTCCAGAACGCGCTGGTATACCGAGTGAGTGGAGGCCGCGACTGCGTCCCAGCCGAACCTCGAGACCGCCTCCGCGTGGCCGCGCTGCGAGATGAAGCTGCGAAAGCCCGGGTCTGAGAGGACCCGCTTGATTCCCCAGGCGAGCGAATCGGCGCTGCCGGAGCAAACCTTGACGCCCGTCTCCTCGTGCCGGATGACCTCCGCGAGCCCACCGGCATCCGACGCCACAACGGGCGTGCCTTTCGCCATCGCCTCCAGCGCCACGATGCCGAACGGCTCGTACAGGCTGGGAAACACCGCCACGTCAGCGGCGGCGTAGAGCGCGTCGCGCTCCTGGTCGCTGATGCGGCCCGTGAACACCACCGCCTGCCCGAGGCCCATGCTCGCCGCCTTCTCTCGCAGGACGCTCGCGTAGTACCCATCACCAGCGATGACAAACCGCGTGTTCGGTATCTCCGCAAGCACCTGCGGGACCGCATCGAGCAGCACGTGAACGCCCTTCTCGTACACGAGCCTGCCGACGTAGAAAACCGTTCTGTCCTCGGGACGCGCGTAGCGGAGCCGCGTCTCGCGGACGACTTCCATGTCCGACCGCACCGCCGCCTTGGGGTCCACACCGTTCGGGATGACGTCTATCTTGTCCCCGGGCAGCGAGAATATCCTCCTCAGCTCATCCGCCATGTAGCGGCTGCAGCATATGACCCGCCACGCCTCGTAGGTGATCATCCACTCGACCTCATGGATATACTTCTGAAGATCGGAGTGGATACCTCTGTTCCTGCCGTACTCGGTGGAGTGGACTGTGACGACGAGTGGGATGTGCATGGCGTGTTTGAGGGACTTGGCGGCAAAGCCGACCAGCCAGTCGTGCGCGTGCAGGATGTCGCAGCCCGGCCTGCCGCGCGCCTCCAGCACAGCGCGGCTGGTGAGGCCGAAGTTGGCCTCCATGACCGTGTGGAGGAAACCTCCGCCGCCTGCGCCGTATGGGTCCGCACCGGCCTGGATGGTGGATCGCGCGACCCTGGACACCTTCACGCCGTCCTGGACGGAAGACGTCGCATCGCCCCCGGAGCTCGCACAGATGACGTGCACCTCATCTCCCTGTTTGACCAGGGACTGCGCGAGGCCCGCGACCGCCGCGCCCAGCCCCCCGACCACCTCTGGTGGATACTCGTATGAGAGCATCAAAACGCGCATGGGCCCCGCCTCCTGTATTGCCATAGTTCGACAAGGTTTCAAGGGTATCCTTCCACCGGGCCGGATCCTCAGCCGCCCGCCGCAGGCGCGAAGGGACACTGCAAACCCGGCCGTGCGCGGACAAGACCCGCCGGACCAGAAACAAGGAATCCTCGCGTCGATGTAGTAAAGAATAGGCGATGACAACGGGTGGCCGCACGCCCCACGCGGAGGAAGCACCCTGCCCAGACACTGCGGGAGAGGGTGTTCGATCGCCCTGCACAAGCCGTGGGCAGGGGCAGGTGCGGAGCATCCCGCTTGAACATGATTGAACATGGGGGATCGGTCATGGAGTTCATGGAAGTCGTCAGGGAGCGGCGGAGTGTGCGAGCGTACCAGGACCGGGACGTGCCTTCCGACAAACTCGAAAGGGTGCTCGACGCGGCCAGGCTCGCGCCGTCGGCAAGCAACCGCCAGATGTGGAGGTTCATCGTGGTGCGCGATCCTGACAGGCGCCGGCTTCTGGCGGAAGCGGCGAACGGCCAGTCGTTCGTGGCTCAGGCGCCGGTAGTCATAGCTGGGGTTGCCCTACGCACGGGCCACGTCATGAGCTGCGAGGTGCCGAGCTATGCGGTGGACCTCGCCATCGCCATGGAGCACATCGCGCTTGCGGCCGCTTCGGAGGGTCTCGGCACGTGTTGGATTGGGGCCTTCTCACAGCCGAGAGCAAGGGAGATCCTCGGGGTGCCGGATCAATACAAGATAGTCGCCTTGATGCCTCTCGGATACCCCGCCGACGACCCACGGCCGAAGGTGCGAAGACCGTTGGACGAGATCGTACTGTACGAGCGGTTCTCCGAGTAGGCCGCGGGAAGGCGGTCTCATAGGACGGGTCCGATCAATGGCTCGCCCGGCTGGCCGGCGGAGGACCGACGGGGGGATGGGGATTCGCGCACGCCCGCGCAACGCGCGGGCGCAGACAAACGACCCGTGAGAACCGTGAGAACATCGTGAGAACAAGGCGGAAGGAGGAGCCGCGCCACGCCTGTCCCGCACCTCGGACGGACCGCACGCTCGGAGACGACAGGACTGGGGAGTGGCATACCGTGATGGCACACAAAGACGGACACAGGGACAGCCAGATTCCCAAGAAGCGCTCCAACAACAGCAGGATACCAAGAAAGACCCCGTGGACCCTCGAAGAGGTCCGCGAGATGCCGACCGACAAGATCCTCGCCGCTCTTCACAGCCTCGGCATCCCCATCTCTATGGAGGCCTTCCGCGAGCAGGTCAAGGAGTTCTGCTCGGCCGAAGACCTAAGCGAGCACTGGTTTGAGACTTACTCCGTCACGGCCACCGGGTGGGACGAGGACTTCCCGTGGTACGCGGCGTGGATCCTTTGGGAGCGGCTCGACGGTGAAACCATTCCCTACGAGAGCGTAACGGAGTTCATGGGCGAGGGACTCGTCCTCGGGTTCGGCGAGGGCAAGTATGAGAATGATGGGGAGGAAGAGCATCTACTCCCCGATACCGCCGGGCTTGACGAGGACGACTACGCCTCTTCCGACTTCCCGGACGAGGAAGACTTCCGCGGAGACGCGGAAGAAGAGTGGGCCGGCGAGCGGCCGTTCGACATCTTCCATCTCCCCGGATCGCCAGCGAGGTTCTCAGTATGCTGGATGCAGCTTCGGGCATGGGATTACATAAAGGCCCTCTTCTCGGGCAAGGCCGCATCCATCGAGGAGGCCGCGGAGATCTGTTCCGGCGCCTCGTCGCTCGGCGAATGGTGCGTGGCACTTGCAGACAATTTGGGCTTCGAAGCCGCTTCCAGCCCGAGCCTGGCCCGAGAGCGGCTGCGCTTCGCGAGGGAGTTCTGCGAGTTGTTCCCTGAGAGCGACGAGGAATTCATCCGGCTGATGCGGTCTGCGGAAGCCGAGGCGCTGTTCGCGCTCGGCCGGATCGAAGAAGGCGACGAGGTCTTCAGAACCCTCGTGCAGCAGTGGCCCGACTGGACATGGGGCTACATATACTGGGGAGACGCGTACGCCCGCAAGGGGGATGGGCATCCCGAGCACGTAGCCAGGGCACGGGAGATCTTTAACGCCGCGCTTCGGCGCGCCGACGAGAGTGACGCGGAGGTCATCCGGGGGCGCCTTGAGGATCTCGGTGAGTCATAAGCGACCCAAAAAGGGGGGGCGACTCCGTGCAGGCGCTTTTTCTGGTGCTCAACAAGACTGAGCAGCTGAACCAGGTGCTCAAGACCCTCTACGATTGCGGGGTCCGTGGAGCAACGATCATGAACAGCACAGGGATGGGAAGGCAGCTGTCTCGACAGGTGCCGATCTTCGCAAGCCTTGGGTATCTCACCGACGGAGATCGTCCGTACAACTACACTGTTTTCGCTGTTATGAAGGACGACAAGGTGCCGCGGGTGATCGACGCGCTGAACCGCCTCCTGGGCGACCTCTCCCGTCCCGGCACAGGCATACTTTTCACGGTGCCCGTGGGGACGGTAGTGGGCCTCGCCCCAGAGCTCCCCGCGACTGAAGTCCAGGCGGGCGAGGATCAAAGGGACGGCGGGTAGATCAGTCCCGACGGCGCAAGAACCGCCGGAAGCGTGGTACTGAGGAGAGGCGTGACAGACGTGACGGACATGAACATCGTGCTAAGCGGAGGATTTCTGCTGCTGGTCGGCCTTATCGCAGGAAAGGCGGCCAACCTGCTGAGGTTCCCCGCTGTGACAGGTTATCTCGTGGCCGGAATTGTTGTCGGCCCGCCGGTATTGAACCTGCTTACGCACGACCTTCTCCGGGCGTCCATATGGATTAGCCATGGTGCACTGGCGCTGATAGCGTTCAGCATAGGGTCCGAGTTTACAGTCGATAACATCAGACGGCTGGGCACACGGGTGCTGGTGATCGCGACGCTCGAGGCCTTCGGGGGCGCCGCAGCCGTGTTCGTGGCAATGCGACTTGTTTTCCACCAGTCCGTGGCAGTGTCACTCCTTTTCAGCGCGATAGCCGCAGCCACGGCACCGGCGGCCACAATAATGGTGGTTCGTGAGCTGAGGGCGCGCGGGCCCATGACCGATACCTTGCTTGCCGTGGTGGCCATCGACGATCCCATATGTGTCATGGTATTCGGCGTGGCATCAGGGATAGCGGTCATGCTCACGGGCAACGGCTCGCTCTCCCTCGCATCCATGATCTTGCAGCCTGTCGCCGAGATCCTAAGCGCACTCGGGATGGGCACGGCCGCCGGGATTCTGGTGACGCGCTTTATGACAAAGCTCCGCGACCGCTCAGAGGCGCAGGTGCTCATGCTGGGATCGATCCTCGCCACAGCGGGCCTGGCAATAGCGGCAGGCTTGTCCCCGCTTCTTGCCTGTATGGCCCTGGGGTCAGCGGTTGGGAACCTCTCCAGGCGATCGGAGATTGCGTTCGAAGCCATCAGGGCCCTGGACACCCCGGTCTATGTGGTGTTCTTCGTGCTCTCAGGGGCTGGTCTTCACGTTGAACTCCTGAGAAGCGTCGGGATCCTCGGGATAGGCTATGTCCTCTTCCGTATCATCGGCAAGGTAGGCGGCGCCGCAGCGGGCGGGGCGCTCACCAAGGCGCCGGCTGTCGTGCAGAGGTACCTGGGGCTGGGTCTCGTTCCGCAGGCCGGCGTGGCACTGGGATTGAGTCTTCTTGTCAAGCAGCAGTTTCCGGGCATCGGCGACATGATATCCACGACTATCGTGGCGTCAACGGTCGTCTATGAGCTCGTAGGTCCGGTCTTCTCAAAGATGGGGATCACGCTGGCCGGCGAGGCCGGGATGGCCAGGGACGAGAGCATTTAGTCCGGCCGGAGCAGGCAGCTGTCACCTGATACAGAGACGAATACTATTACGGTAGAGGCGAGAAGTGCGGGCTCAGTGCTTCCTTACTGTGTCGCCGGCACCGGCGCCGGTGCCGGTACCGGTGCCGGTGCGCGGCAGCAGTCCTGCGAGGTCGTTCGTAACTTTCTCACGCAGCCTGATCGCGAAGCGGATACTGAAACCATCCCGCTAGAGGCGCCGGTTAGCAAACATTGAGAGACTCCGGCAACGGCCGCCGCGGACGGCGGTATGCGCCTGCAGATACACGGACGGGGGAGGCGTGTATATGTGTGCCGCGTCGTCACTCAAGGTTCTGGCCGATGTGCTGACCCTCTCGAGGGGCATTATCGCGATTCTTCTCCTGTGTGCCGGTAACCTCGGAGATCCCGCCAACGTGGTCCGCTTTGTCGTGCTTCTCGCCTTGCTTGGCTGGACAACTGACGTTTGCGACGGCAACCTGGCGCGGGCCTCCGGACGCGTCGGAGGCAGGATCGCGTCCGCCGATTTTCCCATGGACATACTCATGATGTGGAGCGGCGGATATGTGTTCGCACGGGCCGGGATCATCCCGAGCGCGATCTTCGTCGGTTACTCCGTACTTATGGCTGTGGCTGCGCTGTTCTCACGATTCAACAGGGCTGTGGTGCTCGGTTTCTGCGCGCCCCTGGCGGGCCTGCCACTCGTAGTAAGCTATGTGTATGCCCCTCGCTACTTTGTCATCTTCGTGCTATGGATCGGCATCGTGCTCGTGGCGGATTGGAAGCGCTTCACTCAAGTCGTTGACTCGTTCGTCGATGCGTTGCCAGACCCCGAGCGGCGTTTCATCAGGGGCATCCTGGGACGCCGCGGGTTTCATCATACAGGTCTGTCCCGGTGACCGAGTGAGGGTGCACAAGATCGCCGAGAACTCGCGGGCCTGCCGGTTGATCCGGCAGGCCACCGAATCCCTGCGCTGCGACCGACGGCTTCGCAGCCGTTGTGTTCCGCGGCCCGCAGCCACCCTGGCCAGGCAGGGACAATGGCCTGGGACCTGAGGGAGCTCGGGCTCTCGCCACATGCCCGGGCACCACGTCGGCGACAAGCGCCCTGACAACAGGCACCCTGACGACACGCACAACCGTGTGTCGGCCGACGGCGGGCACAGCCGCGCCTCGGCTCAGGCCTTCCGCAACTGCACGGCCTGCCAGCGGTTGCCGCAGGCCTCGCACTCCATCCAATAGGTGTAGAGGAACCCCTCTTCGCACGCGGTGATCCCGATGGTATACTCGCGGCCGGCTTCTCGCCCGCATTTCGGGCAGACTCTCAGCACCCGGACCCCTCCTTCCGTCGGAATTCCCAAGTGAGGCATCGGGAGCCCGCGTTCCCCGTCATTCGAACTCCCTGGTTGCCATAATATGCTCCCACCGCCCGCTCCGGATACCATCGCCGGACCGAAGTGGACCGGCGCCGCGTCACTTCTTGGTGCCTGCCGCCTCGTCGTCCTGGGCGATCCGCTTCATGGCCTCCAGGGCGATGGAGATGATCATATCCTCCCCGCGCAGAAAGTCCTCGTCAGTTGCGTGGTTCGCGATGGGGATGCCCACTTTGCCCATGGACTTGACCACCTTGGTCTTCGGCCCTCCGTCCATGACGAAGAGCGCGCCGCACCGGAAGCGCCGGTAGTGCCCTAAAATGAACACTGTGTCGCTTTCCATCTCCACGCAGATTACCCCCGCGTCGACCAGCATCTTGTTGAACTCAGGGTTCGGCGGAGCATAGAAAGCGTCCCCGGCGGAGACCACGCCGATGTGGATGTGCGCCCCGAGCTCGCGCGCGACGTCGTAGAGCGTCCGAGTAACGAAGAAGTCGGCCACTGCGGGGAACGGTCCCGGGAGGAACTTATGCGACGTTCCTCCGTCCCTGTAGGTTGCGGTCGCGATGGCGATGTCCCCAACCCCGATGTTTTCCTGAAGCCCGCCCGCCGAGCCGACGCGGATGAACGTGTCCGCACCCATCCTGCCCAGCTCCTCCATGGCGATAGCGGCCTGGGGCCCCCCCATGCCCGTTGAGCAGACGGTCATCCGCACGCCGCCGTAGAAGCCGGTGTGCACGAACATGCCCCTCGTGGCGCTCACCTGCCGCACGTCATCCAGCCGCTCGGCGATCTTGCGGCCGCGGATGTGGTCGCCCGGGATGAAGCAATAGCGGGCGATGTCCTCATCGCGGGCCTTGATGTGGTGCTGCGTATATTGAGGCCCCCCTACGCTCATAACCTCCAGCCTCAGCTCTCGTTTCCCGGGGTTCTCGCTCTTCCCCATGGTTGTCCATCTCCCTCCTATCAGGTGGCTATCGCTTCGAAGCCGTCGCCAGCGAGACCTTCGGCGGATACGCCGAGCAGGTCCGCCACCGTGCGGCCGAGGTCTGCGAACGTATGGCGGGTGCCAAGGAACGCGCCCGGCCGTATGGCGCTGCCGTATACGAGTAGTGGGACGTACTCCCGCGAGTGGTCCGTGCTGGGGGTCGTGGGATCGCAGCCGTGGTCGGCGGTGATGACAAGCACGTCGCCTTCGTAGAGCACGCCTGCAAGGTCCTCCATCATGCGGTCAAGCTCGGCGAGGGCGCGCGCGTAGCCCAGGACGTCGTTGCGGTGCCCCCACAGCATATCAAAGTCTATGCAGTTCGCGAATATGAGCCCCCGGCTTCTCTCGCGGGCAAAGCGGGTCAAGGCTTTCATGGTGTCCTCGTTGTTGCCGGTGTGGTCCGACTTCGTGAGTCCCTGGAAGGCGAAGATGTCCTCGATCTTGCCGACCCCGATGACGTCCATCCCGGCCTCCTTCACGTGGTCCAGCAAGGTGCGACGCGGAGGCTTGATGGAGAAGTCCTTGCGGCGCTCAGTCCTTGTGAAGTTGCCCGGCGTGCCCACGAAAGGCCGGGCGATCACCCTCCCCACTCCATGCTCGCCCACCAGCAGCGACCGGGCTATCTTGCACATCTCGTAGAGCCGCTCCACCGGGATGACGTCCTCGTGCGCAGCGACCTGGAACACGCTGTCGGCGGAGGTGTAGACGATGGGGAACCCCGTCCTCATGTGCTCCTCGCCAAGCTCCTTGATGATCTCGGTGCCCGAGGCGGGCTTGTTCCCGAGGACCTTCGTGCCGATGGCCCTCTCGAAGGCGTCGATGACTTCGGGGGGGAAACCGTGCGGATACACCGGAAATGGCCGGTCGAGGACGATGCCAGCGATCTCCCAGTGGCCAGTGGTGGTGTCCTTTCCTGCGGATCTCTCGGCCATGCGCCCGTAAGCAGCAAGTGGGGCCGACACGGAGGGTACCCCCGCGAGTGGCTCGCCGAAGGTCTCCGCGAGATTGCCCAGACCCAGGCGGCCGAGGAAGGGCATATCGAGCCCTCCCACCGCCTTCGCGGTATTGCGCAGCGTGTCACTTCCTGTATCCCCATATGCGTCGGCGTCCGGCAGCGCGCCAATGCCAACGCTGTCCATCACGATCAGTATCACTCTATCCACGTTTGGCCTTCCCACGTGGCGTGTGCCTCCAGTTGTGTAGATTCGTCCGCGAAACGGCGCCATCGGGTTACGCGGCAGTCCATCACCCCGACCACGCAAATCCTCCCTATTCCTGCAGCGCGGTTACGACGACTTCAGCGCCGTCCCTGACGTTTCTCAGTACTTTCGCTTCACCCTCGACCCTGCCGAAGACGTTCACCGGGCTTGCGGGGCGGATCTCGTTGCCCCGACTTACTGGCGTCGGCCCAAAGAATATGCAGAAGGCCCGTCCAGGCGGCCAGTAACCCAGATCGCCGGCCTCGACGACGTCTTTCGCGTTTTCGCTGGCGAGCCTCACGGGGATCTCGAAGTAGATCTCGCTGCCCCACCTGTTCGCCCGCCCGGTGATGGGCAGTGCGGCCCAGATGGCGTCGGCGGTCGCTGTAGCATTCAGCACAGCTTCCACTTTGATGTTGCCTGCACTTATCGAGATTCTCCTCGACATCAGTTTTCCTCCTCCATCAGCATAGAAGATGGTCCTTTCGTACCTGGACGACCGCCAGGTGTGGGTTCACAAGTTCAGACCGGTTTGCCGGTAGGCTGACGGCTACCGGTGCCTGCACCACGAGGCCTTGGATTTGACAGGGGAGCACAACACCGCAAGCCACTCGCTAGCCCACTACGATCTCCGGTCCCACGTTTGCAACTGGGCCCGGGCGGCACAGCTACCCTCGCGAGTATCACATCATCCGGCAAACAGCGACGCAAAGTCGCGGATCCTTCTCTCCCAGTCGCCGAGGACAACCAGGTGGTGGTTGCCCAGGGGGTTCGTGAGGATCATGTCGGTGACTACCCGGCTGCCGAACTCTACGGTCAACTGGGTCCTGCACATGTCGTCTCTCGAGCCACATCCGACGAGCCTGCCGCAGGCCGCAAATACCTCGGCAAGCTGCCGCCCTCCTACGCGGGCGACCGTCACCGGGCCGGACGGGAGGTCGCCGTGGATCGCTGCTCCGATGCCTGACTCAAAGTGAGATCTTACCGTGTAAGATCGGGCCATGGTTCTCGGTACCGTGCAGTGCGCAAGTACCATCCTTCCCTCGTCCGGGTAAATGACCGACGGGTTCGCCATAAAGCTCGGCTCCCCGGTCAGCTCGCGCAGCAAAAGCATGCCGAGAGCGGAGAGCACATCAGCCTCACATGCTGCCGGAACCCCCTCCTCGTTGAGGCGGGCTAGGGCATAGCAACCGGTGTTCTGGAGGAGCGGAAGAAGGTCGAAGCACTTGACGGTCACGGCGTCGAGCCTGTGCCTCTCGACGAGGGTCCTTAGCCCGATGTAGATCTTTGCAGCGCCTAGAAGGGTAGGATGGTCCTCCTCAGCAACACGCTCCGCGCTCTTCCTGAACTCCTCCGCCGCGTCCCGCGCCGCGTCCTCGTCAGCACCCTGCACGGCGTCGACAAGCTCCTGCAGATCCATGTATATAAGGCGCGGACCCCACACGCACCTCACCTGCTGCGCCAGACGCCAGGGGTCCATCACTTCCACGGCTCTGGTCCCAACGACACCAAGACGTGCCCGCTTCATGGCGGCCCTGGCTGCGAACAAGGTAAGCAGGTTCGCGAGATCATTCCGCCAGTCTGCGATGGCCTGGATGATGCGCCCTTTCTTGCCTGCAGCACAGAGGAACGCCAGGACTTCCATGGCGGCCGCGACCGCATTGTCTGCTGGGTGGGCCAGAATGAGCGCAGGTTCGTCTGAGCGCGCCAGGAGCTCCAATACAGACGCCTCAATGCCCCCGCTCAGTGCTAGGATTAAGGTGAT
Source organism: Clostridia bacterium (assembly GCA_050261175.1). GTDB lineage: Bacteria > Bacillota > SHA-98 > UBA4971 > UBA4971 > UBA6256. The sequence goes on from JBLNDA010000037.1 coordinate 18,151, forward strand.
GCCTTCTCCTGATTCTCCTCGGCCTTCGCCACGTGAGCATGCCTCAGATGCCGTGACAGTGAATTCATAGCCTGGAATCGCTCTGAGTTCCTCGATGTAATGAGAGACCCGTGCTTGCATACCGGCTTTGCCTCTAAGAGGCGACCCGAACGGAACGACGCTTACCCTCACCATCTGAGACTCCCTCCGGTCTACATGACTTTCTCATCAGAGTGCCTGCGCACCTCTCCTTTGCTCGTGCGGTCGCGCCTGGAGACGTCACTTGGACCTCTTCAACGTGCTGCTGCATTGGGCACGACCTGAAAACCGGCGACAAGGAAGTGCCGGTCGAGCGTGAGAACTGTCTCGATGTCTCGTTTCCTGCATATTACGAAGCTGGTGCAGTCAACCATCGAAAACCTCTGATCGTCGTGCTTCTCGGAAATTGCCCACGCCTCCTCGAAGATTGCGGGGGTCACCCAGTCTATGAGTAGTCGCTCCTCAGCTACAGCTGCCTGCAGTGCCCGGTAAAACGACACTGCGATCTTGTGCCCCATATTGTACTGCAGAACGGTGATGGTTTCGGAACAGACGTCGCTGGACGTTACAAGACCCGCGCCGCGTTCCAGCACCTTACGCCACTCTCTTGCAACGGACTCATGGTGCGGATCCTTTTCCGCGACAAGCGCTACCCAGGCCGCGGTGTCAACAAAGACCATCACAGCCTGCGGCCCCCCTTCCGACGCCCTGTGGTCGTCTCAGTGTCCCAGTCGTAGAGATACCGGTCGTGGTCTTGCGCCGCGTCAGGAGGGACATCGCCCTTGTACATACCCACGAGACCAGCCAGCGGGTCATCAGGCCCGCTCTTTCGCGCTCGGCGCTCGAGCTCATCAAGATACCCTGCTACAGCCTCCCGGACGAGCGATGCCTCCGATACTCCCTTCATAGCTGCCCATTTCTTCAAGAGGCTGTCGCTTTCGTCGTCCAGATAGATTTGTTTTCGCTTCACGTCGGCAGATCCCTCCCATGCTGTGTATATACATCATTGCATGCATACCGTATACAGCTTTCCAATCATACCATACGTCCGACCGGCCGGCAATGAGGCCGCACGTGTTTTCCGCGGTAGCCTGCAGGCCGGATTCCACCGGGGTTTCCCCTAAGGGCTCCTGTGCGGGAACAGGGGATCAGGTACCTGGTACGCTGCACGGAGGAATCTTCCCATTCCTGGCGAAGTTCATCCTCGACGTCGGGTCGTTCGCGGCTGTTGGCGGTTAAGTCCCTGCAAGCTGAAGTCCCGGGTGATCAGAGTCGTGGGCGGTTGAAGTCGCGGGTAGTTGCAATCGTGAGTGGATGGAGGTGGCCGGCGTGACCCAGGTGGACATCATACGGGCGGTGCAGTCCATAGCGAACCCGGTGCTCGACGTGGTCTTCGGCGCCATCACCATGCTGGGCGCCGAGGGGTTCTTCATCGCGATCGTGGCGGTCCTCTTGTGGACGGTCTCAAAGCGGCTGGCGGTGAGAATCGGCGTGCTCCTCATCCTATCTTCGTTCGCCAACGCCGGGTTCAAGGACCTCTTTCGGATGCCGCGCCCCTCCCCCGAAGACGTGCGGGTGATAATGCCTGAGACAGGTGGAGGATACGGGTTCCCCAGCGGTCACGCGCAGGCGTCGACGGTCTTTTGGGGCTACCTTGCCTACGCCATCCGAAAGCGCTGGTTCACTATCGCCGCGATTGTGCTGGTTTTCCTTATAGGCCTCTCCAGGATCTACCTCGGGGTTCACTTCCCGGGCGACGTGGTCGGCGGCTTCTGTTTCGGCGTGATCATCCTCGGGGCGTACATCTGGATCACCGGCCGCCCGGAGCTGCGCGCCGCCGCTTCCATCTCCACGGGCCGGCTCGTCTTTGTCGTTGCGGCCGCCCCTTTTGCTCTGCTCTTGCTATACAGATCGGCTGAAGTATTCAAGATGGTGGGCTGCCTCGTGGGGGTCGGAGTCGGGTACGTGCTCGAAAACAGATTCGTGCGCTCAGAGGAACGGGCGCCCCTTGGCACGCAGGTTCTTAAGATCGTCATCGGCCTTGGAGGGGTCTTCGCGCTTCGCGTCGGACTGAAGGCTCTCTTCGTTCCGGAGGCGGCGATGCTTGGGCTGGTGCGCTACACAGCGATGGGTGCCTGGGCCACCCTCGGCGCGCCCTTCGTGTTTACACGGGTGCTCGGCCTCGCTCGGCGTCAGTAATGGCTCAGGTCGGTAGGCAGTCCTTCTGACGGACTGGAATGCCGGTTTTGATGTGGACGGTGGTGTCCGGGCTGGGGCAGCTCACGGGAGTCCGTTCTTTCAGGTGGAGAACACCGAAGGCAGGCAGCGGCGCGGCAGGGCGATGCACACCCAACCCGGTGCATCCCAGCCCTAGGCGTTTGCCAAGGCGAAGGCCGGCTCGAACCCGAGTCTGAAACGTGGGGACTTACCATCCTGGCGTCCTGGGAGCAGTGTCCTGGTCCCTGACGGCAGACAATCGTCCTGCCTCAAAAAGTAAAAGGCACAAGCAGGAAAGCGGAGAACCACGGCAAATGTTATTAGTTACACCTGAACAGGGAAACAGCTGCCTCGGAGATGGCCCCGGGTCTTGAGCGTTTCAGCCAGCAAGCAGATCGAACGAAAACTCGAGGTGGTCCTGAGATGCAGAGCACGTTCGCGGCACGGGCACAGAAGCTTCACCGCTCCGAGCTCGCGGCCCTCTTCGCGCTGGCGGAGGAGCCGGGGGTCATATCGTTCGCGGGCGGGTTTCCAGACCCGGAGTGGTTTCTCCCGGAGGTCACCGAGATAAGCCACAGGATCATGCGCACAAGCCGGGGGGTCGCTCTGCAGTATGGTCCGACGCCCGGTTTCACCGCGCTCCGCGAGTTCATGGCGGCGAGGCTAACCGGCCAGGGCATGAGGTGCAGCGCAGCAGACGTTCTCATAACCAGCGGATCGCTCCAGGGCCTGGACCTCGTGTGTAAGATCTTCCTCGAGCCCGGCGACGTGGTCCTCACAGAGGCGCCCACATACATCGGGGCCCTCCAGACGTTCGCAAGCTACGAAGTGGAAATCGTGAGCGTCCCAATAGACGCCGATGGCATGAGGATCGACGCTCTCGAATCCCTGCTGGCGGACGTACACACTGGCAGGCGGGCAGGCGAGCGCATGCCGAAGTTCATCTACACAATTCCGTCGTTCCAGAACCCGTCGGGGTGCACCCTGAGTCTCGAAAGGCGGCGGGCCCTTCTCCGGGTTGCGTCCAGGTTCGGCGTCCCCGTGGTGGAAGACCATGCCTACGCCGAGCTCCGCTATGATGGGGCGGACTTGCCCGCTCTCAGGGCCCTCGACGAGGACGACGTCGTCATCCACCTCGGGACATTCTCCAAGATCTTCTCGCCCGGCCTCCGCCTGGGCTGGATGATCGGGCCGAGTCCTGTCATGGAAAAGGCCGTCCTCTTCAAGCAGGGCACAGACCAGTGTTCCAGTTCCCTGGGCCAGATCATGGCGCTCGAGTACGGCAAACGGGGCCTCATCGAGAAGCAGATAGAGGTCACCATCGCGAGCCTCCGGAAGAAGAGGGACGAGACGCTGAAGGCCCTCCGCGCGCACTTCGGCGACAGCGTAAGCTATACGGTTCCCCAAGGCGGCTTCTACACGTGGGTGACGTTCCCTGAAGGCATCGACACCGTGGCGCTCCTGCCGCGCGCTGTCAAAGAGTACAGCGTCGCCTACGTTGCAGGCCCCTCGTTCTACGCCGACCGCTCCGGCGCGAACCAGGCCCGCCTCTGCTTCAGTCAGCCCAGGGTGGACCAGATCGAGGAGGGCATCAAGCGCCTGCGGAAGTGCTTCGCCACTCTCGCAGGGCAGTAGAATGCGGTTGCGCGGTACTAGCCATCAGCACTAGCCAGCAGCACTAGCCAGCAGCCTGTCAGGCCAGCATGGC
>JBLNDA010000038.1:0-23750 GCA_050261175.1 Clostridia bacterium
CCGTCGCCGGAAGGCGTCATCTCCAGGGGCGCCAGGAGTCCGCTCATTCCGGTGAAAGGCATCCCCAGAATGTTGCCGACTGCCGCCGCCGATACCCCGAGCACCTGGCTTTCCTGCACCCTCGGCCATATGCCACGCATGATGCGCCAGAACAGGTACTCCTCGTTGTTGGCGGACGGGACGACCACGATGTCCGCGCCGCGCTGTCGCGCTATGCGGAAGGTCTCGAAGTAGGTGGCGTCCATGCATATGGGGAAAGCGAGCCGCCCGAGCGGCGTGTCGAGTACCTCGAGATCGGAGCCGGGCTCCAGCCCCCATGCCGCCTCCATGGGCACGAGGTGCAGCTTGCGCTGGCGCGCGATGAGTTTCCCATCGGGGCCGTAGAGGTAGCCTATGATGCGCATCCTGCCGTCGTCGTCCTCGAGAAACGCGCTCCCCGTGACGATGTATACCCGGAAAGCCCCCGCGAGAGTCGAGAAAGTCGTCTCGTAGATCCGCTTCACAGCGGGGGAAATGACTCGGAAGACCTCTGCGACTTTCACGTCGCTTCCGGCCATGTCGGCCACGGCGGCGTCTATCCCCCTCGCGGCCAGTCGCTCTATTCCGGGCACGAGGCCGACCAGCGGCGCCCCCGAGCCCTCCGGGAACACAACGAGCTGGGCGCCCTGGTCCACGGCTGCTTTCGTGAGGCCATACACCCTTTCTGCATAAGTCCTCGCGTCTTTGACGAGATCCAGCCGCATCTGCACAGCTGCGACGCGGACCTTTGAGGCGCGCGCACCGGGAGCGGCACCGGGAGGACGGCCGCCACCAGGAGCGGAAGCGAGCGAGGCGCACGCCCCACTAGGCGCGATGCGCTTCCTTGCGAGGTAGCTCCGGACCACCGAGGGGCGGGACGTCCATCGCAGGAGCGCCTTGAGCGCGACGCCCCGCAGCACGTCAGCCGCCCGGCGTGGGGCCTTGGACAGCGGCCTCCGCGCGCGGCCCGCGCCGCCGCGGCCCTCTTGCTCTCCTGCCGGCGGCCGGCCGGAGTGAGAGGCGGCGGGAGAAACGGGGACGGAGACGGTGACGGCAGCGGCGTCCTCCGGCGCACCTGCCCGGTACAGTTGCGGAAGCCAAACGTCGTAAAGGTCCACGTTGAAATGGCGGAAGATCGGGAAACGCTCGATGGTGTCCCTGATCGACGGGAACGAGAGGTCCGCGACGATGACGCCCTCAGCGGTAGTCCGGGTCACGCGGGCGAGCACGCCTGTATCCCCCTCGGTCATCTCGCACGTTGCGTAGATGGTGGACCTGCCCTCGAACTCGACGCCGCCTGCGAGGCCGACGAGGCAAGCCTCCACCCCGAAGACCTGGTTCTGCTGGACGTTCTGCCACATGCCGCGCACCTGGTGCCACTCGCTGTACGGCGCGGGCACTGCAACTGGGGCGAGCACGATCTGCGCTCCCCGGAGGGCCAGGATGCGCGCGACCTCCGGGTACCATGCGTCCTCGCAGATGGCGAAGCCCACCGTCCCGATAGACGTCCGGAACACCTCGAGGTCGTCGGACCTCACGAGCCCGCTGGCCCGCTCGTCGCGCGAGAGGTGGGTTTGCGCCTGGGCACCGATGAGGTCTCCCTCATCTGACAGAAGGTGAGCCACATTCCGCGCACCGCCCGCGGCGGGCACCGGGATGGTGCCGGGGGCCACGAAGACGTGGTGATGCGCGGCGAGCCTCGAAAAGATGCGCAGGAAATCAGTCTGGGGGCCGGCATCTCGCGATGAGGCGAATACCTTCGCCACAGCGGCGCCGAAGCCGGGGCCCAGAAAGAGGTTTGCCTTCGGGTGGGCCGCCGCCAGATAGGCTAAGCCCGTGTAGGCGGGGAAGACCACCATGTCCACGCCAAGCCCTGCGGCATGGGCGACGAGCGCGCTTACGCGGTCGATAAAGCCGTCAAGCGACTCGCGCCGCCTCGCCGCAAACTGCACGCATGCCACCCGGCTCACTCGCGGTCGCCCCCCCTTAGGAAATACATTTAGGAAATGCAGACATATGCCGGCACAGTGCTCTTCGAGGTCGGACCTCTCGGCCTTCAGAGGGGCCCCCCGGCTTCTGTCTCTCAGCGCCTTGGCCGGGTCGCCTCGGCTGCGACGGCTCGCGCGTGGCGGCATATCCCCAGCCATCGGACAACCACTGTTTGCCGCGCGGTCTTGCCCAAATTATACCACAGGTTTCCTCCCGACCAAAGCTTCCGCGCGCGGTCGAAAGACCGGCGCCGCACCGGCCGCGTTACCCGTTCCCGGTGCGGCCCGATCCGCTAATCGCTATCCACTATTCACTGCGCGCCGTCCGCCGTCCGCCGTCCGCCATCCGCCATCCGCCATCCGCCGGCCGCCATCCGCCGGCCGCCATCCGCCGGCCGCGCGTGCCCCGGAGAACGCGGGTTTCAGGCAGGAGAGAACCCGCCCGAAGTAGAAGAACGAGAGAGCAAGCCAAGAGGTGCCGCGAAAAGGAGGAAACGATGTGCGAAAGAGGTCTGAGTACGCCGAGCCGTACCGCATCAAAGTCGTGGAGCCCATCACGCTCACGTCTCGCGAAAGGCGCGAGGAGGTGCTCCGGCAGGCCGGGTACAATGTCTTCAGCATCCCTTCCCGCGAGGTGTACATCGACCTCCTTACCGACAGCGGCACCTCCGCCATGAGCGACAACCAGTGGGCGGGCCTCATGATAGGTGACGAGGCGTACGCCGGCAGCAGGAACTTCTTCCACCTGCAGGAAACCGTGCGCGAGTTGCTCGGGTTCAAGTACGTGCTTCCGACGCACCAAGGCCGGGGAGCAGAGAACATACTCACGACGATGCTCGTGAAACCGGGCGATCGCGTGCTCGGCAACATGCACTTCGATACGACCGAGGGCCACATCCGCCTGAAGGGCGGCGAGCCGGTGAACCTCGTGATAAAGGAAGGTTACGAAACCGCAACGCGACATCCGTTCAAGGGAAACATAGACACGGAGCGCCTGCAGGACGAGATCCGCCGGTACGGTAGAGAACGTATACCTTTCATCAACATCACCGTCACCTGCAACAGCAACGGCGGCCAGCCGGTCTCGATGGCCAACATCCGCGAAGTGAGCAGGATAGCGAAGGAGCACGGGATCAAGGTCTTCTTCGATGCCGCCCGGTTCGCCGAGAACGCTTACTTCATCAAGGAGCGGGAGGAAGGCTACTCCCGCAAGACCGTCGCGGAGATTTCCCGGGAAATGTTCTCGTACGGGGACGGCATGACCATGAGCGCGAAGAAGGACGCGCTCGTGAACATCGGAGGACTGTTGGCCACGAACGACGAGGGCCTCTACCGCAAGGCGGGGCAGTGGGGCATCGTGTACGAGGGTTTTCTCACGTATGGCGGGCTCGCGGGCCGGGACCTGGAGGCGATGGCGAGAGGCCTCCGTGAGGTGCTCGACGAGGCGTATCTCGAGGATCGCGTCGGCCAGGTAGCATACCTGGGCAGCCGTCTCGTCGAGGAGGGGATCCCCATAATCGAGCCGACGGGCGGTCATGGTGTCTATGTGGACGCACAGAGGTTTTTGCCTCACCTGCCTCAAAGCGCCTTCCCGGCCCAAGCCGTCGTCGCCGAGCTTTACCTTGAGGCAGGCGTGCGTGCGGTGGAACTCGGTGCCGCGGCCTTCGGCCGCACCGACGAGAAGACCGGAGAGCAGATCTTTCCCCAACTCGAGCTCGTGAGGCTCGCCGTTCCGAGGCGCGTGTACACCGACAGGCATATGGACGTGGTCGCCCGCGCCCTGGCCGCCATCGGCAAGCGAAAGCACACGATACGCGGCATGAGGCTGGTGTACGAGGCGCCGGTGCTGAGGCACTTCACGGCCAGGTTCGAGCCGCTCTGAACCGCTCTGAGCGCGGGTGCGTGAATGCGCTCAGGCTCTCTGGAAGGACCGCCGGGGATTGCACGATGGCGCCGGTGATTGCGCAAGGGCGCAGGAGGTTCATGAGGATGAAAGACGATCTCAGCGATCTCAGCCATGAAGCGCGCTCGTTAACCCACGAGGACCCGGGACGCGAGCGCCCGGAACGCCTAACGCTCTCGCGCTCTCAGACCCGTCGCATCTGGCGCGCCATCGTCGAGTTTCAGATGATATCGGAAGGGGATCGAATCCTCGTGGGTTTCTCTGGCGGAAAGGACAGCGCGTTTCTGATCTACGCGCTCGCCGCCATCCGAGCGTACTCGCCCATCGAGTTCGCCGTCGCGGCCGGCCACATCTCCATGGGTTACGGCCCGCCCGAAGAGAGCGCGGCGTCGGAGCGGCTGGCTGGGTTCGCTGAGAAGCTAGGCGTGCCGTACCTCAAGAAGGAAACGAACATCGCCCGCGTCGCCTTCGACGCTTCTCGGAAGGAGAACCCGTGCGCGATCTGCTCCCATTTGCGCCGGGGCGCTCTGAACAGCCTTGCCCGGGAGAACGGGTTCAACAAGGTCGCGCTGGCCCACCATCGCGACGATGTCGTCGAGACGCTCCTCATGAGCATCCTGTACTCGGGGCAGATCCACACATTCCGTCCCGTCACCTTTCTCGACAGAACCGGCATAACGGTCATCCGGCCGCTCGTGTATTTCAGGGAATCGGAGGTGGCGGGGGCCGTCCGCCGGATCGGGTACGAGGTGCCACCGAACCCTTGTCCGATGGAAGGCGCGAGCCAAAGGGCGAAGGTGAAAAGGCTCATCCGGGAGCTCACCCGGGAGAACCCGATCGTGTACGACAACCTCTTCAAGGCGATCCACTCGGATGCCCTCGGGGATCTGTGGCCGCCTGTGGCCACTGACCAGGAGATGCGCGACCGCCACAAAGCCCTCTTCGGAAGACTCGGCCGCGCCGGCCCGGCGGAGCGCTAACGCCTCCCCCGCGACTCGAGGTGGCAAGTTAGGTCCGTGCCGGGCGCCGTCACGTGAAATCGGATGACTACTCCTCGCCTGGCACCTCCGACACGACGAGGAACGTGCCCTGCGCTTCGGCCGCGAGGTCTCCCGCGCCGTCCCTTATCTCAGACTTGAGCGCGTACCTCTTCGAGCCGCCTCTGACAATCTCGCCCCTTACCATAACCTCGGCTCCGATGCGGACGGGCTTTCTGAACCTTACCTCCATACTGACGGTAACCGCGAGCTTCCCGCGGAGTATGAGTGCCCACGCCATGGCTTCGTCCAGCAGCGCGCACACGATCCCGCCATGGAGCACTCCCGAAAACCCCTGGAACTCTTCTCTCGGGACGAACGTCGCCACGGCTCGCCCTTCGCCGTCGAGTTGAAACTCGAGTTTCAGCCCGACCGGGTTCTTACGGCCGCACGCGAAACACCTTCCGTCGTCTACGAAATCCATTGCCGTGCCTCGCCCCTTTGACCTCCCGGCAGACTGCACGCAGAGTCCTCCTCGCCGTGCGGCCACGCGTGCGCCCCTAGGTGAGGAAGCACCGGGGCCACCAGCGGCATTCCACTGCGCACCGTGACAGCCTTGTACGCATGGACTAAGGCCCTTATCTGCAAAACCAACCCCACAAGGACGGAAGGGGCCTTCACTTCCCCAGCGGCGACGGAGGCTGCGAGCTCGTTGTCTATGTAGATTACGACACGCTGGGCCCGATACCTCTTGGCTATCTTGAGCGCCTCTAGGACGGCCCTGAGGGCGGCCTCGTCGTCTGTGGCGCCCTCCCACTCGAGGACCACCTCAGCGAAAGGCGCACCGCTGCCGCTCGTAAGCACGAATCGGGCCGTCGCGGGCATGAGCGCGTTCCCCGCAGACATGTGAATGAGCACCCTCAGCGTATGCGGGGCATGACCCCGGTAGGGCTTCTTCGTTTCGACCGGCGCCTGAAGAGCGGAAGCACTCATGAGCCTCACCTCCGAACACCAGTTCGCAATCACATACTATCACATCCTGCCGCTGGTGTCAACTCCTGGATTGACGCTTGCCGGCCCGCACGGCTTCCCGCTCGGGCGCTCCCCGACCGCGCGGCGCGTCCCCGGCTTCCGGCACCGTCTTCGTCCCACGGGCATACAATGTCACAGGAGCCATGCCATAGTCGAGAAACCCAGCCGGCGCGCTTTGCGGCACGGCCCCGTGAGTATGACAATGGACGCGAGGAGGAATAGCGAATGGCGGACAGAGAGCCGAACACCTCGAACACTACCAGCCCTGCGCAAGGGGAGACAGCGGGCTACTTCGGCGAGCTCGCCCGGGCGTATATCCTTCCTCAAACGTACTCGCGCACGTGGAGCCCCGCCGAGGGCCTGACGAAGGGGACGATCTTCCCGGAGCTGTACCGGCCCTATCAGCCGGGGATGTGGCCATGACGACCACCGGAGTCGGTCCTAGGAACCCGCAGACGGAGGGATGGCAGATGGACCAGAGACGTCGAGAACTCCTGCGCATCATGGAGCTGGAGTTTGCGGCCATAGATCTCAACCTCTTCCTGGACACTCATCCGGACGAGCCGCGTGCCCTTGCCGACTACAACGCCGTGGCCCAGGAGCTGATGAGGGCGAAAACGGCGTACGAGTCACGCTACGGGCCTATCCTGAACTACGGGCAGAGCACGAGCCAGGGCACGTGGCGCTGGGTGGAGGATCCGTGGCCGTGGGAGATCACCTTTAGCAGGTAACAGGAGGGAATGACGACCCATGTGGATATATGAGAAGAAGCTCGAGTATCCCATCAGGGTATCGTACACCAACCCGAGGCTGGCCAAGGAGATCATCACCCAGTACGGGGGGCCTGACGGCGAACTGGCGGCGTCCCTGCGCTACCTGACTCAGCGCTACACCATGCCGATACCCCAAGCCAAGGCGGCGTTGACTGACATCGGCACCGAAGAGCTGGCTCACATGGAGATCGTGGCCGCCCTCGTCTACAACCTCATCAAGGACGCAAGTGTGCAGGAGATCAAGGCCGCTGGTCTCGACGACTACTATGCCGACCACGACAAGGCGCTGTACTTCGTCAACGCGGCCGGCGCGCCGTGGGTCGCGAGCTACATTCAATCCAAGGGGGACCCCGTCGCGGACCTGCACGAAGATATGGCCGCGGAGCAGAAGGCGAGAGCGACCTACGAGTACCTCATCCAGCTCTCGGACGATCCGGACGTCACGGACGCCCTGCGCTTCCTGAGGGAACGTGAGGTCGTACACTTCCAGAGGTTCGGAGAGACGCTGAACCTCGTGCACGACTGGATGAACGCGAAGAAAGTCTTCTAAGAGCCCAACTGTCGCTGTCGCCCGGCCGCCTGACGACAGCGACAGGATGAGCGCGGCGCAACCTCACGCCGTTTCCTCGCCGTCCGCACCCGCCTTGCCTCTCGCGGCGAGTTCCCGCTTGATCCTTGCCAGGGTGTCGCCGTACAGCGGGTACATCCTGAGGACCAGGAACGCCAGGACAAGTGCTATTGCGGGCACGCCCGCCGTCAGGAAACGGACCCCCGTCTCCACAGAGGGCGGCTGGGCGGCAAGGTTCGGGTCGTAGCCGCTTGCTTTGAGCACCTGGCTCATCACGAGAGCCTGCGCCGAAACGCCGAGCCTGATGAAGAGCGCGTTTGCGCCGAAGTACATCCCCTCGCGCCGGCGCCCCGTCCGGATCTCGTCCTCGTCGATGACGTCGGCGATGAGGACGTCAAACAGCAACATGAGGCCGGCAAGGCCGAGCCCCAGGAGCGCGCCGCACACGATGCCCATCATCAGGCCCCTGGCCAGCCCGAAGGGAACCAGGGCCACCGCGAACAATATGATGGCGCTGGACATGGCCTGTTTCGGCCCGACCTTCACGGTGTATCGCATCCACGGAGCCAACGTGACGAATACCACGAGGAACACCGCGCCCAGGAGCAACGCGGACTGGTCCTCGACTATTCTCAGGGCGTATTTCGAGTAGAATGGCACTATCGCCATGACGAGGACGAAGGTGAACTGTATGAGCATGCATGGGATGACGTACGTCATGAAGGACTTGTTGGCGACCGTGTGTCTGAGCGCCGGGAACACGTTGAGCGGCTCCTCGCCGGCCCGGGGCCCCGTCTCGCGGCTCCCGAGGAGCGAGACGGCGATTGACACCCCCGTGACCGCGCCGTATATGACAGCCATGGCGCCCCAGCCCAGTTTCCCGTACACTACCGGCGCAAGCGCGATGCCGATGACGAGCCCAAGGTTTCCGAACACCTGGCGCCACATGGACACCGCGGCCCGATCCTTGAGGCTCGGGAACATCTCGGGGAACAGCGCCGTCCAGTTCAGGATGACTAGGGTGTAGACGCCGTCGAACAGGAACATCATCACCGTGAAGTAGATGAAGAGCGAGAGATGGCCGCTGTTCACCACGCCGGACGGCGGCGTCCACAGGAATACGAACGCCAACGTGAGAGGTATCAGGCCGCCCGCGACATAAGGGATCCGCCGCCCCCATCTCGTGCGGGTGCGGTCGGAGATATACCCGAAGAGTGGGTCGTTTATGGCGTTCCAGACCCCGTACGCCATCATGCTGTAGCCTATGAGTTCGATGGGGACTTTCAAGACGTCAGCGTAGAAGAACACGATGTAAGCCTGAACCGCTTGAGCGGACACGCTCGAGCCCAGGGCACCAAAACTGTAGGCCAGCTTCTCCCAAGTCTTCACATCGCGCGCATGCCCCCTTCGCCCGCGCCGCAAACTCGCGCGCGTCGTCGAGCACGATGGGCGGGAGCCTCCCCGGGCGTTCACCGGGCTCGGGGCGCACACAGGCCTCCTTCCTCGACAGGATTCGGGTCGCGGCCCGGACCGCCGCCCCTGCAGTGTTCGGTGCTGCAAGGGACGCGCAAGAGTACTATTCGTCAGGCAACGTGTGACTCCTTTTGGAGGCGGAAAGGGCATGTCCGGCTCTCGGGCGGTCTCCGGCGCCACACCGCCGCCCATTCAACTTGTGGCAACTCACGCCCGCCCCTCCCAAGATCCGAAAGTCCTTCCACATCCCGGCCCGGACAAGATTCCCGCCGTCTTCCCGCATGCATACTCTAGACCACAAGACTCCTGCAAAAGCAGGAACCATGTCCACGAATGCGAATGATTACAAGGCCAGGCTCAGGCGGTGATTCACGTGCGGTCTTCGGTTTACCACGACCGGAACAGCCACGAGGCTTGCGACCCGTCTCGACGGCGCGAATGCCTCGTATGCGGAAGCCCCGGGATCGATGGTCCGGTGATCCTCGGGAGAAGGCTCTGCGCTGGGTGCGAGCGTGCCATCGTGAGCCTGGACGCCGCTTCTCCCGACTATGACTTGTTCGTCGAGAGGATCAGGGAGGCCTGGCGGGCATACGTCCACGGGCGGGAATGATCCGTGCCCGCGTGGGTTGCGCACCCGCGGACGGGAGTACGGAGAGCGCGGTGAGCGCGCTGAGCGTGCTGAGCGCGGAGGCATATGCAGAACACGGAGAGGCGCGAAATGAGTGAAACCGACGAACGCCCGTCTTCCGGCGGCGTACCGAGCGGCGTACCGAGCGGCGCGCCGGGCAGTGCGCCGGGCGGGGCCCGGAGCGGGGATCAAGGTGCCGCGCCCCTCGTGCAGGCGCTGATGGAGTACGTGGCGCAGAACCCCTACCGGTTCCACATGCCCGGCCACAAGGGAAAGGGAAGCGCCACCCTCTTCTTCGGGTCTGATGGAACCCTGGCGGCGGACGCAACCGAGGTGGACGGCCTTGACGATCTTCACGCGCCCGAAGGCGCCATCAGGGAAGCCGAGAGCCTCGCCGCGCAAGCGTACGGTGCCGACGAAACGTTCTTCCTCGTGAATGGTTCGACCTGCGGCCTGCACGCGGCCATAATGGCTACGTGCGGGCCGGACGACGAGGTCATCGTGTCCCGCGACACACACGTCGCCGTTGCGGGCGGCCTCGTTCTGTCAGGCGCGCGCCCCGTTTACGTCGCACCTGAGGTGGACGAGCTCTACGCTATCCCCCTCGGCCCCACGCCTGAAGCCGTCATGGCGGAGATGCGCCGCCACCCGCGCGCGCGGGCCGTGATCCTCACCAGCCCCAATTACTACGGGGTTTCGCCGGACATCAAAACCCTGGTGGCCATGGCACACGATTATGGTAAAATAGCAGTGGTAGACGAAGCGCACGGCGCGCACCTCCCGTTTCACGAGGCGCTTCCGCCCTCGGCGCTGGAGGCCGGAGCGGACGCCGTGGTCTCAGGCGCGCACAAGACGCTGCCGGCGATGACCCAGGCGTCGTACCTGCACCTTAAGGGCGGGGCGGTGGACCCGGAGACGGTCCGGAGGATGCTGCGCCTGGTGGAGACGACGAGCCCGTCCTACGTCCTGATGGCGTCGCTCGATGCGGCGAGGCGTGTAGCGGCAACCCGGGGGCACGAGCTCCTCAGCGGGGTCCTCCGGTCAGCCGCGGCCGCCAGGGAGCGGCTGTCCCGCCTTCCCGGCGTGGCGTGCCTGGATAGGGGGAGGCTTGCGACTCGCGGCTTTGCGCACGATCCTACCAAGCTCGTGATCTCGTTCGCCGGCTTACTCCGCTACGGGGTCACGGGGGTCAGGGTCGCGCGGCTGCTCCGCGAGGTCCATGGGATTTGGGTGGAGCTCGCTGATACCCGGAATGTTCTGGCTATACTGACGATGGCTGACTCCCGGGACGACGTGGAGAAGCTCGTCTCGGCGATAGAATCTGAAGTCGGGCGCCTCGCCGCTCGTCCCGGCGCGGCTAGTTACGGTGCGGCCCGCCACGGAACGGCCGGCTTGCCCGGTCTCCCCGGTGACGGCGCAGGGCAGCTCGAAGCGGGAGTCTGCGACATCTTGAGGCACATTCCTCCGCTGAGGATGACTCCAAGAGAGGCGGCCCTCTCGCGGACGGAGTGGGTGCCCATCCGCGCGGCCTGCGGAAGGATCGCGGCGGACGCCGTCGTGCCGTACCCGCCGGGCCTCCCGGTGTTGTGTCCCGGTGAGGAGATCACCGGGCGGAGTGTGGAATTCGTGTGCGACGCGCTGTCCCCGGGGCTCGGGCTCCGGCTCCGAGGAGTGCGGAACGACGGGTCGGTCTTGGTGGTCGCCGGCAGATGATGACGCCGGGACGATGACGCCGGGACCTGCTATACCGGGCGACGTTCCCGGGCACGGGAAGACGTTCCCGGCCACAGGGCGACGTTCCCGGTCGGGCGCGTTTTGATTGGAGAGGACTGGCTCAGTCGGAGTTTCCTTCACGTTTCCTTGAGGAAAGGAGGAGAAGCGTCGCGCGAAGAGGGCATATGCCGTGAGGGACTCGTCACGCCGTGGTCACACCGTGGTCACGCCGTGGTCACACCGTGGTCACGCCGTGAAGAGCCTCGAACCACCGCCCTCCCGGACCGCCCTCCCGAGCGGCGACCCTGTGACAAGACGGGAGATAACTGATAACCTGGACGAGCTTCTTGAAGTGTTGCCTCCAAGGATCCGCGAAAGGCTGGAACGCGTGGGAGACACCGACGGCCTTCTCGAGATAGTCCTGGACCTTGGCCGGCAGCCCGAAGCGCGTTTCCCGGGCGGCAAGTTCGTATACCTGGGTGAAGAGCCGGTCAAGCGCGAGGATATCGAGTTCGTCACGAGGCGTGTGGGCGCGTTCGGCCACGACAACCGCGCCGGCATCGAGCGCACGCTCCATCGCATATCGGGTATCCGCAACCGCTACGGCGAGATCGTCGGGCTCACGTGCCGCATCGGCCGCGCGGTCTACGGCACCATCGACATCGTGCGCGACGTCGTGGAGCTTGGCAAGAGCATACTGCTTCTGGGCAGGCCCGGAGTGGGCAAGACCACCCTCCTCAGGGAAGTGGCCCGGGTGTTGAGCGACGAATTCAACAAACGGGTCGTAGTCGTGGATACCTCCAACGAGATCGCGGGCGACGGCGACATCCCGCACCCCGCCATCGGGCGGGCGAGGCGGATGCAGGTGCCGGCGTCCGCACAGCAGGCCGACGTGATGATTGAGGCTGTGGAGAACCACATGCCCGAGGTCATCGTCATAGACGAGATCGGGACCGAGGCCGAGGCGCAGGCTGCGCGGACCATCGCCGAGCGCGGCGTCCAGCTCGTCGGGACCGCCCACGGCAACACCCTCGAAAACCTCGTCCTCAACCCGACCTTGTCGGACCTCGTAGGCGGCATACAGGTCGTGACCTTGAGCGACGAGGAAGCGAGGAAGCGAGGCACGCAGAAGACTGTCCTGGAGCGCAAGGCCCCTCCCACGTTCGACATAGTCGTCGAGATCAAGGACCGGGACAGCCTGGCGATCCACCATAACGTCGCTCGAACCGTGGACTTGCTCCTGAGGGGTGTGGAGCCGAGGCCCGAAGTCAGGCGCAGGTCAGGAGAGGGCGGAATAGAAGTCGTGCAGGAGGACGGCCTTACGGAACTCCTGGCGCGGGAGGAAGGCTTCGTTCCCAGGGAGGAAGCGCGCGAAGCCGCCCGCCAGTCTGGTCGCTCCGGCTCGCGCGGCGACGTGCCGCCGGTGCCGGAGTGGGGTCGTGAAGTTGAGCAGACGTGGCAAGGGCGGTACGCGGGACGTGATGGGCGCGAGCCCGAGGAGCGCGGGCGAGAGCGCCGCGACCGCGACGCCGAGACAGGACGCCTGGCCGGCCTCGCGAGAGCCCGGGCGGGCGGCGGCGGCCTCGCCTTCTCAGGGTCAGGGGCCGTGGACGCCTCGGTTGTGGCCGGCCGGGGAGGCCTCGCGGAGGAGCGGTCTCAGAAGGTGATGCGGCTCTATCCGTACGCGGTGAGCCGAAACCGGCTGGAACAGGCCATCCGTGCTACGGGGCTGCCCGTTTTCATCTCCAAGGACCTCGGCCAGGCCGACGTCGTCCTGACGCTGAAAGGGCAGTACCGCAAGATGCCGAAGACGCTGCGCGAGGCGGAGCGACGGGGCCTCCCGGTCCACATAATACGGAGCAACACGATAACGCAGATATCGAACTTCCTGCGGAACGCGTTCAGCGCGGACCGCGACGCCATCGAGGCGAACGCGCTCAAAGAGGCCGAGGAGGCTCTGTCGAAAGTCGTGTCCATGGAATGCCCCGTCGAACTCAATCCGCAGAACGCGTACGTAAGGATGCTCCAACACCAGCTTGCGGAGCGTAACAAGGTGAAGTCAGCGAGCATAGGAGTGGAGCCCTTCAGAAGGGTGGTCTACTACCTGGATCAGTCGCGTAAAGAGAGTACGTGAATCAAGAACGCGCGCACCGGCACTCGCAGGAGGGAGGGGCACTGATGAGACTCGTGATAGCGGTGGTTCAGGACCAGGACGCGTCCCCGCTCATGGACGCATTGGTGGACCAGGGATTTCGAGCGACCAAGCTGGCCACGACAGGCGGGTTCCTGAGGCAAGGGAATACGACCCTCCTGATAGGGGTGGAGGACGACCAGGTGGACGCGGTGGTGGATGTGGTGAAGTCCGTCTGCCGGTCGCGGACCCAGCTCATCCCGCCCGTCCCGGTGGTCGGCCGGTCGGTGGAATCGTATGTTGGACAGCCCGTCGAGGTGCCCGTGGGCGGGGCGACCATCTTCGTCCTAGCTGTGGACAGGTTCGAGAAGGTGTGAATGGCAAGTGGCCGCGCAGAGGCGTGGACGGACGACTACGATGAGGAGGGCTTTCGACGGCGCCGCGGGCGCCGGCGGCGGCGCCGCGGAGACGGCAGAATCGCGCGCCGGCCGGCTCGCGGGGCTTGCGTGTCTCTCCGTGGGCCGGGTGAGCCGCGCGCTCGCCGGAGCGCTGGCGCTCGGCCGGGTGTCCCACGCCTATCTTTTCGCAGTGGTGAACCCCGGTCTTCCGATTCCAGGGGACGGCGGTACTGACCGGGCGATGGCAGCCGCGCTCACTTTCGCGCGCCGCCTCAATTGTGAGGCGCCCGCCGGCGACAGCGCGTGCGGCAAGTGTGTCTCGTGCCGGCTCGTCGCCGTCGGAAACCACCCAGATCTGAGGATAGTCTCGCCAGACGGCCTGTCCGTGAAGATCGACCAGATACGCGAGTTGAAGAGGGAGATGAGCCTGACGCCGCGCCGTGCGGGCGGTGTACGGGTGGCCGTCGTTGAGGGCGCCGAGAAGATGACGGTCGAAGCCCAGAACAGTTTCCTGAGACTGCTCGAGGAGCCCCCGGAGGGGGCGGTGTTCATCCTGGTGTGCCTGAACCCGGCGGGGCTGCTCCCGACGGTGAGGTCCAGGTGCCAGCTGGTTTGCGTGCGTGTGGCGGATGTCGACGGCCAAGGGGGCGCGGCGGGCGAGTTTCAGAGTTTCGTGGAAACGGTGAGAAAGGCACGGACCATGTCGCCCATCCAGGTGCTGGAGGCGGCGGAAACCTTCGATGGATGGGCGCGCTCGGATGCGGGCGGGGCGTCAGGCGCCGGCGCGCAAGGGGAGCCCCGACAGCGGCTGGAGGCGGCGCTCGTGGCGGCTGCGGCCTGGTTCAGAGACGTGCTGGTCTACAAGAGCACGGGCAACCTCGCGCTGGCCTGCGGCGACGGCGGCGGCGCCGGGGCGGCCTGCTGGGACGGCGGCGGGGGGACGCCGGCCGCCAGAGCGTCCGAGCTTGCGCGAGACGCGGCCGCCCACAGTGTGGATGAACTCATCCGGATGATCGATGTGATAGAGGGAGCGCGGCGCCAAGTCAGGAGGAACGCCAACATGCGTCTTGCCCTCGAGGCGATGCTCTTCACCCTGAGAAAACGCCGGCTGTAGGCGTATCCGCGCGGAGGGTGGGCGAACGAATGAGCATGAGTGGGGAGCATGGGGCGCGCTGGATTCGTGGAAGGAGACAAAGAGCCGATGATAAACGTGGTCGGCGTGAGATTTCGGAGTGCCGGGAAGGTGTACTACTTTGACCCCGGAGACATGGAGCTATCCGACGGCGACAAGGTCATCGTCGAGACGGTCCGCGGTTTGGAGTGCGGCGAGGTGGTGGGTGAACCGAGGCTTGTGCCTGACGAGGAGATAGCTCAGCCGCTCAAGAAGGTGGTCCGGAGGGCTACGCCCGAAGACGAGAGCGTGGTGGAAGAGAACCGCGAGAGAGAGCGCAGGGCGTTCAAGATCGGGCTCGAGAAGATCGCGGCGCACGGCCTGCCGATGAAGCTGGTCGACGTGGAGTACACGTTCGACGGGAGCAAGATCATCTTCTTCTTCACCGCCGACGGTCGTGTGGACTTCCGCGAGCTCGTGAAGGACCTCGCCGGCGTGTTTCACACCCGCATCGAGCTCCGCCAGATAGGCGTGCGGGACGAGGCGAAGATGCTGGGGGGCCTTGGTCCGTGCGGGAGGCCGCTCTGCTGCGCGACGTTCCTGCGCGACTTCGAGCCTGTGTCGATCCGTATGGCCAAGGACCAAAGCCTCTCGCTCAATCCCGCCAAGATATCGGGCATATGCGGCAGGCTCATGTGCTGCCTGAAGTACGAGTACGAGGTCTACAAGGACCTGCGCCAGACGCTGCCGACAGTCGGCAGCGAGGTCGACACCGAGATGGGCAGGGGCAAGATCATCGAGCTGGACGTCCTTAAGGGGATCGCCTCCGTGAAGATGGGGGACGGCAAGACCGTGCGCGTGGACGTCCACCAGCATGGCGGTTCGCCGCAATGCGGCGCCGTGGCGAGCGCATGGAGCGGCGAGCCGTGCGCCCCGTGCGGGCAGTGCGGCATGGCTGAAGAGGCGGGGATGCCCGACAGGGAGACGGAGACAGGGACGGAGACGGAGACCGAGGCGCAGATGGAGGTGGGCCCGGGCGCCGCGAGCCAGCCTGGGGACGTCGATCTGGACGACGCCTTGGGCTTGGCTGACCATCTCGCGGCGGCTGAAAGCGAAAGCGCGGCCGCGGGGGCCGCCCGCGAACACCGCGACCCTGCCACGGTCCGCGCAGACTGGCCGGCCCGGGAGCCGGGGCGGGGACGGCGGTATTACGCAGCGCCTGACGCTCCAGCCCTGGATGTGGCGCCGGGCTGGCCTGAAGCCAAAGCCGGGGGTGAAGCCGAACCGAGGGCTGGAGGCGGGGCCGGAGCGGGGGCTGGGGCTGGCGCTGAGGCTGGCGCCGAAGCCACACCCAAGACAAGTGCCGGGGCAGGTTCCGCGTCGGCGCAAGGCGGCGGCGCGGGCGCCGCGGCGAATCCGGATCGCATCCGGACGTCGCGAGCGGGGAAACGCAGGCGCCGCGCCAGACAGAACCGGAAGGCGGGCGTGCCTGGTACGGCTCCTGGGACAGCTGGCGGGGTGGCAAGGCCTGGTGATACCGGCAGACCCGGGGTCTCCCGGGAGCAGACGACGGGCGCGCGCGCCGCAAGAAGCGCGAGCCAGGGAAACCAGGGAAACGTGCGGCGGGCCTGGCTGTCCGAGCGGCCGGACGCTCCCGGCCAGTCAGGGCAGGAGCGGCCGGGCAGGCCCGGCCGGCATACAAGGCCTCGCAGGGCCGGCCAATCCGCCGGTCCCGGCCAGATCCCCTCATCCGCCCAGCCGGGCGAGGGCGGCCGGCCGAGCGGCGCCGATTCCAGTCCCGGACTCGGACCCGGCCGCGGGCCTGAGCAGCGCCGCCACGCGCGGCGGCGGCGTAGGCCTGCGCGCGCGGGGCGGGGTGCGGCTGTGCCGGCGGCCGCCGCCCGGACCGAGGGCGGGGGCGAGGCCCACGTTGCGGCGGGGACGCGCGGCCAGGGTTTGGGAGCGGCGAGTGAGGGGCCGGCTGCCACTGACGGCAGTTCGGGTAGAGACAGGCGCGCAGGAACCGGCAGGTGAGGTTCGTGGAGTCGACGGTGTCAAGTACGCCCACGGGGTCCGCGGGGTCCACGGGATTCGCGGTGTCTACGGTGTCTACGGGGTCCGAGGCGTGCGCGGGGCCTGCGGCGCCCGCAGGACGGCCGGAGGCTGGTGTTCTCTACGTGTGCGCCACCCCCATAGGGAACCTCGAGGACATAAGCGTGAGGGCGCTCAGAGTGTTGCACGAGGTCAACCTGGTGGCGGCCGAGGACACGCGGCGCACGCGTAAACTCCTCGCGCATTACGGCATCCCGGCCAGGCTCGTGAGCTACCACGAACACAATGAACGTTCCCAGGCGCCGCGCATCCTCGAGGTGCTGCTGAGCGGGGAAAGCGTTGCCCTCGTATCTGACGCAGGGACGCCGGGTGTGTCGGACCCCGGCGCGCATCTCATCCGAGAGGCCATATCCAGCGGGATCCCGGTGGTGCCCATCCCAGGGCCGTCAGCGGTGATCGCCGCCCTCGTGGTGTCGGGGTTCTGTTCGGACGAGTTCGCGTTCATGGGGTTTCTGCCGAGGAAGGGCAGAGAGCGGCGCGAGGCCCTCGAGAGGGTTGCGCAGGAGAAGAGGGTGGTCGTGCTCTACGAGTCTCCGTACAGGATAGCGCGGACCCTCTCTGACCTTGCCGCGGCCGTTGGAGGGGAGCGGAGAGTCGCGGTCGCCCGGGAACTAACCAAGGTCCACGAGGAGGTCGTGCGCGGCCCCCTGGGCGAAGTCGCGGCGCTCTTCGACGGGAGGGCGGTGAAGGGCGAAGTAACGGTGGTGCTGGATGCGCCGGAGACTCAGGCGCGTTCCTCGGGCAAGACGGGCAACGCGGGCAAGACGGGGGGCAGCATGGGAAAGGCGGGCAAGGCGGGCAAGATAGGCAGGACGGGCGAGTCTAGAAAAACGAAGGTGGGGGCGACCGCATGTGACGAAGGTCACCCCCACGCGACCTGATGCTCCGGAGAGGCGCGGCATCAAGGTCCTCGCGCCGGACCGCCGGGCGGTTCAGGGCCGCACCTCGGCTCAGCGTCCGCACTCCTAAGGTTTGAGCCCTTGCTATATCAGGCCCTTCATCTCCTCGAGGCAGTCACGGCAGATGTTCTTCTCCTTGTAGATCCTGATGTTGTCGGCATTCCCGCAGAAAATGCAGGCGGGCTCATACTTCTTCAATATGATCTTCTCGCCGTCAACGTAGATCTCGAGGGCGTCTTTCTCTGCGATCTGCAGGGTCCTGCGAAGCTCAATGGGGATCACCACGCGGCCTAGCTCATCCACTTTCCGAACAATTCCCGTAGACTTCATGTTTGCAAGCTCCCTCCTTCTTGCTTACAGGCTTCGACAGCTTCCTGCACCCACTATACTTTATTTTCCAAGGTAAGTCAAGGCTCCGCTATTAGTTTTTACCTTATCTAGCAGAATAAGCGATATTACATGCTATGTTGACGCAGTTGCAACTACTGTAGAGCTGGATCGGAGCCGGCTCGAGACTAGATCGGAGCCGCCTCGAGAAGCGTATCCGGCTCTCTGACCTTCGCCCACCACTTAGTACTATAGGCACCCGGGCCCCGGCCCGCAAGACCCATCCACGTCCGGCGACGGCTTGGCCGCGCGCGCCCGGCTCGCTCCGCCTGGGCTTGACATACAGCGAAACCTGAGGATATATTGAGTGCAGACGCTCTCTCTTGGTCTGATGCCGCCCGGCTGAAACCGGCGGGCCCCGGGCACCGGATCCCCACAGGCCGGCGGCCGGCGGCCGGCGACTACGGATCCCGCCGGCTGGACACCATTGACTTGGAGACCCGGGATCCGCAGGCCAGGCGGCAACGAAGGCCAGGCGTCAAGGAAGCGCAATGCTCATGGTCTCGTGGGCATTCGTGGTCTCGTAGTCACCCGGGGCCCTTGAGCGTCCGGGGTCTGCAAGCGCTCAGGGCCTGCAAGCACCCAGGGTTTGTAAGCGCTCGGGGCTCGTAAGCACGGTACGTGACCTTGGTGAGAGAACAAGTCGAAAGCGATGACGGGGATGAGTACACAGAGGACCCGCCAGAGAGAGCCGGGTTCGAAGGTGAAAGCCGGTGCGGGAAGTCTGCCGAACATGGCCCCTGAGCCGCGGGATGAAAGGGAGGTCCCATCCGGGCGGCGCATCCGGACAGGTCCTCGCAAGTAGTCCGTCAGCCGGGCAGGTGTGAAAGGCGCCCGTTACAGCGCCGGGGCATGCGAGCTGTCGAGGCGGGCCGTCTCGTCGGTCAGCCGCTCGCCGCAGTGCCTCGTGAGGCCGGAGCCGCAAGGCCCCGGCGAAGCTGGGTGGTACCGCGAGAAAACGTCCTCTCGCCCCACGCGAAGGCATCCGCCTTCCGGACGGGGTGAGAGGCATTTTGGTGTAGGGGGTGTCGTGTTCCACGTGGAAAAGTTCTATCTCACGACAGCCATAGACTACGTGAACGGCGAGCCGCACCTCGGCCACGCTTACGAGAAGATCGCGGCCGACGTGATCTCACGCTTCAAGAAGCTGGCCGGGTATGACACGTTCTTCCTGACCGGCACCGACGAGCACAGCCTCAACGTGGCGCGCCAGGCCGAGAAGCAGGGAATGGCGCCCAAGGCGTTCTGCGACAGGATGGCGGGGCTTTTCCGCAGGGCTTGGGACAAGCTGGACATCCGCCCCGACCGTTTCATCAGGACGACCGACGCGGACCACATCGCAACGGTCCGCGACATCGTGCGCCGGGCCAACGAGCGCGGCTACATCTACCAAGGTACTTACTCCGGGCATTACTGCGTGTCCTGCGAGAGGTTTGTCGAAGAGAAAGACCTCGTCGACGGGCGGTGCCCTCTTCATCCCAGCCGCGAGCCGGAATGGGTGGAGGAGAAGAACTACTTCTTTGCGTTGTCGAGGTTCCAGGAGCCGCTCCTCCGTCACATCGAGGCGCATCCGGAGTTCATCCTGCCTGAGACCAGGCGCAACGAGGTCGTGAACAGGATCCGCGAGGGATTGCAGGACGTGAGCGTCTCCCGGTCTACCCTTGCCTGGGGGGTGCCGTTCCCCGAGGAGATCGACCCGAATCAGGTGGTTTACGTGTGGTTCGACGCGCTCATCAACTACCTCACCGGCGCGGGTTACGTGCCCGGGACTGACGACTTCGGGAAGTGGTGGCCGGCGGACCTCCATCTCATCGGCAAGGACATCACGTGGTTCCACTGCGTGATATGGCCCGCCACGCTCATGGCGGCGGGCATCCCGCTCCCGAAGACCGTGTTCGGCCATGGGTTCGTGACGGTCAAGGGCGCGAGGATGTCCAAGTCCGAGGGGGTCGTTGTGGACCCGGTCAAGCTGGCCGACAGCCTCGGGGCCGATCCCCTGCGCTACTACCTCATGAAGGCCGTCCCGTTCGGGCAGGACGGCGACTTCTCATACGAAGGCCTCGCCGAGACATACAACGCCGATCTCGCCAACGACCTTGGCAACCTGCTCAACCGGACGTGCGCCATGGTGGAGAAGTACTTCGACGGCCGCGTGCCGGCCCCGCGGGAATACGAGGCCCGCGACCGGGAGCTTGCGGACTCGGCGGGGCGCGTGACGCGGCGCGCCCGCGAGCTCATGGAAGCCTTCGACCTTACGGGCGCGCTGGGCGAGATATGGAGCCTGGTAGACGAAGCCAACAAGTACATCGACGAGGCCGCGCCCTGGGCGCTCGCACGCGAAGGGCGACGGGAGAGGCTGGCCACGGTCATGTTCGGACTCGCGGACGCCCTCGGGAGGGTCGCAGTCATGGCGAGCCCGTTCATCCCTGAGGCCGCGGGGCGGATCTGGACGTCCCTCGGGCTGGAGGACGCGGCACCCCTGCAAGGCGTGAGGTGGACGGCGGGGATGATGGACGTGGCGCGGCTCGTGCAGGGGGCGAGGGTGAAGCGGCTCGGGCCGCTCTTCCCGAGGCTCGACGTGGAAGCCTCAGATATGGTGAGAGGCGAGTTCCGCCTGGCAGAGCTGGCGCAAGAGAGGAAAAAGGAAGGCGAGCGGCCGGCCGCCCGAGACGGGAAGGATGCGAGGGACGCGCAAGGCGCGAAGAAGAGGCATGACGTGAAGGACGGGGAGCACGCGAAGGCCACAAAGGCTACAAAGGACGCGAAGGCCGCGAACGCCGCGAAAGACGCGGAGGATGCGGCGAACGCGGCGAACGCGGCGCGCGGCCGAGACAATAGCGGCGCGAAAGGCGGAGAGCGCGGGAACGAGAAGGAGGGCGCGGAAGTGACCCAGCAAGAGCACAAGCCGGAGACACCACAGGCGGCACCAAAGGAGCACCAAGAGCCCGGGACGCCGGCGGACAATCTTGTATCCATAGAGGAATTCGCCAGGCTCGACCTGCGAGTGGCGAGGGTCCTGGCCGCGGAGAGAGTGGAGGGCACAGACAAGCTTCTCAAGCTCGACATCGACCTCGGGACGGAGAAGCGCCAGATCGTGGCCGGGATCGCGAAGCACTACGCTCCTGAGGGACTCATCGGCAAACAGATAGTCGTGGTGGCCAACCTGAAGCCTGCAAGACTGCGCGGTATCGTCTCCCAGGGCATGCTGCTCGCGGGCTCGACGCCCGACACATCGCGGCTGGCGGTGGTCACGACAGACCGCGAGCTGCCGCCGGGCTCCAAGGTGCGTTGAGGTTCCGAGCGAAGCAGGTCTGGGTCCGGGCCAGGCGGAGGTGGCGTAATTGGAGGAGTTGGCGGACGCACCCGGCAGCGTTCAGCTGATCGATACCCACGCCCATCTTGATCATGAGAGGTTCCGCGACGACCTCGACGACGTGATAGCGAGGGCGAAAGCCGCCGGCGTGTGGCCCGTGATGGAGGTCGGCTCCGACCTCGCCACCTCGCGCTCCGGCCAGGAGCTCGTGCGGCGTTACCCCGGCCTTCTCGTTGCTATCGGCATCCACCCGCACGAAGCGAAGACAGCTTCCGACGCGGCGCTCGAGAATCTTTGCGCCATGGCGCGCCAGCCCGGGGTTGTCGCCATCGGCGAGATCGGCCTCGACTACCACTACGACTTCTCGCCCCGCGACCAGCAACGCAGAGCCTTCGCGGCGCAAATAGCCATTGCGAAGGAGGTCGGCCTTCCTATTGTGGTCCACGACCGGGAGGCCCACGCTGACACCCTGGCCATCCTGAAGTCCGAGGGGGCTGGGGCGGCCGGCGGAGTCATGCACTGCTTCTCTGGCGACTGGAAGCTGGCCCGCGCCGTCCTCGACATGGGGTTCCACATTTCGGTGGGCGGCACCCTCACCTTCCAGAACGCCGCTCCCCTGCGCGACCTCGTCGCCCGCCTCCCCCTGGACAGGCTCCTCCTCGAAACCGACTGCCCCTACCTTACTCCCGTTCCCCATCGCGGCAAGCGCAACGAGCCCGCCTACGTGGTCCTCGTGGCTCGGGAGCTTGCCAGGCTCAAGCGGCTTGATCTCCACGAGGTTGCCGCGGCTACCACCCACAACGCCAGAGTTCTATTCTCCTCGGAACGCTGAGCCCCGCTTTATAAACCGAAAGGCCGGGGCGTCTTTCCACCCTCACTCAGCTACTGGCGCAGGCGCCATGCCTCTTCAGCCGCCCGAGCAAAGCCGGCAATTCCCCGAGGGTCTCTATCATCGCATGGGGAACGCAGGCGTCGGCCGGGATGCCAAATGCTTCGCCGCTGAGCACGCCGCTGTACGCCTTGTCTCGTAAGATGGCGAAGCCGTCGCAGTGAGGCCTCTGTTCTGAAGGCTGGCGGCGTAGACCATCAGGCATGTCGCGGTGCAGCCAGACCGAATACCCGCCTGCCGCCCGGGCGCCGCAGACATCGTGTATCGGATCGTCCCCAACGTGGAGCGGTGCGAGCCCGCCGTTCCATGCCGCCTGGAATATCAGAGCTTGTGGTTTGGCTGCTCGGACCTCGTCGGGTGTGGCTATCACATCGAAGAAGCGGTCTATTCCCAGAGCCTGTAAGACTGGAAGCTGGTATCTTCGGTGCCCGTTCGGGGTGTCTGATGAAGCAGTTCATGCAGACGCTCCCCGGAGAGATCCTCGATGCGGGCAGGATCGATGGGGCTTCCGAATTCGGCATCTTCAGGCTGATTCTTGCCCCGCTCGCCAGACCCGCTCTGGCCGTGCTGGGCATTTTCACGTTCGTGGGGGATTGGAACGACTTGACGGCGAGTTCCAGGCCTCACGAACCTCCCCACTCATAGGACATAGGCATATCCCTCTTGGACGGCTCATATGTAGTAGCGGGCAGGTGGCGTCACAGGAGCGGAAAGCGCCGCAGCGCTGCCTGCCGCCGCTCGAGCATCGGGCACTGCGGCATCGGGCGGGCGGATGCCGTGAACATGAGCCGGACGGAGGCGGGTGGGCGTGGACATCAGCGCCATCGCCAAGGAGTTCATCGACATCAACGAGCGCAGGAAGGAGCTGGAGAAACGCGAGGAGTACCTGAGGGGGGTGCTGGTGCAGCACTTCCAGGCGACCGGAACGAAGCAACTGGAGACCGAGCGAGGCAAGGTAAGCTACGTCGAGGCCCAGAAGGTGGACTACGACGTCCCGCTGCTGCGGCACGCCCTGCCCCCGCCGGTGTTCGACCTGGTCGCAAGGGTTTCCATCAACGACAGCGTTCTCTCACAGCTCGTCCGGGACGGCAAGGTGGACCCGGCCGCCGTGGAGCGCGCCAAGAAAGTGACCCATGTGTACCGGGTGGTCGCGCAGGCGAGGCCGCTCGCGGCGGCAACGCCCGCAACGCCGGTGGAACCCGCGGGGCCCGCCGAACGGGGCGAGCCTGCCGTGCAGGCCGGCCCAGTCGAGCCTGGGCCTGCTGGATCCAGCAAACGGGCCAGACCTGCTGGACCTGCCAAACCCGCTAAGCCTGACAAACCCGCTCAACCGGCCAAACCCGCAGAGCCCGCCAAGGCGGCCAAGCCGGCCACTCCCGCGGAGCCAGCCACACCGGCCACACCAGCTACCCCGGCCATTCCTGCCACTCCCGCCGT
>JBLNDA010000039.1:0-60531 GCA_050261175.1 Clostridia bacterium
TCTTCAACAGGGGGCTTAGCTGGGGCAATCCAGAGGGACTGTCAAGCGATTGTCGAAATGAAGGCGCAATGAAGGCGCAGTTAAGATGAAGGGGCTTTGCAGATCTGCAAAGCCCCAGCCACACTCTGGCGCGCCCGGAGGGACTCGAACCCACGACCCTCTGATCCGAAGTCAGATGCTCTGATCCACTGAGCTACGGGCGCGCGACACTTGTATGCGATGTGAACAGACGGCCCGCAGGCCGTCGTCGTCATCAAAACATGGCGGAGAGAGGGGGATTCGAACCCCCGCACGGTTTGTTCAACCGTCTAAAGGTTTAGCAAACCTTCCCCTTCAGCCAGCTTGGGTATCTCTCCGCTTGAAACGTGCTATCCAGTTTTCATATCACCGGCAAGCTTCATCAGCGAGCTCGTCGACGATCCATGCGCTTTCGCGCGCCATGCCCTTGGCCTGACCCATGGCGGCGGTGTTGCACTGTCATTGTAGCACATTCGCCAGGCAAGGGCAAGGCCCGGGTGCCAGAAGGGAGGCGTCGCCGCACTCAACCGCTCCGGCCGCCTCGCGAGGCCTGCGTGCCCGACCGATAGGCCGGGATACCGGGTCGCGCCTCGGGGCGCCGGCCGCCACCGACGCACCGGCGCAGGCGGGCGCGCCGTCACGACCGTGCCAAGACCGCGCCGCGGGTGGACTCGTCGTGCTGCGCGACCACGCGGCTACTGGTGCAGCGCGACTACTGATACAGAAGGTACCCCTCTCTCACCTTCTGAAAAGCCTCAAGGTCCGCCTCCCATGATGCGATGATCTCGCTCGCTTCCACGCCCTCTTGCAGCAGGGCGCGCACCCGATCGGTGCCCATGAGCCTGTCGAAGTGGCTCCCCCCATGCGCCCACGTCGCATCCTCCGTGTACATGTCGAGGATAGCCGCGACGAGATGGAGCCCCGCGGCCACAGGCCGGAAAGCCGCCCGATCCGTCACGTTCATCTCCACACCGCCGCACACCCTCCCGGCGTTCTTCGAGAAGGCGGGAGTAAGCTCGCGGGCCTCGAATCTCACACCCGGCAATCTTAGCTCGTTCAGTCTGCGTGCGAGCGCCGGGCCGTCGATCCACGGAGCCCCCACCCACTCAAATGGACGGTCTGTCCCGCGCCCCTCGGACACGGTGGCGAACCCCTCGATGAAGCACGTCCCCGGGTACACCGTGGCGCTCGCAAGCGTGGGAATGTTGGGCGAAGGCTTCACCCACGGCAGGCCGGTGTCATCGAACCACATCCCGCGGCGCCACCCCTCCATCCTGATGACGCGCAGGCGCGCCCCGACCCCGAACTCGGCGTTGAGAAGGCCGGCGAGCTCGCCGACGGTCATGCCGTACCTCACCGGAATCGGGTAGACGCCCACGAATGACGCGAATTCCTCTCGCAGGACGGGCCCTTCCGTGACGAGCCCGCCGAGGGGGTTCGGCCGGTCGAGCACGAGGAATTCAATGCCGCCCGCGGCCGCGGCCTGCATCGCATAGGCCATCGTCGATACGTACGTGTAAAACCTCACTCCGACGTCCTGGATGTCGTACACGAGGGCGTCCAACCCCGCCAGCATCTCCGGCGTAGGTCTCGTGGTATCGCCGTACAGACTGTATACCGGCAGCCCTGTCTTTTCGTCCACCACCGAGGCGACCTTCTCCCCTGCCTGGGTCTCACCGCGCACACCGTGCTCGGGACCGAAGATCGCCGTGAGCTCCACCCCGCTGCTCTCGGCCAAGATGTCGATGGTGCTCTTGAGCCTCGAATCCACCCCTGTGTGGTTTGTCACGAGCCCCACCCGCTTGCCAGCGAGCAGCCTGGAACCTTCCCTCGCAAGCACCTCCAGCCCCGTCTTCACCAGCACTTCGTTATCGCCCCCCAGGCCGGCGCGCTTTCCCGTCCCCGGAACGATACCGCGGACCGCCGGAGCGAGGGTCGGTCCCCGGTCCAGCGGCCGCGACGGCCGCGCACCCGCGATCGCGCGCACGAGTCGTCTGCAGTCTGTAGTCTGCAGTCTGCGTTCTGTAGTCTGCGGTATGGGTTCGAGGCGGTCGGCGGAAACCCTTTCGGATCGCGCTCAAGGCCTCGCCTGCGGCGGGGTGAGGATCTTCTGATTCAGGGAGCGGAGCACGAGAAGCGCGCAAGCGCCCGCCGCCACAGCGGCCGGGACGAACACGGAGGCGCGACGGGAGTCCATGATGAGGCCGAACACGGGAGGACCAGCCGCGACTCCGAGGAACCGAACGGCCCCGTATACGGAGGTGACCATCCCCCGTAGCCGCCCGCTCGAAGCGCTCGTCACCATAGTGTTGATGGAAGGCAGCACAAGCCCGCTTCCCAGCCCGATGACTGCTGTCAGCGCCCCCAGCCAAGCGAGCCCCGACCTGAAGGCAAGGAGCCCGAGGGACGCGGCCACGAGCGCAAGCCCCGTCACGACAGACGCTTTGAGCAACGTGACGTGCCTTTCCAAGAAGAACCCTGTGAGGAGGGATGTCACCGACATCACGAACACAGGCGCGGCTATGAGGACGCCTTTCGCGAGACCGCCGATCCTGTAGCGCTCCTCGAGCGCGTCCGAGACATAGAAGAGCACTCCGAAGAGGACGAACAGCACCACCGCGCCTGCCGCGTAGCAAGCCGCAAGGGACCAGCGCTTCTCCCTGAACGCGGCGGCAAGGTCGGCGAAGTACGCTCTCATGCCGGTCGGCTGCCGGCGGGATCGCGCCGGCTCGGGACACAACGCCCACACACCGACGGCCGCGGGCAAGGCCAGCACCGCGAATAGTAGAAACGGGGCCCACCATGCCACGAGCGCCGCGCCGGCACCCAGCACGGGGCTCATCACCTTGCCGAATCCGTTGGAAGCTTCGAGTATGCCGACGGCCCTGGTCCTTTCCTGTGACTGAAAGATGTCCCCGGCCGTCGCCGTGGCTATCGGGCCGGTGCCCGCGGCGCCCACGCCTTGGACGACCCTTGCGGCGAGGATGAGCCAGTACGGGCGCTCCAGGAGCAAGGCGGCGAGAGCAGCCATGATGCCCCCTACCCCGTACGTGACCAGGCAGGGGACCATCACCTTCTTGCGCCCTATCCGGTCCGAGAGGGCGCCCACGAACATGATGGTCAACCCCGCCGGAACGGAGAAGGCGGTGATGAAGAGGCCTGTCTGGGCCTGAGTCAGGTGAAGAGCCGCCCTCACTCTTGGTAGCACGGGAATGAGCATGGAATTGCCCAGGACGAGAATGAACGGCACCGTGCAAAGGACCGCAAAGGGCAGAAGGTTCTTCGGTCGCATGTCATCAACCTCCCGGCTTTCACATCTCCAGCCATCCTACTTCGCCGGAGGTCACACAAGCCGCTGTTGCAGCACCCGGTACATTCAGGAATGAGCGTGGAGTTGCCCGGGACGAGGCGGAAAGGCTTTCCGCCCCAACCTTGGGGCGCCCACAGGCATAATGTGCTCCTATCTGGCGGCCTCATGCGTCCTGCGGCCCATTCTGACCAGGGGGCCGCAGCATGCCGGTCTCTTCACCGGCACACCCCAATAGATATGCGGTAGGAGCAACTGCCCGGGGCAGAGCCAGTCGTCCGCACACCGCCGCTCTTTCAGGGCGATTTCATCCGTCCGCGGGCGAGGACGAAGGCTCACGCTCCCCCGTCATACGGGCCTAGTGCGCTGCGGTCCGGCGGGTGCGCGACCGAGCGAAGCCTGGCACCCGGCAGTTGAGTCAGTTGAGTCAAAGCGCATGGTGAGCGTGAGTGGAGGCGGTGCTGCTGTGGACGGTCTTCCGCTTCTGGTTGTCCTCGCTGTGGGGCTCGCATTCGGGAACGCTCTCATCGCCGGCGCAGCCGCGGCTCTCCTGTTCATAGAGGCGGCCGGCCTTGACTCCCTCGGCGCCTTCCTCGAGCAGCGGGCGCTCCAACTCGGGCTGGTTCTGCTCATGATCGCGGTCCTCGCGCCGCTCTCGACGAAGCAGATGACGATGGACCAGGTGGTGCGCGCGTTCAAAACATGGCCGGGCCTCCTCGCCATCGTCGGCGGCGCGGCGGCGACCTACGTCAACGGCCAGGGCGTCCAGCTCTTGCGGGCGCGCCCGGACATCATCGCAGGAATCCTCGTCGGAACTGTCATCGGCGTCCTTCTGCTCCGCGGGATCCCGGTCGGTCCCCTTGCGGCCGCCGGCATCACGGCGCTGCTCCTCCGCCTGGTTGGATGGAAGTAGTGCCTTCTCTCACTTGGCCGTGCACACCGGCCCGACCGGCGTCATACTAAATGATCACGTCGCGGCATCCAGTCGCAGCGCTACGCTGTGCCGCAGGGCGCTGCGCAAACCTCGTGTCGGGGAGGGTCTCTTGAAATGAGACGGCTGTTGGGGGTTGTGGTGTGCGTGGTACTCCTCTTGGGCGGGTTGAGCTTGGCCGCCGCCGGTGGTGGCGGCGGAGGCGCCAGCGCTGCCGGCGCGTCAAGCCCGTCTCAGACGCAGGCGCAGATACAGGCGAGAGAGCAGGAGATTCGGATAGCTGGTCAGTTCGGATTGGTGTACGCACCGCTCATGGTTGCCCAGAAGAACAAGATCTTCGAGAAGTACGGCCTGAAACCGGTCTGGAAGGAGTATGGGTCCGGCGCGGCGGTCCGTGAGGCTCTGGTTTCAGGGGAAGTTGACGTCGGGTTCATGGGCATCCCCCCGTTCCTCATAGGCTGGGACAAAGGCTGTCCTTGGAAAGCGGCGGTAGGGTTCTGCGTAGTGCCCGTAGGGCTAGTGACGAACAACCCCTCGATCAAGTCCCTCAAGGACTTCAAACCCGGCGACAAGATAGCGGTGCCCTCGCCCGGAAGCGTGCAGCACATTCTCCTCGCCATGCAAGCCGAGAAGGAGCTCGGCTCGGCCACCGCCTTCGAGAAACACATCGTCGCGATGCCTCATCCTGACGCGGCCGCA
The DNA here is from genome assembly GCA_050261175.1 of Clostridia bacterium. GTDB lineage: Bacteria > Bacillota > SHA-98 > UBA4971 > UBA4971 > UBA6256. The sequence goes on from JBLNDA010000039.1 coordinate 4,956, forward strand.
GCCCTCATATCCAAGAAAGGCATCGCGGCCCACTTCACCACTCCACCCTATATGTTTGAAGAACTGAGCCATCCCGGCATGCACCTGGTCGTCGACGACGTGGCCTGCTTCGGACAACCCTTCAGCTTCAACGTGGGCGTCGCCACGACCCGTTTCCACGATGGCAACCCTGTGGCGTACGCGTGCTTCGTGATGGCGATCAGCGAAGCCATGGCATGGATCAACGTCAACAAGAAAGAAGCCGCGGCGCTCCTTGCGCCGGAGTTCGGCCTCACCCCGGACAAGACTTATCGCTACCTGACGTGGCCAGGCATGGACTACACAACGGCACCGTACGGCCTCATGGGCTTCGCTGATTTCATGCGAAAGGCCGGTTACATCAGGAACGTCCCACGGAGCATCGAAGACATCGCATGGGAGAACCTCGTAGCGTTCATCGGAGACAGAGCAGGTGAACAGTCCCCCATCCAGCAACTGCAGTTCCGCCGCTAAGCGGGTCGCGGGACATCCGCGCTTCTGTTCAGCGTGCAGCAGGCTTTCAAGCGTCGCCGGTGCCTGAATGACGGGGTGCTCCGGATTTGGCGAGCCCGCTCGCCGGACCGGAACGGTGCGCGCCGCAGACAAGAGCACCGCGCCCGAAGGGCGACACCGGCAGGTAACGCCGGCAACCTCGACATACTTTGAGCGAGGCGAGATCGACGAGGGCTCGACCCGGGTGTCGCCGCGACACACCGGAAGGTGCCGCCGCTCAGGAAGGTGCCTCAATGGTCGGTACGAGACGCTTCTTCACAGCGAACGCCGGGCCTCTCCGCCAGGCGCTATTCGTCGCGGCCCTCGCCGGGCTCTGGGAAGTCGCCGCACGTGCCGGCCGCCTGCCGGCCCTTCTCTTCCCGGCCTTCAGCGACGTGGCCGCGGCCCTCGCCGCCGAGACGGCCAGCGGAGAGATCCTTGGGCGGTTGGCGTTCTCCCTTGCGATGGTCGGCGCGGGCCTGGGCCTCGCGGCGATCACAGCCGTGCTGGTCACGGCAGCCTCGATGTCCGCCCGCATCGTTTCAGAGTGGGTGCAGACACTCATGGCGATACTCCACCCTCTTCCCGGTATCGCCATTTTGCCCGTGGTAATCCTGTGGCTGGGCACGGGCTACAGGTCCATCGCCGCCGTGATATGGTTCTCCGCTGTCTGGCCGCTGGTCGCGAACCTTCACACCGGCCTGCGCTCAGTCCCGGCGACGCAGATCGAGGTCGGTCGGAACCTCGGCCTGCGCGGGATGCGCCTCGTCGCGCACGTCCTCATACCCGGGGCGTTCCCGCACATCCTGTCGGGGATGCGCGTGGCGTGGGCACGCGCGTGGCAGGCGCTCGTCGCGGCGGAGATGGTCTTCGGCGCGTCAGGGGGCGAGGGAGGGTTGGGGTGGTTCATCTACAAACGCCGCTTTTTCATGGAGACCCCCGGTGTCTTCGCCGGCATGATAGTGATAGTGCTCGTGGGGCTCGTGGTCGAGCGCGTCGTGTTCGAGTCGGTGGAGACGCGCACCGTCAAGCGTTGGGGCATGACCCAGGAGTAGCCGCGGCAGGGCTGTCGCGGGTATCAGCAGGGATGGTCGCGCGGGAACGATCGCCCAGAGACACCTGGCGATGCCGCAAATGGGATGGGAGTGTTGCGGATGTCATACGGGTTCCGGAAAGCGCAAGCAGCGCGGGAGGATACGCGGGCGTCGCAGGAAGCGCAGGCGCGGCGGGCGTCTCACGTGGGGCTTGCAGTCCGCGGTCTCTGCAAGCGTTTCATCGTGGCCGGGCGGGAGCTCGCGGCGCTCGAGGACGTCACCCTCTCCGCCGCCGAGGGAGAATTTGTGACCATCATCGGACCTTCGGGGTGCGGGAAAACGACCCTCCTTCGATGCATCGGCGGCTTTGAGCGCCCGACGAGCGGGAGCGTGCTCGTGGGCGGACGCGTGGCGGCAGGCCCCGGCACGGACCGGATGATCGTTTTCCAAAGCTTCGACCAGCTCTTCCCGTGGCTCACAGCCCTTGAGAACGTCGCCCGCGCGCTGCGCTTCACCCATACCGTCCCGGGCGCGGCCGAAAGCCGTCGCGCCGCCCGCGTCTATCTCGAGCTGGTCGGGCTCTGCGGCTACGAGGATTTCTTCCCGCACCAGCTCTCCGGCGGCATGAAGCAGCGCGTGGCCATCGCAAGGGCGCTTTCGGTGCGGCCGCGCGTATTGCTCATGGATGAACCTTTCGGCAGCCTAGACGCGCTCACGCGCACGACTCTCCAGGGCGAGCTCACGCGTATCTGGCAGGAAACGAGGGTGACGATCCTCTTCGTCACGCACAACATCGAGGAGGCCATCATCCTGGGGGACCAAATCGTGGTGCTGACAGCCCGGCCCGGCCGGGTGGCCGCCATTCTCCGCAACCCGCTGCCCAGGCCGCGCTCGCCGGAAGAGGCGCTCGTCAGCGACGTGTGGGAAACCATCCACGATCTGCTCGGCTTCCAGCGGGGGCTGAGGGTCGGCATCGTGCCTGCGTTGCCGCGCGTGGTTTTCGAGGAAGCCGAGGTGCCGCAACTCGCGACGAGGTGAACGTGCAGCTGTCACGGACGGCGGCCCCGGCTCACTCTTCATCAAACCCGTAACGCGCCGCAAGCTCCGCCTCGACCGCCCGCACAGCAGAGGCGAACTCCGCCTTCTGCGCGAGTGCCTCCCGGAAGCGCGCCAGCTTTTCCGGCAGGCGGCGTTTCACGACGGCGGCCAGCGACGCGGTCATGGGCGGGTAGAAATTGAACGGGTCCAGCCGCACGCAGGACGCGCCTGAGTCCCTGGCTCGCGCGTAAATGGGTTCGAGCTGTTCTCCGAGCTCGCTGATCCCCGGGATGGCCGGGGCTATGAAGACCCACGTTCTGAGCCCCGCTGCCGACAACCTCTCGAGAGCCGCGAAACGCCTCGATGGCGGGGGCGCACCCGGCTCCAGCGCCCGAGCTATCGAGTCGTCTGCCGTGCTGATGCTGAACCCCACCTCAACCCAGGAAACGGCGCCGAGGATGTCCATGTCGCGAGTGACGAGGTCGGACTTGGTCAGAATTGACACCTGGGCGGAGCTTGTCGATATCTCAGCCAGGCACGCCCGAACGAGCCCGGTCTTGCGCTCGAGAGGTTGATAAGGGTCCGTCACGCTCGACAGCAGGATGACTTCCTGATTCACCCGCCGCAGAGCACGCCGCAGTTTCGCCGGGGCGTTCACCTTGATGTCGACGAAGCTGCCCCACGGCTCCTGACGCCCCCTGAAGCGGTTCACGATGCACGGAGCGTAGCAATACGCGCACGCATGGGCGCACCCGACATAGGGGTTCAGGGAGAAATCCACTCCCGGTATCCCGGACTTCGTCAGGATCGACTTGCATTCAACTTCTCTCGTCGCCGGCACCATCGGACACCGACTCCTTCGCCTCCCGGCTCCGTCCCCCGTTGCCTCGCCGTCGCGCCACGCCGTCATCACGCGTCCGGCCCGGCCCGGCCAGCGCGCGGCCGAACCCGGCCGCGCCCGTCCCCGTCCCGGGCGGAAGCCTGGGAACCCGAGAGAGGAAACATGATGTACATGAATAATGGCGGAGGAGGTGGGATTCGAACCCACGAGGGCCCCAAGGACCCTGGCGGTTTTCAAGACCGCTCCCTTAAGCCATCTCGGGCACTCCTCCGCGCGCAACGCCGGGAGATGCCCCGTAAGGCCTCTCCCGACATCGCAATTATACCACGCACGGCCTTCCAGGGGCAAGGAGCGCCGTCTGCGCGATCCGCCCGCCCGGGGCGTCAATGCCGCGCGCCCTCCCGGATGCCGGATGGTACCCGGCGGCGCGTCGGCATCAGGCAGCGCCAACTATCCCTTCGTAATGCGCTGGAGGCCGTCCATGTACGGTCGAAGGGCCTCCGGGATGGTCACCGAGCCATCTGCCTCCTGGTAGTTCTCCAGGATCGACGCGAATGTGCGGCCCACGGCAAGGCCCGACCCGTTGAGGGTGTGAACGTACTCAGGCTTCGCTCCAGGCGCGGGCCGGAACTTGATGTCCGCCCGCCTCGCTTGGAAGGCCTCGAAATTGCTGCAAGACGAGATTTCCACATACCTGTCGTAACTTGGCATCCAGACCTCGGGATCGTACTTCTTCGCTGCCGCGAACCCGACGTCGCCTGTGCACATCATGACCACCCGGTACGGCAGTTCGAGCCGCCTCAGTACGTCCTCGGCGTCGCCCACCAGCTTCTCGAGTTCGTCGTAGGACGTCTCAGGCTTCACGAACTTTACGAGTTCCACCTTGTCGAACTCGTGCTGCCTCACGAGCCCTCGAGTGTCCCGCCCCGCTGACCCGGCCTCCGCGCGGAAACACGCCGTGTAGGCCACGTGGTATATGGGGAGTTGGCTCGCGTCGAGGATCTCCCCACGATAGAGGTTCGTGACGGGCACCTCAGCCGTGGGAACGAGGTAGTAGTCGGTGCCCTCGCAATGGAACATGTCCTCAGCGAACTTCGGGAGCTGTCCGGTCCCGATCATGCTTTCCCGGTTCACCAGGAACGGCGGGTAAACCTCCGTGTAGCCGTGCTCTTTCGTGTGGATGTCTATCATGAACGAGATGAGCGCCCGCACGAGGCGCGCCCCTGCCCCGCGGAACACAGTGAACCTCGCGCCGGTTATTTTGGCGGCGCGCTCGAAATCGAGGATTCCGAGGTCCACGCCGATCTCCCAGTGGGGCCTGGGATCGAAGTCGAATTTCCTGGGCACTCCCCACCTGCGGACCTCGACGTTCTCTGATTCGTCCTTGCCGCGTGGAACCGATGGGTGCGGAATGTTCGGGATCGCGAGAAGCAGCGTCGTGAGCTTCTCGTCGAGCGCCCGCACCGAGTCGTCCATCTCCTTGATCTTCGCAGACACATCGCGCATCTCGAGGATGGCGGCGCCGGCATCGCCCCCGCTCTTCTTCATGCGGGCGATGTCCTCGGACACCTCGTTCCGCCTCTTCTTTAGCTGCTCCACATCGTAGATGAGCCTGCGCCTCTCCTCGTCCAGAGCGAGCACCTCGTCGAGAACGGCGTCGTCCTCCCCCCGTCGCGCAAGGGCGTCGCGCACGATCTCGGGGTTCTGTCTGATGAGCTTGATGTCCAGCATATCCATCCCTCCATTATCCACGAGCCCTTTGTCCACCGGCACGAATGTCCACTCTGCCAAGTCGCACGTCGCCGCCGCGGCTCCGCCGGCAGGGCCCAGCCCCTCAGCGGCTTGGCGGGCTTGGGGAGACGCCAGCCACCGGCGGATATGAGAAAGCCCCCCGCCCCCCTGGGACGAACCCAAGGGGACGAGAGGCTATCCTCCCGCGATGCCACCCCGGTTGGCCGAAGGCGTGGACCGAGCCCAGCGCAGCCATGGCACCCGCCGCGTAGCGACCTGCGGCGTGGCGATCGCGCCCCTTCGACCCTCTCGACAAGCGTTAACGGGCAGACCCGGCGAGGCATACTCGGCGCCTGCGGCGCCTTTCAACCCGCGGCTCTGAGGTGGATTCGGCCGGCCTGCGCGCCGGCTCCCACCACGCCCGGCTCTCTCGAGCGTCAGGATCCCGGCCTACTCGTCCTCTTCATCGCGTTGGCAGGAACCAGCTATGGCACAGTTCGAACTTGCGTTTATTATACCATCGGAATGTCCGCCATACAACACTCGACGGCGTCGGTCGCCGGCCGCGGCCGTCCACGACGGCCGTTTCCGGCAGTCTGCGGGCAACACCGCTCTTCAGCTAGGCCATGCCCGCGCGCGCCAGGAGGGTCTCCCAGTTGCGGTCGATATCCGCTTGGATCTCCTCGATGATGTGCTCGTTCTCCGGCCGGAACAGGTGGCGGAACCGCCCCTGCTTCTCGATCCAGCCCCGGACCGGCTTCTTCTCCCTGGGCTTGTGGGTAACACGCCATACGCCGTTCTCGACCTCATACAACGGCCAGAAGCATGTCTCCACCGCCCCCCGCATGATGTCGATGGTCTCAGCGGGATCGAACTGCCACCCGAGCCTGCACGGCGCAAGGACGTTGATGAACGCCGGCCCCTTCACGGCAAGCGCCTTCTGAACCTTCGTGACGAAGTCGTTCCAATGGCTCGGCACGGCCTGCGCGACGTATGGGATGTTGTGGGCCGCCATGACCGCGGTCAGATCCTTGCGGAACTGCGTCTTCCCAGGAACGACCTTCCCGGCCGGGCTCGTGGTCGTCGACGCGCCCTTCGGCGTCGCGCTGGACCGCTGGATGCCCGTGTTCATGTAGGCCTCGTTGTCATAGCAGATGTAAACCATGTCGTGCCCGCGTTCCATCGCCCCGGACAGCGATTGGAACCCGATGTCATACGTACCGCCGTCGCCGCCGAACGCGATGAATTGGATGTCCTGAGTTATCTTGCCCTTCTTCTTGAGCGCCCTGTATGCGGCCTCCACCCCACTCACGGTGGCGGCGGCGTTTTCGAATGCGCTGTGGATGAACGGTATCCTCCACGACGTGAAGGGGTAGATGGTCGTCGTCACTTCGAGGCACCCTGTGGCGCACCCGACGACAACAGGGGTATCAACAGCTTTCAGTACCTGCCTCACGGCTGTCGGGGCGGCGCAACCTGCGCACGCGCGATGCCCGCCGCACAGGAGTTCTTCTTTCTTCGTAAGCTCCCTCAAGTTTGCCATTCCTGCCGCCTCCTATTCCCTGACCCCGAGGTAAGTCACGGGCGATGTGACCTTGCCCGTCTCGGCGATCTTGGCAAGATCCCAGTATACCCCTGCTATCTGCTCGGTGTCGATGTCCCTGCCGCCGAGGCCGTAGATGTAGTTGACCATCTTGGGCCCGGGCGCGTCATACATGGCGGATCGCACGTCCACGAACACAGGCCCACCCATGGTGGAAAGGCCATCTGCCCTGTCGAGAACAGCGATGGCTTTCTTGCCCGCGAGCGCCGCCACGATCTCTTCGTGCGGGAAGGGCCTGAAGAGCCTTATTTTCAGCAAGCCCGCTTTCATTCCCTTGTCCCTCAGGTCGTCAACGACCACCTTCGCGGTGCCCGCCGCGGAGTTCAACACGACGACGGCTATCTCCGCGTCGTCCAGCCTGTATGCTTCGAAGAGGCCATAGCCCCTCCCGGATATCTTCGCGAACTCCTTAGCCACATCCAGCACGACGCCCTTCACGTGCGTCTCGGCCTCAGCAATTTGCCGCCTGTGCTCGAAGTACCAGTCGGCGAAATCGAGCGCACCGAACGTGGCAGGATTGTTCACGTCGAGAACCGAGTACTTCGGCGTCCGCTGGCCGATGAAGCTGCGCACCACGCCGTCGTCGAGAAGCTCAGCGTTCTCCATGCCGTGGCTCACGATGAAGCCGTCCATACAGACCATGACGGGGAGCTGGACATCTGCGTGCTCCGCAATGCGCACGGCCTGGATGAGGTTGTCGTACGCCTCCTGGGCGTTCTCGGAGTAGAGTTGGACCCAGCCTGAGTCGCGCGCCCCCATGGTATCGCTGTGGTCGCAGTGAATGTTGATGGGCGCCGACAGCGCTCTGTTGACGACTGGCGCTACGATGGGGAGCCTCAAGCCGGCGGCTATATACAGCATCTCCCACATGAGGGCAAGCCCCTGCGAGGAAGTGGCGGTCATCGCCCTAGCCCCCGCTGCCGACGCGCCTATCGTCGCGCTCATGGCGGAGTGCTCGCTTTCCACGGTGACGAACTCCGTATCCACTTCTCCGTCCGCCACGAAAGTGGAGAAGATCTGGACGATCTCCGTCTGCGGCGTTATCGGGTAGGCCGCCACCACGTCAGGGTTGATCTGGCGCATCGCCTGCGACACAGCTTCGTTTCCGGTAATCGCCACTCTCTTCATCACTTTCCACCAGCCTCCCCGCCACTCTTTGCGCGGCACCCGCAGCCTGCGCCGGCACCCGCACCCGCGGCGCCCTCGGCCTTGTCGGCCTCGAGCTCGGTCTCGAGCCGCATGTCTATGCACTTCGCAGGGCACTCATGGGCGCATATCCCACAGCCCTTGCAATGCTTGTAATCGATACCGATCATCTTGCCATCGCGCACCAGTATGGACGAGTCAGGACAATAGACCCAGCATATCATGCAGTGTCTGCATTTTTCCTGGTCCCAGACCGGACGGTACGTCCGCCAGTCGCCGGTCTCATACTTGTCTGCGCTGCCGGCCTCCAGGATCAGCCCCCCGATGGGCACGTCCCTCCAGCCTTTCTCCTTCCCATTCGCGCTCATTACTCCGACTGCACCTCCTGGTAGGCCCGCTCGATGGCCTTGATGTTCCCCTCGATGACCTCGGGCTTCGATCTGAACTTCATCTCCAGCTTGTGCCGGGTATCGGCTATGAACTCCTCCAGCGTCATGAGGCCGGTTGCCTTTATGAGAGCACCCATCATCGGCGTGTTGGGGATGGCCCGGCCGATGGTGTCGATGGATATCTGAGTGGCGTCGACGGTGAAAACCTTCCCGCCTTTCACCTTGAGCCTCGCCCTCATCTCCGCGGGGGCGAGATTCGTGTTCACGAGATAGATCCCGTCTTCCGGCACGCCGGAGGTCACGTCGTTCTTCCCGATCAGTGTCGGGTCGAGGACCACCACTATCTTAGGGTTCGACACGTGACAGTGCATCCTCACCGGCTCGTCGCTGATCCGGTTGAATGCCAACACGGGTGCGCCCATTCGCTCAGGTCCGTACTCAGGAAAAGCTTGAATGTACTTGCCCACTGAAGCGGCAGCTTCGCCCAGCAGGATGGCGGCGGTCTTCGCCCCTTGGCCACCCCTCCCGTGCCAGCGAATCTCGAGAACCTGTGCCATAGCTCGTCCTCCTCGCATATGGATTTGTCTCGCGCCCGGAGTCTCAGGCCTGCGGCCTGCCAGACCCGAGGGCGTATGAACATGTTTTGCACCCAACCTATTTTAGCACACAAGTCCAAGGTGTGCAGCACCGTCTGCAAGTTTACTGGGGTGGACGGTCTTTCTTGCACGAAGTCGATTCCTGCCGATCCGCATCGCCCCAACTATTTACTTTGCAGGCAGGCTATGCTAGAATTCTTTCCGGATGCCTTTCGACACCTACGATGTCAGAAGGCTATTCAGGTTGCGAAATTCGCAGTAAGTCAAGGGGCTGGCAGACAGATGAGGATGAAGGTCAGAGACGTCGAGACCCTGGTTCCGGTCACGGTTGGTCCAGACACGAATCTCGAGAGTCTCGCGTCCCCGGTGACCGACCGGGGCATCGTGTACGTGGTTTCTCAGACTCGCGAGCTGTCCGGCGTGGTCACGGGCGGCAAAGTCATATCCGCACTGACGTCCGGGTACGCGAAGGGCGCTACGGCCCAGGACATAATGATCCCTGTCGATAGCTTTCCCAGCGTGGATCCGGACACTGATCTCCAGGTAGCCGCCGGCTTTTTTGAGAGCTCGTGCGTCCCCGAGCTGCCTGTCGTGGAGAACGGAGTGCTTGTGGCATCCTTACCTCAACGATCCGTGCTCATGACGTTCTCTAGCGCCGTCGCCTCATCGAAAGGCGACCGCTATCACGAAGAGCGCGCTCTCGCCATCCTTCGATCCCTGAACGAGGGCCTCATCGTCATAGATAGGGACCTCACTATACGTGAGTTCAACCCGGCCGCCGAGAGGCTCATGAACGCCAAGGCCGCGGATAGGGTCGGCCAGAAGGCGGTCGTGGTGAGCCGGGACGAGTCACCCATCTTCGAAGTCATGAACACGGGAAGGGCCAGGTACAACGTAATGACACCGCTTGCAGACGGGCGGGTCTTCTCCGTGAACTACGTGCCGATGATCCAGGATGGCGAGGTACGTGGGATCATCGAGACCTTCCACGATGTCACGGAACAGGAACACCTCCGCGCCCAACTCGTGAACTCCAGAGACGAGCTTGACCGCGCTTTCGCGCTGACCCTCCCGAACTCGAGGGTGGAACACAAGCTCAAGCATACGCCCGAGTACAGAGACAAATACGACCCTGAGACCGGCCTCATCACAGTGACCGAGGTTATCGAGGACGGCAACTACAAGCATGTCGTCAACGCGCTCAAGGTCCTCGCGGACCTCAACTCGAAGGGGATCATGTCTCTTCTCGGCATCAGCAAGGACATCCTCGTCCAAAGCATAATCTTCCACGATCTCGGGAAGTCCCAACCGCAACTGGAAGTAGGACAGACCGTGGATCCAAAGAAAGTCTTCGAGTACAGTCCAGCCCACGCGGCCCGGAGCGCGGATATCGCGGCCCACTTCTACCACAAGGACCAGGACGTCATCTGGCTCGTCCGTTACCACCACCATACGGAGGACGAGCTACCGCTCGACTTCCCGCGGCACCTCATGCCGATGCTGAGATTGTTGCAGCTGGTGGATGGGCTCTCTGCAGCGCTCACTAGGCGCAATGCCACGATAAAACTGGATGTCGAGGGCACGAGAGTGACGGTGCACGAGAGAAACGGCCACCCTGACTTCAACAGGTCGAGGGTGGTCGATCTCTTCACAGGCGAGAGCGCGGTGATCAACGTCGACTGAACAAGGGCGAGCTTCGGCGAGCTTCGTTCGACGGAGTCCGGCCATCGAGGTCAACGTCTCCCGAATGCCGCAAGCGTGTTGACGTCGTCGCTCGGGCACAAGGCTGACCCGCGCTCACCGGCCGGGCTCGGATGCCCGCAAGTTTCCAGGCTATATCTCCTGATAGAGCGGAAAGCGCTCGACGAGCCGCGCCACCTTGGCGCGGGCAGACTCCATGACGTCCTCGTCCCCGGGCTTCTCGAGCACGGCCGCGATGATTTCGGCGATCTCCTCCATTTCACGCTCTCGCATGCCTCTCGTAGTCACTGCGGGTGTGCCGAGGCGTATTCCGCTCGTGACAAACGGCTTCTCGGGGTCGAATGGTATCGTGTTCTTGTTGACAGTGATCCCCACGTCGTCGAGGAGTCTCTCAGCCTTCTTGCCGGTGAGCCCCTTCTCCGCCACGCTCACGAGCATCAGGTGATTGTCCGTGCCGCCCGACACGATGCGGAAGCCTCGACGTGCGAGAGCGGCGGCCAGCGCCGAAGCGTTCTTCACCACCTGGACCTGGTAGGCGCGGAACTCCGGGGTCATGGCCTCTTTCAGCGCGACGGCTTTCGCTGCGATCACGTGCATGAGGGGCCCGCCTTGGATACCAGGAAACACAGCTTGGTCGATGTCTTTCGCAAATCTAGCTTGACACAGTATGAGGCCCCCGCGCGGACCGCGGAGGGTCTTGTGGGTCGTGGTCGTCACGAACTCCGCGTACGGAACGGGGTTCGGGTGCACGCCGGCCGCGACGAGCCCCGCGATGTGGGCCATGTCCACCATGACATACGCGCCCACCTCGTCGGCGATGTGTCGTATCCTCGCGAAGTCGATGAGCCTTGGATACGCGCTTGCTCCCGCGACGATCATGCGCGGCTTGCGCTCTCTCGCAAGCGCCTGGAGCGCATCGTAGTCGATGGTCTCAGTCTCCCTGGAAACCCCGTACGGGATGAAGTTGAAGTACTTGCCCGAGAAGTTGAGAGGGTGGCCGTGGGTGAGGTGCCCACCGTGAGAGAGATCCATGCCCAGCACGGTATCGCCGTGGGACAGCGCCGCAAAGTATACCGCGGTGTTGGCCTGGGCGCCTGAATGAGGCTGAACGTTGGCGTGCTCCGCCCCGAACAGAGCCTTCGCCCGCTCGATGGCCAGCCTTTCGACCACGTCCACGAACTCGCAGCCGCCGTAGTAACGCCTTCCGGGGTACCCCTCCGCATACTTGTTGGTCAGCGTCGATCCCTGCGCCTGCATGACCGCCCTGCTGGTGAAGTTCTCCGAGGCTATGAGCTCGATCTTCCGTCTCTGCCGATAGGTTTCGCCTTCGAGGGCCTCCGCGACTTCCGGATCAACGGACCTGACGATATCATACATCTATGTACCCCTCCCACGCCGAAATACAGCGCCCACTCAAAGCCGCGTGACGCCAGGTGCCCGGCGCCACCGAGTTGTGCGGCATGACGGCGACGCCCGCCGCGCCTATCGCACCCGCGCGGCGCTGTGCCGCCCCGCAGTGCATGGCGGAGCCCGGCGCGGCGCCGGCCTGCCCCGGCTCGGCGGGCCCAGGGCGGCGCATCGGGCGGCCTCTACGCTCTCCCCGCAAGCATGTCAAGGAAATACCGGTGGAGCCTCGTGTCAGACGTCACCTCTGGGTGGAACGCACACGCGAGGTGCCGCCCCTGCCGCGCAAGCACGATCTTCTCCTCGAACCGCGCCAGTACCTCGACGCCTCGTCCGACTGAGAGTATGTACGGAGCGCGGATGAATACGGCGCGCACAGGAGGAGCCCCGATGGCCGGGACCTCGATATCAGCCTCGAAGCTATCCACCTGCCGCCCGAAAGCGTTCCTTTTCACGACGAAGTCCATGAGGCCCAGGCAAACCTGATCGGAAGCCGAGACGCCGCGTGAAAGAAGAATGAGCCCGGTGCACGTGCCAAACACGCCCAAACCCCGGGCCGCACGCTTTCGAATTTCGTCCACGAATCCGGACCGCTCCATGAGTTTACCCACTGTCGTGCTTTCCCCGCCAGGTATGATGAGGCCGTCCAGCCCCTCGATCTGATCGCTGTACCTGACCTCCACCACCTCTGCGCCCGCCGCCGAAGTCATGCTCACATGCTCCGCCACGTCACCCTGAAGCGCGAGAACCCCTACCTTCACTCCTGCGACCTCCTGCTGCCACCGCACGTGCAAGACCCAGTGCTCATATGATCCTCAGAACCTGATGCCCAATGGAAAACCAGATATCCAACGGCCCCTCTCCGCCAGCTACCAGCCTCTCCCCTGCAGCCTCTCTTCTTCCTTCAGAGAGGCCGCGGCAAGGCCTTTCATCGGCTCGCCGATACCCCTGGACGCTTTCGCGAGGATGTCCGGGTCGTTGTAATGGGCCGTCGCGTCCACGATGGCGCGCGCCCTCGCCGCCGGGTTGTCTGATTTGAATATGCCCGACCCCACGAAAATCCCGTCAGCCCCCAGCTGCATCATGAGCGCCGCGTCCGCCGGCGTCGCTATGCCGCCAGCCGCGAAGTTGACCACAGGAAGCCTGCCCGCCTTGGCGACCTCCACGACAAGCTCGTATGGAGCCTCCATCTCCTTGGCCGCAGCCATGAGCTCGTCTTCTCGCATGGAAGTGAGCCTACGTATCTCGCTCATGACCCGCCTCATGTGCCGCACCGCCTCGACGACGTCGCCCGTGCCGGCTTCGCCCTTCGTGCGCATCATCGCCGCTCCCTCGCCGATCCTTCGCAGGGCTTCCCCGAGGTTACGGCAGCCGCAGACAAACGGGACCTTGAACTGGTGCTTGTCTATGTGATGCTCCTCGTCGGCCGGCGTCAGGACCTCGCTCTCGTCTATGTAATCCACGCCGAGGGCCTCGAGGATCTGCGCCTCAACGAAATGACCGATCCTGCACTTGGCCATCACCGGGATGGTGACCGCCTCCATGATCGCCTCGATTACGGCCGGGTCGGACATCCTGGCCACGCCGCCCTGCGCCCTGATGTCGGCGGGAACTCGCTCCAGGGCCATGACGGCGACTGCGCCCGCATCCTCGGCGATCTTCGCCTGCTCGGGGGTGGTGACGTCCATGATCACGCCGCCCTTGAGCATCTCCGCAAGGCCTTTCTTGACCGTAAACGTTGCCTTCTCAACCATCGCTCTTTCCCTCCATCAGCTTGTGGCTCATTCCCCCCATGCAATTCTACTACACGAGCTTTCGCGACACAAGCGCCTGAAAACCACGATCTCCCAGGGAAGAGAAGGGCTCCAGGGGTTGAGGCCGGCCCGGCGCGCCGCCCCGGAGCCAGCCCCCGCGCCGGCCTGTATATCCGTCAGATCTGAATGGAAACCTAACTCGGGGGCGCGCCCACTGGCGGACGCGTCACAGCCGCGGAGATCTCGGGGAATGCCCCGTGTCGCGGGGACTCTTGGGGGCTCTTCGTTGACACGTCTCGCAACTACCGCCGACCCTTCCCGGGATTGAAAGCGTTCCCTCGCCCGGAGCTCACGAGGTCCGGATCGTTGACGGGAGAGAGGACGGACATGGCCGATTCGTTCTTCAACCTGTTTTGGATCCTTCTCTTGGGGTGGAGCCTTCTGTCGCCCCTCTTCGGCAGGAGAAAGATTGAGCTCGCCAGGCTGCACATCCTGAACTCGCTCTCCCGCAAGAGGGGCTCGCGGGTCATAGCCATGATCCACCGCATGGAGGCCATCAGTTTTCTCGGCATCCCCATCTCCCGCCACATCGACATCGAGGACTCGGAGCAGGTCCTCAGGGCAATCCGGCTCACACCTGACGACGTCCCCATCGATATCATTCTCCACACCCCCGGCGGTCTCGTGCTCGCCGCGGAGCAGATCGCCCACGCCATAGCGGGTCACAAGGCGAAAGTCACGGTGTTCGTGCCGCATTACGCCATGTCCGGCGGCACGCTCCTCGCCCTGGCCGCAGACGAGATCGTCATGGATGAGAACGCCGTGCTCGGCCCGGTGGACCCGCAACTGGGCAACTACCCGGCGGTGTCCATCCTCCGAGCCATAGAGCAGAAGGACAAGAACTCCGTGAGCGACACCACGCTCATCCTTGGAGACATGGCCGCCAAAGCCATGGTGCAGGTGTACGAAAGCGTGTACGAGATCCTGGCGGCGAAGCTGCCCGAAGACAAGGCCCGCGAGATAGCGAAGACACTCACCGAAGGCCGCTGGACGCACGATTACCCGATCACGTGCGAGGCCCTGCGGCGCATGGGGCTCGCCGTCAGCAACGACATGCCCTACGAGGTCTATCGCTTGATGGAGCTCTACCCCCAGCCCGCCCAACGCAGGCCTTCGGTTCAATACGTGCCCGTACCTTTTGAACGGCGGGAGCCGGTGGAAAGAGGCAGACGCGACCCGGTCGGCTGAGCTCCTGCCTGCCCGCCCGCGACCACCCGCGGACGCCCTCGGCGGCCCGTTTCCGAACGTGCGGCCGCATGTCGGGGGAGCTACATGCCATGGGTTACACGCCGGAGGCTGCATGCGGGGCACACCCCCCAGGACGGACACCCCGGTGGATGCGGCAGCCTTCAGCCCGGTCGACCGCGCGAGCGCCGGCCGCAGATCGTAGCAGATCATACAAGCGAAGAAATCGTGGAAGCGAAGACGAAGCAAACGCGCCAGGCTTACGGCCCGGCGCAACATTCTGGTGGAGACGAGGAGATTCGAACTCCCGACCTCGTGAGTGCGATTCACGCGCTCTCCCAACTGAGCTACGTCCCCACTCAAACCTCATCCGCTTGTGCCCCGCACGTTGAATACTAACACAGGCCCGGACCGAAGTCAAGGCCGGGAAGGACCTGCGACATCAGGCCTACTTCCTGGGCCGCATCGCCGGGAACAGGATCACGTCCCGGATGGAGCTCTGGTTGGTGAGGAGCATCACCAGCCTGTCGATGCCGATCCCCATGCCCCCCGTGGGGGGCATGCCGTGCTCCAGCGCCCGCAGGAAGTCCTCGTCCATTCTGTGGGCCTCGTCGTCACCCTGGGCGCGCAGCGCGGCCTGAGCCTCAAACCTCTCGCGCTGGTCTATGGGATCGTTCAACTCGCTGAAGGCGTTCGCTATCTCGCGCCCACCTATTATGAGCTCGAACCTGTACGTGTACCGCGGGTCATCCTCTTTCTTCTTCGCCAGCGGGGAGATCTCTATAGGGTGATCCGTCACGAAAACAGGGGATATGAGTGTCGGCTCCACACGCTCTTCGTAGATCTCAGAGAGCGCCTTGCCCCTCGTGGCCTGCGGATCGATGTCGACTCCGAGGCGGCGCGCCGCCGCGCGAGCGTCTTCGTCACTCTCTATGGCGTCGAAATCCACTCCCGTGCGTTCCCGCACAGCCTCCACCATCGTCTTTCTCGGCCAGGGAGGCATCAGGTCAATCGCATTCCCCTCGTAGTCGACCTTGGCTTGCCCCAGTACCTGAATAGCCACGTAGTGGATGAGGTCCTCCGCGAGATTCATCATGTCGGTGTAGTCCGCGTAGGCCTCGTAAAGCTCCAGCATGGTGAACTCGGGGTTGTGCTTCGTGGAAATCCCTTCGTTCCTGAACACGCGCCCGATCTCGTACACTTTCTCGAGACCACCTACGATGAGGCGCTTGAGGTGCAGCTCCAGAGCTATTCGGAGGTAGAGATCGATGTCGAGGGCGTTGTGATGCGTGATGAACGGCCGCGCCGTGGCGCCGCCCGGTATGGTGTGCATCGCCGAGGTCTCCACCTCGATGTAACCGCGCGAATCGAGAAACGCCCTCACCGCGCGCACGATGGCCGTCCGCTTCAGGAACACCTCACGCACTTCAGGATTGACGATGAGGTCCAGGTGCCTTTGCCTGTACCGGAGGTCCACATCGGAAAGGCCGTGCCACTTCTCGGGTAGCGGCCGGAGCGACTTCGAGAGAAGGTGGAATTGGCAGACCTCTACGGTCGTCTCGCCCCGCCGGGTGCGGAACACTCTGCCTTCCACGCCCACGATGTCGCCGATGTCAAGCGAGGTGAAGAGCTCGTACGCATCCGGACCAAGCTGGTCCGCTTTCGCGTAAAGCTGTATCCGCCCTGAGAGGTCCAGAAGATCCGCGAAAGTAGCCTTTCCGTGGCTCCTCATCGCCATGAGCCGCCCGGCGACCCTCACAGTGCTGCCGTCGAGCTTCTCAAAGTCCTCCACGATGTCACGGGCGTGGTGAGTGCGCTCGAACCTGCCGCCGAACGGGTCTATGCCTCTCGCCCGCAGCACCTCCATCTTCTGCCGGCGGACACGCACGTGCTCGCTTTCGAACTCCGCCTCAGCGCAGGGTCCGGCCATTTCCGCGCCCGTGGCTTCCGCGGCCTTTCGGGTGTCCGCGGTCTCCCGAGTGTCCGCGGCTTCCGCGACTCCGGCAGCGGCAGTCACATCCTCTGACGCGGCCGCAGGCTGGCCACCACCCCGTATCTGCGGATGAACGCCTCTTCCCTGGCTCATTTCTTCACCTCGAGATGTCGAGAATCTGGAACTTGATGGGGCCCGCGGGCGCAAGAGCCTCCACGATGCTCCCGACCTTCTTGCCGAGAACGGCCTTGCCAACGGGAGACTCGTTCGATATGCGCAGATTCCCTGGGTCCGCCTCAGCCGAACCTACTATGGTGTATTCGAAAACCTCGTTGTCCGAAAGGTCCTTCAGCTTCACCCTGCATCCAAGGTGGACGGTGTCGGTGTTGAGATCCTCTTCATCGATGATTTCGGCGTTCCGGAGCATCGCCTCGAGTTGGGCGATGCGCCCTTCGACGAACGCCTGCTCGTTCTTGGCGTCTTCGTATTCGGCGTTGTCGGTGATGTCCCCGAAAGCCTTTGCCTCTTTTATCCTCGCAGCAACCTCGCGCCGCCTGGTAGTCTTGAGGTACTCAAGTTCCTTTTCGAGTTTCCTGAGCCCTTCCAAGGTGAGAACTACCTTCTGCGCCATCAAGCTGGTTCCTCCCTTAACCGGCCCATGTACATCCGGACATCGCGCAACGTGGCCTTGCCCTCGCTGTCGGCCGTGTGCTCATTGCGCGATGCCCTTCTTTCGCATGCCACTATTATGTCGCGCGGCCCGGGCGTTGTCAAGCCTCGGTTCAAGCTAACCCTTCGCTCTGATCCTCGCTTCTGACGCGTCGTTCACCCTTTTCAGTCGCCCCTCGCCTGCTCTCCCAGGCCGGCCGGCTGCACGGCCACTTCCGGCTGCACGGCCGGTTGACGATCACCTCGGATTCGGAGGATTGAGCGTTTCAACTCTCGGCTTCATCTCGAGACGGCTGATGAGGTCCAGGTAGTCCGACGGCGTGAACTCCTCCGGCCGCCGCCCGGTCAGGGCCACGAAGACAGCATCCATTACGTTGGTGGCAAACGACCTTCCTTCGATTTCAGGAGTCGACGCCACAAGCGTCCTCACGCCTCGCTTCCTGAACGCCTCGACGTCGTCCTTCGTGACGGTGTTCGTTATGATAACCTTCCCCGCAAGGTCGTCGGGCATGTGCTTCTTGATGAAGTGACAGTCTCCGCCGATGATGTCCGCCCACGCGTAGGCTTTGGCGTACTTCGGCACCACCTGTTCCTGGCTCTTGCCCGTGGGATACAGCATTTTGATGGGAAGAAGCCGTATCAGCGGCATCAGGACGGTGACGAGCACCCGGAAGGTGGAAAACGACCTAAGGAAAACGGGTATGCCGAGCCCGAACGCGAGGTCGCCGTACATCATGTCGCATCCGGACTCAAGAAGGGCGGAGGCCATGCCGAACCTGTCAAGCGCGCACACGATGAGAGCCTTCTTCCCGGCAAGAGGCATCTTCATCTCATCACGAACATACTCGACAGCCCTGCGCTCGATTACACCTTTCAGCATGCTCCCATCGGCGATGGGAGTCTTCTGAGCCGCCCGCGCTATCGGGACGGCATCACGCACCATGTATCGCTTCCTGCCCACGTAGAACCAGAGGTCCGTGCCACCCATTCCGAAGGCGTCCACTTTGCCGTCGAGGCTCCGGATGAGCTCGATCGCCCTCTGGATGTCCCCGTCGGTCCCCCGCCTCTCGATCAAGACCTCCTCACCGAGTAAAGTGATAGTTGCCTTGTGGTCGCGCCTGGACGAGCCCAGGCTCACGCTGACGACATGCTTCATGGAGACCCGCCTCCGATTTCATTCACGGGATCGCGCCGCGCGGTGGCTGCGGTCACGCCGTTGTTATGCTCCGAAGTACCTTGCGGATTTCCTCCGGGTCCACCCGCCGATCACCCTTGATCGGCGACGTCCCCACTTCGATCCCTACCACCCGGTTGCCGAGGATGGACTCCACCAGGTTCACTCTCATGTCGGACCCTATGAAGACCACGGCGTCGTAGCTCTTCAATTTCGTGATTATGCCCATGATTTCGTTGAAGACTTCCTGCCCGGACCTCTCCTGCAAATACGCCCATCGTTCCACGTCGTTCAGGAGGAGGACGAAATCCACCCCTTCCTCCTCCGCGACTTTCCGGATCTCGTCCTTGTTGCCCACAGGAAAGCCCACGAGGGCGACCCGCGCTCCTTTGCGGACCTCGCCCAGGCTCTCGAGGCGTGACACGAAAGCTCTGTCGATGCCCACTTGGTCTGCCGCCTCCTGCTGCGAAAGGCCCCTCGCGCGGAGATCGAGGATCTTGTCAATCGCCTTGTACACTCGCGCCCTATCCACGAGCTTGTCACCGATGCGGATGAACTCCAGCCGGATCACCCCCTCCACGCTCCCTGCGCAGCGCCCGTCCGCCGCGTTACCTTGCGTTCGCGACGGTGTAGACGTTTTTGTGCACACTCCTATTCTAGCAGGACCCGCGGCAAAACGCAAACGGCTAGGGGTCGGGAACGAGAGAGGCCAGGGCTTCCACCATCTCCGACCTGGTGTTCGCGGCGTTCACCCGCGCCCTGGCTTGCGCTGCACCGCGCGCTCCGCGGACGTACCACGCCGCGTGCTTTCTCATCTGGAGCACGGCGCTCTTCTCTCCGAACAGGCCGACCATGATGTCGAGGTGGCGGATGGCCATCGCGACGCGCTCGGCGAGCGACGGCGGCGGCAGTCTCTCGCCCGTCGCGAGGAACGTCGCGACCTGTTTGAAGATCCATGGGTTGCCGAGCGCCGCCCTACCTATCATCACGGCGTCGCAGCCCGTCTCGGCAAGCATGCGTGCGGCGTCCTCGGCCGAACGCACGTCGCCGTTGCCGATGACCGGGATCCTGACGGCCTCCTTCACGCCCCTGATTACGCCCCAATCGGCCGCGCCTGAATAGAACTGGTCACGGGTGCGCCCGTGGACCGCCACGGCCGCTGCGCCCGCCTCCTCCACCGCCAACGCGAGCTCGACGGCGTTTACGTGATCTCCGTCCCAGCCCTTCCTCATCTTCACGGTCACGGGCACGCTCGAAGAAGCAACCACTGCCGCAACGATATCCCGGGCGAGGGGCACGTTCTTCATGAGCGCCGCGCCCTCGCCGTTCTTGACTATCTTCGGTGTCGGACATCCCATGTTGATGTCGATGATGTCAGGACGTACCCGCTCCTGGACGATCTCGGCCGCCTTCGCCATGCTCTGGGGATCACTGCCAAAAAGTTGAACCGCTATGGGCCTTTCCCGCTCCGAGATGCGCAGCATCTCAAAGGTTCTTTCGTTACGGAAGATGAGCGCCTTGTCGGAGATCATCTCGGTGTACACGAGCGCGCATCCCATCTCTTTCGCCAGCAAGCGGCAAGCGAGGTCTGTCACCCCGGCCATGGGCGCGAGCACGACGGGGGTCGAGAGATTCACGTCACCGATGGTCACTCCCGGAGCCCGAGAAGGCGATCGGCAGAGGGCATTGCCGTCACAGCCGGCACTCTCGCATCTTCCGGTGTCTTCGCTGCCAGAGGTGATGCCGCTCTGAGCGCCACCAGCGCCGGAATCTCGCTCACCGTCGCCCTCCGGACCAACGCCGCCGGCGGCCGGGAGAACACCCCGCGCGGTGCCGGCAAGGAGCGCTTCGATCTCCCGGAGCAAATCGGAAAGCCCCCGCCGCTCACGCGCGGAAATGAACACGGCGCCGGGATGCTCGACGCGAAGGCGCTCTCGTTCGAGCTCGCCTGGGACGAGATCGATCTTGTTGAGCACGGTCAAGATGGGTTTGTCCTGGAGGCCTAGGTCTGCGAGGACGGCGCTCACGGCCGCGCACTGCTCGTCCTTGCCCGGGTGGCTTGCGTCAACTATGTGGCAGATGACGTCGGCTTGGGCGACCTCCTCCAGGGTGGCGCGAAACGCCGCTACAAGCTCGTGGGGGAGCTTGCGTATGAACCCGACTGTGTCCGCTAGGAGTACGATCCCTCCCCCCGGCAGTCGACACCTGCGCATCGTCGGGTCAAGGGTGGCGAACAGCTTGTCTTCCACCAGTACACCGGCCCGTGTGAGCGCGTTGAACAGCGTGGACTTGCCCGCGTTGGTGTAGCCCACCAACGAAACGACGGGCACGCCCGCCTCTTTGCGGCGGGATCTCTGCAGTCCGCGTCTTCGGGCGATTTCGGCGAGCTCGTCGCGGAGAGTCGCGATGCGCTTGCGGATCCGCCGCCTGTCCGTTTCCAGCTTGGTCTCACCAGGGCCGCGCGTGCCGATGCCGCCCCCGAGGCGGGAGAGCTCGGCGCCTCTGCCTGCGAGCCTCGGAAGCAGGTACGAGAGCTGGGCGAGCTCCACCTGGATCTTGCCTTCCTTGCTGGCCGCCCTGGAGGCGAAGATGTCGAGGATGAGCCAAGTCCTGTCGACCACTTTGAGGTTTATAATGTCTTCGAGGTTTCGCTGCTGAGCCGGGCTCAGTTCATCATCGAAGATCACGAGGTCGGCGTGGGACATCATGGCCAGGGCCGCGAGCTCTCGGGCCTTGCCTTCCCCGATGTACGTGCCCGGATCGGGCCGCGCGCGCTTCTGAACCACCCTCCCTACTACCTCGGCGCCGGCCGTGGCCGCAAGCCGGCCGAGTTCATCGAGGGAGTCCTCGATCTCCCACCAACGAGCGCCGGGCAGCTCGAGCCCGACGGTTATCGCTCTCTCAGCCGAATCTTTCAGGTCACGATCACTCCCCTGAGTAGGGTGAGTAGGGGCGCCAGTCCCTGCCCCTCTTCCAGGTAGGTGTCACGCCGTCGCGCCGGTGTAGCGTTCCTTCCTCAGGTAACGGCGACGACGGCGGCCCCTCACGCACTTCTTGTGCACGTCTGCACGCATACACGTGTATACGTTCCGGGCGCTTGCTCGCCCTTCCGGTCAGTCGCCGGGCTCCTGAGCCGGCGCGTTCCTTTCGAACAGAATGCGCAGGCCTTCCAGTGTGAGGTCGGGATCGAGCACGTCTATCTCGGATGAGTCTTCCGCTATGAGCGGTGCGAACCCCCCGGTGGCGATCACGCGGGGATTGCCGCCCATCTCGCGTTTCATCCTCTTCACGATCTCGTCCACGAGCCCGACCGTCCCGTAGATGATCCCCGCCTGCATGCTGGTGACCGTGCTGCGCCCTATGACGCTCTTGGGCTTCACCAGCTCCACTCGGGGCAGCTTTGCGGCACGCGCGAAAAGGGCTTCGCTAGATATGCCGATGCCGGGCGCGATGGTGCCGCCCAGGTACTCGCCGGACGCGGATATGGCACAGAACGTCGTAGCGGTGCCGAAGTCCACCACGATCACGGGCCCGCCGTACTTTTCATAGGCCGCAACCGCGTTCACGATGCGGTCCGCCCCGACCTCCTTCGGGTTCTCGTAGCGGATGACCATGCCGGTCCGCACCCCCGGCTCGACGACGACGGGCTCACAGTGGAAATAGCGTCTCGCGAGGTCCTCGAAAGTACCGATGACCGGCGGTACCACGCACGAGATAGCGACGCCGCTCACGCCGGCGAAGTCAAGCTTGTGATACGAAAAGAGGTCACGGATTATCATGGCGTATTCATCTGTCGTTTTCTGCCGGTCTGTCGCCATGCGGCAGCTTGCCATGAGGCGCTCGTCTTCGTACACACCCATGACGATGTTCGTGTTGCCGATGTCAAGTACGAGAATCATCTCTGTCTGCTCCCCCCTCTACCCCTCCCCGGCCTGTTCCCGGAACGCGGGCGTGATCCGCCGCGCAGTGTTCATCCCGCCAGCCTTGCAATAGCCTGAACCAGAATGAACACGCCCATCCCGATGAAGAGAATACCTGCCGCGATTTGAAGGTACTCCGCCGGAAGGAACCTCGAGACCACGCCCCCGAAGAGCGCGCCGATGAGGCTCACGCTCGACAGCGCGAGCGACGCCCCGAGGAACACCGGGACGACCAGGCGGTGCTGTGCCACGAGCGTGAACACTGCGAGTTGCGTCTTGTCGCCCATCTCCGCCAGGAAAAGGGTTGTAAAGGTCAGTGCGAAGAGCTTCCAATCCATGTCTGGTCACGTCTCCCTCGAAATGAGTCCCTGACTGTCAACTTTTCCCCCGCTTCTTCTACGTGCCTGCAAGGATATCCTTCCGCGAGGTCGAATATGATGATTCATGCGTAAACGTTTCGAACTCGCTGCAGTGACATGCGGCCACTTCACGAACGACTTGTACGCGGCATTCCTCACACCGCTTCTGCCGATGCTCGTGGCGAGGTTCGACATGTCGCTGGCAATGGCGGGATTGCTCTCCGCGGTGTACGCCACCACATCGTCCATGGTGCAGCCCCTCGTCGGCCATCTAGCGGACACGTCCGGCAGCAGAGCGTTCATCGTGTTGGGACCGGTCGTCACCGCCGCAGCCATGTGCATGATCGGTCTCGCTGGCAGTCAAGTGCTGCTTGTAGCCCTGCTCATCATGGGGGGAGTAGGGTCCGGCATGTTCCATCCCCAGGGTGCCGCCATGGCGGGTTCCATCGACCAGACCCGCAAGGGGTTCATGTTGTCGGCTTTCACGACCGCGGGAGAGATCGGATACGCTCTGGGACCGCTCGTCCTGCTGTCCGTCGTCAGCACGCTGGGGATCCGCTACACATACGTCACGGCGCTTCCCGGCATCCTTGTCTCACTGTTCATCTATCGTTTCGCGCCACGGGCCCCCGCAAGCCATCCTCGGACGAAAGCCCTGGGCTCCCGCCCCCGGTCCCGGATCAAGGACCTCGGCCGCAGCGGGGAAGGGAGTGCGAGCCTTCGTCGCGGCGGCGGGACCACAGACGGCGCCCTCAGCGGCGGGGACGATGGCGGCGTTCGGAGTGCTGGACGAGACGAGTCGGTGCCGGCGCGCGCGCTTGCGATGCTGTGGGTGATCGCTGCGGTGCGCCTCTCGGTCTCCATGAGCTTCACGACATTCCTGCCCATCTATCTCAAGGAGATGGGCCTGCCGCTCGTGGCGTACGGGTCGGTGGCGTCGATGTTCATGTTTGCCGGGACAGTCGGGATCATGGCGGCCGGGCCGGTCGCCGACAGAGTGGGATCGTTCAAGCTCATGGCCACGGCCTTGTTGGCATCCATCCCTCTCCTTCTGGGGTTTCTGCACTTGAAAGGCCCTGTCTCTTATGCGCTCCTCGCCGCGGGCGGGATCATCCTCTACGCTCCCATGCCGGTCATCACGATGACCGCGCAGAATCTCGCCCCGGCAAGGGCAGGCACGGTCTCGGCTTTCATGATGGGCGTCGCCTGGGGGGCGGGATCCCTCGGGGTGGCAGGTGTGGGGGTCATAGCCGATGCTCTCGGCATCCGAACGGCGCTCACCCTGCTCCTTGGGGTGCTGGTAGTGGCCGCGGCGCTCACTCGTGCCCTGGAGACACAGGTGAGCCACCAGCCATCCCTGTCAGCAGCTCACGAACCCACTTGCCGATAGGATTCACGCCTCGAGCCAGGTAATCGGCGTAGTGGGCGTGCAGGCATTTCACGCCGGCGTCACCGAGCTTCCCGAGTACCCCCCCGATGCCCGAGCGCGCCACGACTTCGTACTGGCGCGGGTGCTCCGCAGCCAGACGCGACGCTTCCTCCGGAGATAGGAGCGACACGCGGTAGTCCGCATACGACCTTGCAGCCTCCCGATGAGCCTCGAGGGCCGCCGGATCGCGCGCGAGCTTCTCTTGTAGTCTCCTCACCCAGCCCAGCGCCTCGAGCTCGGACACAGCGCGCACAGCACCAGGGCATGTAAGCCAGAAGACCGTGGGAAACGGTTCCACTTGCGCCTGCCGGCCCGTTCCATTCCCTTTGCGTATGACGGGCTTTGTAACGATTGTCTCGGGAAGGCCCAGCGGGCATCGCGTCGCCACCCGGACGAAGCCCCTCGGTTTCCTACCCATTTGTCTCTGTACGATCTCCTCGTCTGTCATGGGGATTCCCCATCCCATCGCATCGAAAGGGCCGGTCGCATGAGCGCACCGGCCTTTCCTCGATTTCCTTTCTTTTTCTCGCTCGCGTCTTCAGATGCGGCACCGTGGTTTCACCACGCCAACACCGCAAATGAGCCGTGGCTCACACGCCCCCGATGCGGGAGTAACGCGTTCCACGCCCGCCCCGTTTCGACTCCTGGCTCCTCTTGAGGTCTGACAGCCTCTCGTCGCTGTCTTTCAGGAACTTCGAGAGCTTCTCTTCGAAGGACTGCCGTGCGGCCGCGCCCATCCTCCTGCCCCGGCCTGGCTGGTAATTCGGATCGGCCTGCTTGATGGACAGCCCGATCCTGCCGTTTTCAACGGCGAGGACCTTCACCCTCACGATATCGTTCTCTTTCAAGTAGTCTTTTATGTCTCGTACGTACGTGTCAGCGACTTCGGAAATGTGAACCAGTCCGGTCTGACCCCCGGCCAGTTCGACGAAGGCCCCGAAGTGCGTGATGCCCGTCACGCGGCCCTCGACGATGCTGCCTACCTCGAGCGACGGCATACCTGGTAAACTCCCCCTCATGTGCTCCTGGTCAGCGCAAGACGTAACCCAAATTTCAGTCCATTATACTCTGTCAGCCCGCGGTGTGTCAATCCAAAGCAAGTTGCGGGCCTCTGCCTGCCCACACCGCGCCGCGAAGAAAACCCAGGACGTCAGACCTCTGTCTGGCGTCTGTCTGGCGCGCCTCATGCATTGTATGCTCTCGCTAGACCTCGAGTGCACGTGCACGCGCCGCCGAGCAGCCCTCCCCGCCCGTGGCTGGGCAGGCAGTCCCACCGGCATGCGCGTCTCCCTCTCCGCAGACGTCCGCGCCGCGCCTGCGCTTGTGGTTTGGCGTCCGGCGCCTGGCGCCTGGCTGCGGCACACAACGCCCATTTCTCGGCGTTCAGTCGCGGATACTCGTGGGGTCGGTGCCGGCTCTCTTCGCGACACCGGGGGATGCGTCAGGATTCCGCGGCTCAGCCACTATGAACGGCACCTCACCGGGCTTCACGAGACCCAGTTCTTCACGGGCCACTTTCTCGACGTATTCGTCACTGGAGAGGAATTCTATCTGCTTGCGCAGTTCCTCGCACCTGGCTTCCCAGACTCCGATCTCCCTCTCGACCACGGAGATCTGGTAATTCACCCTCACAAGCTCGAGATATGCCCTCAAGTAGAGGAACGCCACGCCGAAAATGAAGAGGCCAACCAGCACCCGCCTGACCGGCTTCCACGGCGATTGGCTTGTCTTGTCTCTCGTGGCCAGAGCGACCACCCTCGCTTCCCGCTGCCCGCTGTCTCGAAGCTGCTGCGCCTCTTGTGGTCTGGGGTGTCTATTCGACGCCGCCCCCCGGAAACCCTTCTGGGACCCCGGCGCGAATCGCGATCTTCACAAGCGTACTCACGAACCACCGCCAGGTGAGGCACGTCAGCGTTTTCCGTTTTCCATTAGTTGCTAGGCTGCCTGTGATTGCACGAAGGGTCGCGAAAAGTGCTGAGATCCGGCCACTCCTCCCAGACATTGGGAGCATTTCCGCGCCCTCATTCAGCCTTTCCTTCGCGGGTGAAGCAGCGCCAGAGGGCGAGCGCAAGCCCACCGTCCTCGCGCTCCCGCCCCTCGAGCCGCGGTCACCCCCCGTCGGGCCCGCGCCGCCCTCTTCCGCGCTCGCGCCGCAGCCCTCCGTAACCTGAAGGAAGCTTCGCGCACTCCCAACCCGGCTTGTCTCCTCAACCGGCGGCACGCCTCGACCACTGACACAGCGCCCCCTATGACCCGCCGCCCCAACACAGCCCTGTACCCGGCGAGACCCGCCCCAAAGCCGAGGAACATGAAGAACCTCACCTCGCCCCAGCAGGCGGCGAGGAGGAACGTGAATGCAACCGTCGTGGCAAAGAGCGAGAACAGGATGTCGCACACGGCCGTGGGGATCGGTCCGAGCCCCAGCACAGACCTGGTCACACGGTACAGGTCGAAGGACACGCCGACGATGACACCTGTCAGCACAGTCACCAGGAGTGTGAACGCCTGCGACTCGACCGGCTCGATCACTTCAACAGCCGCCCCAAGAAGCTCCTGGCCTTTTTACCCACTTCCTCGGCGTACTCGAGACCTGCCAGGTAGCCCTCGATGGTAAGATTCCCTTCGTCCAGGTTGAGCTGCTTGATGTGAAACTCCCTGCCTCTGAGCATGAGCATGCCCGCGGTGGTCTCAAGGACGACTTCCTGGTCGTCGAAGCTCTCCACGTTGTTGACGCCGTCTACGGTTATCGTCTCACGCTCTGTGACGATCACTCTGTGCTGCGACGACACAGTCGTCCGTCTCTTCTCGTCAACCATCCGCCTTCCCTCCCAGGTTCCGGATGTCGCCGCCGTGTGAGTCCGACGCCCACCGTCGCCAGTCCCCAGAACCCACACCCGGCCTGCGATTCCCACCCGCATGAGCCATCGAGCTTCGCTGCGGGGTTTCCTTGATGAATGGTTATGCCAGTCCCCACCAAAAAAGACCCGCCTGAATACACAGGCAGGTCTCATCTTCACTCGTCGACCCGGGTGCCCGGATCCCTTCCCGGCTCGGAACGCTGAATCTCGACCTGGCAACGAACGGTGTCTCTCAGCCCCCGCTCAGTCCACGGGACCGTTGGAATCACCGCTCTGTTCCGCTCTGTTCCGCGTCCGCGCCGGACGAGCCCTTGGCCTTTGCCTCCTCCCACAGGGAGTCCATCTCGTCCAGGGTCATGTCCTCTACGCGGCGGTTTGCCTCGCACGCCCGCATCTCGATGTGTTTGAACCGGGAGATGAACTTGTCCACCGTGCGGCCCAGTGCTATTTCGGGGTCCACCTTGAAGAATCTGGCAACGTTGACGAGGGCGAAGAGGACGTCTCCGATCTCCTCGGCCACCCTTGCCTTGTCATCCGTCCGCCGCGCTTGTTCCAGCTCGTCCATTTCCTCGCGAACCTTCGCGAGCGCCCCGCTCACGTCCGGCCAGTCAAAGCCGACCCTTGACGCCTTCGACTGGACCTTCAACGCCCTCATGAGGGCAGGCATGGCCCCGGCGATGTTGTCGAGGATTGATCCCGTTTCGCCGCTCTCGTCTTTCCTCTCCCTCTGCTTGATCCTCTCCCAGTTGCGCAGGACGGTCTTGCTGTCTTTCGCCTCCACGTCCCCGAATACGTGCGGGTGGCGCCGGATGAGCTTCTCCACGACGCCCCGGATGACGTCGCCCACATCAAACCGCCCGGACTCGCTCGCGATCTGCGAATGAAACGCCACTTGAAGAAGCAAGTCTCCAAGCTCTTCGCAAAGCTCCTCGTCGTCTCGATCGTCTATGGCCTGGACGACCTCGTAGGCCTCTTCAACCACATAGGTTCTGAGGGATTCGTGGGTCTGCTTGCGATCCCAGGGGCACCCACCCGCTCCCCGGAGCCTCCGCATGATCTCCACGAGTTGAGCCAGGGAATACTGATCGTTCGCGGCTTTCATTCCGCCCTCGTTCTGCTTTTCCTCGCTCTGCTTCATCGACATGCCATGCACCTTCCCAAGAGCTCCTCTCCGGACGTCCGTGCGCCGTGTCGCGGGGGCGGGGCCCGTCGCCGTCATCGTGTGCTTCCTTGTCTGTCAGCGGCAGCCTGACACCCCACCGCGAGAGACGGGACGCGGTCCACGGCTTCGTACCTAACGACGGAGCAGCTTGAACCTTTCCAAGACTTTCGTGATGCGTTTGCCGCCGGGAAACACCTCGAGTTCGTGCCGCCCGACGACCCCGGTGATCAGGAGCGCCAGCCCGTACACGGCAACGGCCACGCCTATCGCGACCAATGACCCGATGGTGTTGCTCCCCGTCGCGCGATACACTCCCCCATACGCGGCGCGCGCCGACACAGCCATGGCGACGACGCCCGCCGCGGGTTTCACGATGGTATTCATGACATCCACGCTCAAACCCAGCATCCGCACGAGCGCGGCCACGTTGAGGAGACCTGCCACGGCGAACGCAGCCACAGTGCCCAGAGCCGCGCCCCGGATGCCGTAGGCCGGCATGCCGGTAAGCGCGAAACTCACCACCAGCTTGGCCACGGCCCCTTTGGCGAGATTGCGCACCGGTATAGTCACCGCCCCGAGACCCTGAAGTATGCCCGAGCTGATCTGCTGGAGCGCCAGGAACACGGTGCCGAGCGCTAGCGCGCGCAGCGGCACTTCCACCTCCGCGGGCCATCTCAGCATGAGCGAGAACTCCCTGGCGAATATGAACAGCCCCACAGCGGAAGGGAGTGCAAACAGGAACCCGAGCCTGATGGCCTCCTCGGCTCGCCCGGACAGCGTGCCCCTGTCGCGCCGGGCGAGAGCCTCTGAGATCGCCGGCACGGCGCTGGCGGCGACTGCCGCTGTGACCAGGGTGGGGAAGTACATGAGTGGCTGGGCCATCCCCGTCAGCCGCCCGAAGAGCCTCGTGGTTTCCTCCGGTGAGAACCCGGCGGCCGCAAGGCGCATCGGCACGATGGCTATATCGAGAACCTGCATGAGGGGCATTATCGCGGCAGCCAGGACCACCGGCAGCGAAAGATCGAAGATACGGCGGGTGAGGGCCAGCGTTGATTCGGTATAGTCGGTATCGCCCTCGCGCGCGCCCTTAGCCCTGGCACTGGCACTGCGGAACTCGGCGAACACCGCACCTACCTGCGGCCATGTCACACGCCACGACCCGGGAACGTGCTGAAGCCTGAGGTACGGAACCAGCAGCACCACGAATCCGGCCGCGCCCCCGACCACAGCGCCCAGGTTGGCCCCAGCCGCTGAGAACTCCACGCCGCGCGGCAAGAGGAGCCACGCGAGGGCGACCATTGTGGATACGCGCACGATCTGCTCGCTCACCTGCGAGACCGCGCTGGGCCCCATGTTCTGCAACCCCTGGAAATACCCTCTGAATGCGGATGTCACGGACAGTATGAGTACCGCGGGCGACACCGCCACGATGGCAAGGGCGGCCCGCGCGTCCCGCGCCACGTACCTGGCGACGGGACCTGCCGCGAGGGCAAGGACGACCGAGAAGAACGTGCCCGTGAGGAAGAGAATCGCCGTGGCAACCTTGAGGATCTTGAGAGCGCCCGCAGGATTGTTCCGCGCCGTCTGCTCCGCAACGAGCTTGGACACCGCTACCGGGATACCCGCTGTCGAAACCACCAAGAATACCCCATAGACAGGATACGCCATTTGGTAGAGGCCGACACCCTCGTCTCCTATGAGCGTGGGCAGGACGATCCGGGAAACCGCACCGAGGAACCTGTTGGCCAGACCCGCAGCGGCCAGGATCGCCGCTCCTTTAACGAGAGATCTCCTCGTCATCTGCTCACGCCTCTCACGCCCGCACCGCGCGGGGCACCGTATTCTGACCTCTTCCGGCGACGCGGCCCGAGTCGAGCTTCGTCAGCCCCGGCAAGCGCCGCGGACGGTCGAGCCGCTGAGCCGGCGTCCGGAAACCGCCGGACGGACCGCCGGCCGGAAGATGCACGAGCCAATTGTACTACAGGGCGGACCCGCAGGCAACATGCGCCCGCTTGGCGCAGCATCCTCCTTACACGAGCAGGCAGCAAGCCTCATCGGCTCACTGCCTGCTTGTATCGGCACGGCATTCGCTGTCGCGCGGCACGCAAGCCCCGCTTGGGAGGTCGCAGGCGCGCGCCACACACCGCTCGCCTGTACGTAGGCCCGCACGAGGATGGCGGGCCACCCGTCACCACTGCCGCCACTTATCAGTATCCCGCCGCTGGACAGATCACTGCTCCATTTGCTTCGCAAGGAACCCCGCGGCCGTCTCAGCCAGTTTCAGTTCCAGGTCGCCCATCTTGACGTTGGGATCCATCGAAGACAGTATCACAGCCCCGATGGGATCACCCTCTGCTATGATCGGCGCTATCACCTGGCTGGAGAACTTGCAGTCTCTGGCATCTTCAACGACCGGACAGGTCTCGCAGTACTCATGCTTTCCGGGCTCGTTGATTATGACAGGCTTGCGTGTTTCCATGGCCTTCTCGACGGCCGGGGACACTCGCTTGTCCATGAACTGCTTCTTCGGCCCCCCGGCCACCGCGATGATGGCATCGCGGTCGGCGATACACGCGATATGCCCCGTAGACTCATACAACGAATCCGCGTACTCTTTCGCAAAGTCGCCGAGTTCTCCGATGGGTGAGTACTTCTTGAGGATGACCTCGCCCTCGCGGTCAACGAAGATCTCGAGCGGGTCGCCTTCGCGGATCCGCAGCGTTCTTCTGATCTCTTTTGGGATGACCACCCTTCCAAGATCGTCTATGCGTCTTACAATGCCCGTGGCCTTCACCGTTGTCCCTCCTCTCGAGAGAATCTTGTTTGATTTGCATCTTCACTGATAGGCTATTACTCTAATGACATTTTTATTCAGTTTTGGCACTTACCCGTCAACCTCTTCGAGCCTGCGGCCGACACGGTGACGCCGCCGCATCCCGCCCGGTGCCGCAACCCGCCCGAGCCTTGCGCCTTCTCTGCTTTCCAACCCCGGTCTCGCAGAGTATATGGTATCCAACTGCGCAACAATCATGCAGAGCTTCCCGGGTGAGGCTGCCAGATGCCCTTGTATGCTACCCGATGGACGTGGCACGGCCGCCGAGCCTCCCGCTCCCGGAAACGCCGTGCTTTCCCTGCTCATGCTGCAGTCGCGCCTCCCGCGCCTCTGGAGAGCGGGCACGAACGAGGTGGAGCGTGTCTTCTATGACGCGCAGGAGGTCTTCGTCGGACAGGCCGGCACGCCGGATTCGCACTGACGGGCTCTTACCGAAGTTCGCGCACACCCTGCCCCTGTTCGCCCTGACGGCCTCCATGACCTGGTCCTGGGAGACCTTGGCTCCGGGCAGCAGCTTCACGACCACCTGGTCGCGCTCGGACGCCACCTGGGCCACCCCCATGTCTCTCGAGATGGCCCGGATGCGTGCGATGGCGAGCAGGGTTCGGCACGGCTCCGGCGCCGGACCGAACCTGTCTTCGATCTCCTCTTCGAGGTCGCGAACGTCCTCCACGGTCCTGGCAGCGTTGATTTTCTTGTACATCTCGATCTTCAGCCTCGGATCGGCGAGGTAGTCGTCCCCGATGAAGGCGCTCACGCCGAGGTCAATGAACGGCTCCGCCTTCTCCTCCTCGGCCGGCTTGCCGCGCAGCTCCCTCACGGCTTCCTCCACCAGCCGTGAGTAGAGCTCGAAGCCTACGGCCGCTATGTGGCCATGCTGCTCGGCTCCAAGGAGGTTGCCAGCGCCTCTGATCTCCAGGTCGCGCATGGCTATTTTGAAGCCTGACCCGAAGTCTGTGAACTCCCTGATCGCTGAGAGCCTCTTCTCCGCAACCTCGGAGAGCACGCCGTTCCTATGGTACATGAAATATGCGTACGCCACGCGGTTGCTCCGCCCCACTCGACCGCGCAACTGGTATAGCTGAGCAAGGCCCAGCGTATCGGCATCGGTCACTACGAGCGTGTTCACGTTGGATATGTCGAGCCCGTTCTCGATGATGGTCGTGGCGACCAACACATCGTACTCGCGGTCGAAGAACTTGAGCATGACCTCCTCGAGCCTGTCCTCGGGCATCTGGCCGTGAGCCACCGCTATCCTGGCCTCGGGAACGAGGCGGGACAGGAACATCGCCGCCGAGTCGATCGTCTGGACACGATTGTGCACGTAGTATACCTGCCCGCCCCTGGCCAGCTCACGCACGATGGCCTCGCGTATCACCGCGTCGTCGTGCTCCATCACGTAGGTCCGCACGGGGAACCTGTCTTCGGGAGGCGTTTCGATGATGCTCATGTCGCGGACGCCGGTGAGGGCCATGTGGAGCGTTCTCGGAATTGGGGTCGCCGTTAATGTAAGAACGTCCACGGTCTTCCTTAGTTCCTTCAGGAATTCCTTGTGTGCGACCCCGAACCTCTGCTCCTCGTCCACCACCACGAGTCCGAGATCCTTGAACTTGACGTCAGGCTGAAGCAACCTGTGGGTGCCGATGACTATGTCTATGGACCCCCTCCGCAGGTCTTTCAAGATCTCTCGCTGTTCCGCCTCGGACTGGAACCTCGACAGAGCGGCGATCTTCACGGGATATCCGGCGAATCTCTCCTTGAACGTGGTGAAGTGTTGTTGCGCCAGGATCGTGGTCGGCACCAGCACCGCCACCTGCTTCGAGTCCATGACCGCTTTGAAAGCCGCCCGGATCGCCACCTCGGTCTTGCCGTACCCCACGTCTCCGCAGAGAAGCCGGTCCATGGGCCTCGGCCTCTCCATGTCCGCCTTCACCTCGGCCACAGCGTTCAGCTGGTCGGGAGTCTCTTCATACGGGAACGCATCTTCGAACTCCCTCTGCCACGGCGTGTCAGCACTGAAGGCGTGCCCGCGTATGGCTTCCCGCGCCGCGTAGAGCTCGAGGAGCCCCCGCGCCATGTCGCGAACGGACTCCTTGACCCTGGCCTTCACCCTGCTCCACTCGGTGCCTCCGAGCTTGTAGAGCTTGGGCGGCGAGTCCTCGGGACCGACGTATTTCTGCAGGAGGCCGATCTGATCCGTGGGCACGTACAGCTTGTCCTCGCCTGCGTATTGGATCAGCAGGTAGTCGCGCCTTGCCCCTGCCGCCTCGAGCGTCTTGACCCCCATGTACCTCCCGATGCCGTGCGCCACGTGCACCACGTAGTCCCCTGGCCGCAGGTCCGTAAACGCGGCGAGTCGCGATCCGGAGGTTTGAGCCTGCGCAAACCTGCGCTTACGCTTCTCCGCGCCATACAGCTCGACGTCGGTGAGCACCACCAGGCGCAGCGAGGGGAATTCGAAGCCGCTCTCGAGTGACCCTACAGTCACGACGATGTTGCCAGGCTTGACCTCCTCGGCGATGGATTGCACACACGTGGCCTCGATGCCGTTCTCCGCCATGACCTCGCGGAACCTGCGGGCCCGATCGTCGGTGGTGACCACGACCACCACCCGATGATTCTTCCTTCGCCAGGCCTTGAGATCCCGCACCAGCAAGTCGAACTTGCCGTGATAAGGGCTTGCAGGCTTGGCCGAGAACGATCTGACCCGGTCGGTATGGGTGAGGTCCACGCCCCGGGCGAGCAGCACGAATTCCACACGCTGGCGGCGGCAGAGTAAGGCCATGGCCTCCTCCGCGGGCGAGAAGATCGAAGCTTCCGCCGGAAGCACCCTCCCGGTTTCCAGGAGCGTCGCGTACGCCTCGCGCACCTCGGCTTCGAAGCCGAGGAAGGCCTCCTTGAGGCGCGCCGGCTCATCCACCACGACCACCGGGTCAGCCGCATAGTCGATTATGGTCCCTAGTTCGGGGTAGAACGCGGGGGCGTACTGGTCATCGCCGTCGAAGAAGAGGCCCTGCCGGAACTTCTCCAGGGCAGCGTCCGCGCGATCCCGTAGCGCCCTCGCCTCGGCCGTGCGCCCGAGCCCCTCGAGCCGCCTGCACTGCGAAGCGGCCTGCGCTGCGATCCGGGCGAACCCTGCCTCGCGCGCGTCCGGTGAGATGAGAAACTCGCGTGCCGGGGCGATGGCCACATGCCCGACCCCGTTGCTCGACCTCTGGCTCGCCGGGTCGAACTCCCTTATCGAGTCGATCTCGTCGTCGAAGAACTCTATCCGCAGCGGCGACGCGCTATCCGGCGGAAACACGTCGAGGATGTCTCCCCTCGCAGAGAACTGCCCGCGCCGTTCCACGAGTTCCGCCCTGTCGTAACCCATGGCGGCAAACCGCGCCGCAAGACGGTCCCGGTCGTGCCTCTCACCGGGCTTGAGAGCGACCGCGAACCCGGAAAACACCTCCGCGGGGACGACCTTTCTCGCGAAAGCTCTGGCCGGCACGATTACCAGAGCCCGCCTGCCCCTGGCAAGACGCGCCTTGACCGCGATCCTCTGGGCGATCACGTCGGCGTTCTCCGCAGCCTCTTCGTGCGGCCACAACTCGAGCGCAGGGAATGTCAGCACCTCTCCGGGAGACAGGAACGTGGCGAGATCCTCTGCGAGCTTCTCAACCTGCTGCGGGCTGTACGTCACTACGATAAACGGACGCACGGGGCAGCTCCGGTACAACGCCGCAAGGACATAGCTCTTCATGGATCCTGTGATGCCCAGCACTACCTGGGACGGCGTCCCTCTCTCGAGGCCAGACGCTGTGTTCTCGAACTCCGGAGACTCCCGGAGCACTGAGAGAAAGCTGTTCAAGAAGCACTCCTCCCGGGATCTGGGATCGGCTTTCCTCGCGGGCTGGCGCCGCTGGACCCCGCCACCTGCTGAACCCCGGCACGGGTCCGCCGGACGAGGCTTCCGGCGGCAGACCGCGACAAAGCCCGTGCGCGCCCTGAAATGCCCATGCCGAAAAGGGCTTTAGCCCAAGGCACCCCGTCTAAAGCCCTACTTGACGCCGGCGTTTTCAATTGCCGCCTTGCGTTTCATTATATTATCCGTGGCGAAACCAAGTCAATCTTCCGTTCAAGAGTGCCAGCGCCGGCCCGCACCCATCAGTGCGACCATACCAACGTTCCACAAAGCATGGGCCGCGGACGCGACCGTCACCGCAAGGAGCGGCTCCCAAGTGCGAACGAGCACGGCTCGGACCAGGATTCCGAGCGCGGCATGGCTCAGCAGGCTCATAGCTCCCGCCGCAAACCCGGATGCCCGCTCCGCACCCGACGTGCGCCGTCCCCAAACGTCGTACACCGCTTCCACCGCGCCGAAGCCGAGATGCACCAGGACCACGGGCGCCGCCATGGCCAGCGCAAACCCAGTCTTGGCGGCCTCCTCGACGGCCGGGCCCAGTGCGAATGCGAGGAGCGGTCCGGGCCGTCGCCCGCGCGACGCCGCCCTGTTGAAGACGAAAGCGGCCCCCGACGCAAGGGCGGAGGCCATGAGGGACCGCAGCCCTACGAACAGCAAAACCTTTCTATCGTCCTTTCACGCCGTGAGGCCGCCCTTCCGCATCCGCCACTCGTTCCACCTCGATTTGCGCTGCAATCGCGCGGTCCACGGCGACGCGCGTGTTACCGGTCTCGAACACGAACGCCGGAAAGGTCAGGTTCACTCTGACCTCGCTTCCCGGAAGCACGGCCATGGCGAGAAGCTTCTGAAGGAGCGGGGCGCTCGTGCTATTGACCCGCACCACCCGCCCTTGCTCGCCGACCCTGAGCGCCGCCAGCGGACACGTGGACCTGGCGCGCTCGGAACTTATTGTGCCGCGCCGCACGCGGAATATCCTTGCGCCACCCCCGCTCATAACACGGCACCGGTCCCTGTCAGGATGAGGTTGAGAACGTAGCCCGAACCAAAGGCGACCGCCAATGCCAACACGGTGATGGCAAGCGCGGCCAGCCAGCCCCGTTCCTTCCACATCATGGTAAACTGCGCGACACACGGGACGAACAAGGTGAGAGCCACCGACGCCACCACAAGCTGCGGGTCGGTGAGCTTCCCGGACCTCGCGAGGTCGTACAGCCCGGCAGCGCCATAGTCCCGCCGGAAGAAGCCGAAGAGGAAGGCGAACGCCGCCTCCGTCGGCAGACCGATGAGCCTCACCGGGACCTCCAGCCCCTTGAGCGCCAGCTGGAAAAGGCCCGTCATCCTGCCGATCCAGATGATGAGGCTCGCCCCTATGAAAAGCGGCATGACTTCGCCGAAGTACCATCTCATCCGGGCGAGTGTCTTCGCGAGCACGTTGGACACCACCGGCACGCGGAGCGGGGGCACCTCCATGTAGAAGACCGGCCGCTCGCCTGGAAGGAACCGCGAGGACGCACGCCCCGCAACGAGGAACGCGGCACCCACCACCCCCGCCCACAGCAGCATGGCCCGCGGCCTCGTCGAAAGCATTCCCATGATCACGCCGAGTTGTGCGGAGCACGGCACCGCCAGCGCCAGAAGCAGCGTGGCGATGGTCCGTTCCCGCCTGGTCTCGAGGGTCCGCGTCACCATCGTAGCCATGGTCCCGCAGCCGAAGCCGAGAGTTATCGGGATCACAGCCCTGCCGCTCAGCCCGACCAGCTTGAAGGCCCTGTCCGCCATGAGAGCGAGCCTCGGCAGATAGCCCGTGTCTTCAAGGACCGAGAACATCAAGAAGAACGTGCCGACCACCGGGAGCACGATGGCCACCGAGTACCGCAGTCCCAGCGTGATGAGGCCGTACTCGCCGGCAAAGAGCTCTCTCAGAGCCAGGTTGCCTATGTGCCGCGCCACGAAGGCGTTTACGGCGGGGTTCACCACCTCGCCGAACACGCGCCTCTCGAGGAAGTCCACCATGGTGCCGGCGCCGAACACTCCCACGAACCTGTACAACCCGAAGTAGAGCACAAGGAGGAGCAAGGGGACCGCGGCCGGTGGGGAGAGCGTGACGAAATCGAGAGCCCGCGCGGCATAGCCAACACGGCGCGGGCCCGCGGTGGTCACTCGCCTGGCGATGAGGTCCGCCCGTTCCTGGCGCTCGAGGCCGATGAGGTAAGACAGGGGCGTGTCGTAGCGGCTGGCGGCCGACTCCACAATCCTGCGGATCCGCTCGTAACGCTCGCCGCCCTCGGTTCGCCGCACCAGAGCGTGCACGTCCCTGTCAGCCGAGAGGAGCAGGAGCGCGATGGCCCTCTTCGACATGCGATAGTGCCCCTGGAGCGCGCCCTCGATCTCGCGTGCCGCGCGCTCTATGTGGTCCCCGGAACGCCCCGGCACGCGCGCCGGCGATGTTGGAGACACCCTGGACACACGCCACCACCCTGTCCTTGAGGGCTTCTATCCCGAGGCCGCGCGTAAGCACCGTGCCGACCACGGCCACACCGAGCTCCCGTTCGAGGCCCGGGATGTCTACTCTTATCCCTATGCGCTCCGCCTCGTCCAATATGTTGACGTCGACGAGCAGCGGGAACCCGGCCTCGATGAGTTGCAGTGTAAGGGGAAGCATCCGGCGGAGGTTGCGCGCGTCCACCACGTGCACAACTATGTCGATGTCCTCTCCGAGGAGAAGCGACAGCGTCACCCGCTCCTCCTCGGTGATGGGCACGAGTGAATACGCGCCCGGGGTATCTATGACCTCGAACGGAACGCCACGGATTCTGGCGAAACCCCGCGAGACTTCAACCGTGGTCCCAGGATAGTTGGAGACGGTGGCGTAAGCGCCGGTCAGGACGTTGAAAAGCACGCTCTTGCCTACGTTGGGAGTCCCGACGACAGCAAGCTTCCTGCGGCGCATTGAGCACGTCGCCTCCCGGAGCGGGTTGGGAGAGGAGAATCCGGACGGACCCCGCGCGGCGCAGTACGCTGCGGCGCAAGGCGCCTGGAACGACTGGGCGCGGCCTGTCGCGCGATTTGCGGCAGACATATGTTATTCGTCACTGCCAGCCTTTGTTCCAGTCTCTCCAGGAGACGGGCCGGTCTGTGGGTGAGGGCCGGAGTGAGAATGCGGGTCGGACTCCGTTCGAGCCTGGGGCCCGCCCTGTATGTCGGCCGCGTCGCCCGTCCCATGCGCGGCGGCCCGGCATCGCCGGCAGTACCCGTAGACTCTGAGGCTGTGATCCACGATGTCGAAGCCGGTGCGCTCTGAGATGGCCTTCTCTATGTCGTCGAGAAGGTCCTCGTTGAACTCGAAGATACCGCCGCAGCTCAGGCATATGAGATGGTGGTGGTAGTGTTTCTGGAACTCGGGGTTGAACTCGTACCGGCTTCCTTCCTCGCCGAACTGCAGTTTGTGAATGATGCCGAGATTCTCGAAGATCTCGAGGGCGCGGTACACAGTGGCAAGACCGATGTCCGGGCACTCCTCTTTCGTGCGCCGGAATACCTCGTCGGCAGAAAGGTGCAGGTCCGCATGCTTCACGAGGACACGCAGAATGGCCTCTCGCTGCGGAGTCAATCGCAGGTCTCTCTCGGCAAGAAGCTCCCTTATGTCCGAAAGCTCCCGGGGCACCTCCTCACCTCCTGTCGCGGCGTTCAGGGGCCTATGGACTCCATGTTCCGCCGGTACTGCGGGCCTTGAGCTCCCTGCGCGCCTCGCGCGTCTTGGGTTCCTTGCGAACCTTGCCCGCCTCGTCCGTCGTCCCAGTCGTCCCCGTCTCGCCCGCCTTGCCCGTTTTGCCCGTTTTGCCCGTTTTGCGGACTCTGGGGGCGTACGAGCTCTTCAACGAACCTCGGCAGGACGAACGCGGCCTTGTGCACTTCAGGCGAGTAGTAGCGCGTCTCAAGGCTCACGATCCGCGCCTCCCGGACCGGGTCGTGTTTCTTCGACGCCAGAACGAAACTCCACAGCGCTCCAGGGTACGAGGGAACAACCGCTAGGTACAGCCGCACCACCGGGAATATCCGTCGAAGCTCACTCACCGCCCGCCCAATGAGCTCGCCATGGAAAAACGGCGACTCCATCTGCGCGCAGAACACTCCGTCGTCGGTCAAGGAACGGTGAGAGGCACGATAGAAGTCCTCTGAGAAAAGTACGGTTCCAGGGCCCACCGGGTCGGTGGAGTCACAAATGATGACGTCGTACTCGCCGCGACGTGACCTGACGTGCTCGGCTCCGTCGCCCACCATTATGCAGCACCTGGGGTCCGTCAGAGATGCAGACAAGTGCGGAAGGTGCCGGCGGCTTGCTTCGATGACTCCCTCGTCTATCTCGGCGAGCACCGCGGCTTCCACTGAGCCGTGCTTGAGCACCTCGCGGATGGTGCCGCCGTCGCCCCCGCCCACTACGAGCACCTTCCGAGGGTTCGGATGGGTGCACATGGGCACATGGGCGATCATCTCGTGGTACACGAACTCGTCCAGGTCGGTCGTCATGATGCAGCCGTCTAGGACGAGGACTTTTCTGTCATCGATGGTCTCGAGCACCGCGAGGTCCTGGTACTTGGTTTTCTCGCGATGGACGGTCCGGGCTATCTTGAAAGACAGCGCGACGCTAGGCGTCTGCTTCTCGGTGAACCAGAGTTCCAACTCACCGCCTCCCTTTCGGCCCTGGATTTCCTGCGCAGCTATTATATTCCTGAGCACTGGGCATGTCAACGACAGAGGCGGAGACGCACCGCAAGGGCATCGGAGAGGAGAGGGGCGTGACGGCAGAGGCGCGAAGTGAGGGGGGCTGCAACGGACGGAACGCGCGAGCCGGGCGCGAGGCGCGCCCGGCCGGAGGAACCAGTGTACCATCCGTGCCACCGGGAAGGAGGAAGGTCACCTGCTATACCCGGCGGCCCTGGGCTTGAACGTCTTGCACATGGTGTGTTCAGACGCGAGGGCCGCGAATCTGCCTTCGCCTGGAGCCTCACCGCGTTCGCCAAGCCTGCCTGCCTCCACGTCGGCGCCTCTTGCCGCACCGCGGGCACCGGCACGTTCGCCTATCCGGCCTACCTCCATGCCGGCACCTCTAGCCGCGCCACGCTGGGCGGGATTTCTGTTCACTTCGATGGCGTCGGCCTCACAAACGTTGCCCGAGCCCCAGTAGACGCACTCGTTTACCGTGCACTTCACCCCTGTTGTCCTGCCCATTCTCATCACCTCCACCCAAAAGGGTGCCACGGGAATGAGATTTTATGCCTTTGCACGAGGCACCATGCAACGCCGCCTGGCGCGTTCCGGGGATGGACAAGACAAGAAGGGCCGGACCGGGCTGCATCAGGGCTTGTTCAGCATGCGCAAGCTGGCACAAGGTGACAAGCTGATGGGGGGCACAGCGACGCGGGAACACCGACGCGCGGACATTGAGAATCATGACGGAAGTCAGGAAGCGTGGCATCGGGCGCCCGGGTCCCCGGCGCGCTTCCCTTTTGCGGCGTAGTGCTCAGGACGGAGCAGCTTGACCAGTGCGCAAGTTATCGTGTACTCCCACGACTTCTCGCGCGGAAGCAGGCCGCACGTGAAGTACCCGATGGCCCCCAGCTTCTGCTTGGAGTTGTGGACCCCTGTGAGCTCGTCCATGACCGGGCCGAGTTCTCGCCCAGCCGCCACCTCGCGCGCGACGGCGGGAGGAAGAGGCATAGACGCGCCATGCGCGACTGACAGAGTCCCATCCCGCGTGGCGATGGCGCACCATCCGATGAGGTGGGCCTCGAGGCGGGCTTCGCGCTTCCCGCCCTCGCCTCCGCTGTCCCCGTCTCCCTTGTTCCAGCTTTCGCCTCCAGCCTCGTTTTCAAACGCGACGCCACCCTCCAGTCCGACCCCGACGTCTGCGTCCGTCGTCTCGAGCACATGCACGGCACGGGCCACTGCACACCGGCGGGTCTCGTCATCGCCCAAAGGCTGGTCCGGAAGACCCACATCCACACTCATTCCCTCGACTTCGACGTCGCTGCCACGAAAAGCCCGGGCGAACACTTCTCGCACCGCCCGCACCTTCACGGGGTTCGTGGAGCCGACCATGACTTTCACGTAGCTGTTCCCTCCCACACAAGAGGCACCGACCGAGGGGCTCGAGCCGCCAGCCCCGGTCACCGCCTCGCGCAATCTCACCGCACCTGGCGCGGGTCGCGCGGGTCTATGATGATGAGCGGCCGGCCATCGTCGCCCCGATCATCCCGTCCCTGACCAGTGCCGGCTCCCTCCTCTTGCCAGTCACCTTCCTGTCCTTCGTACGAGTCTCCTCCCCATTCTTGGTCCAATCCGTGCTCCCAGCCGTCTTCTTCACCTTCGAGGAGAGCCCCGTCGATGACGCCTTCGGCCGCCGCGGGCTCGAAAAGGGGCCTCACGAGGCGGAGCCGTTCACGCTCGGCCTTGAGCCTGCGAAGCCTCTCCGCCTCACGTGACCCTCTCCTCGCAACCCCGATGCTCTTTTCGACGAGCGCCTGGACGAAAGGTATGTCGCGGAGGGGTTTGCCGTCGGCGATGGCAAGCGCGGCGGCCAGGGCGGAGCGCGCCGGCTTGTCCCTGCTCCCGAGAAGCAGCAGGTACGCTGTTTCCTCCAGACGCCTCCGGTACCTTTCCGCCACCTCCGGCGTGAAAACGGCCGTCATGGCTTCTTCAACGATGCCGCGCACACGCTCACTCCGAACGGCGCTGCTCGTGTAGATGACACTCGTTGCGGCGGTGAGGACTTTCTCCCTGAACGGCTTGATCGCCTCCTCGCCCAAGTCCCAAGGGCATGCGAACTGCAAGCTCAGGAGACGGCGAGAATCGCGGAGCGCCGAGGCGTCACTCCTTATCTCGTCGGCATTCAGCTTCTCATAGATGATCGGACGCGTGGGAGCCGGGGGCATGTTCTTGACCGCCTCACCGTACACCGCGTACCCTTGGGGCATCTCCTTCCCGGCCTCGCGCCTGGCGTCGGCGGCTTCTTTCAGCAGGAATCTCGCGTGCTCCGCGTCGATCTCCACAAGTCTCAGCTCATTCATAGAGTTGAGCGTCCACTCCCGCAGAGCACGCTTGCTTCCTTGATACACCCGGCAGTCGTCGATCCCGACGTTCTCGCTCAGTATCCACATAATGAAGGCCCTGCCCCTAGCCGGAGCCCACACCTGGGTAGCGAGCAGGCGAGTACCCATCCGGTCGTAGTACCCGGCGAACGCGCCCTCAACCTTGCCCGCGGGCACGGAGACCAACGGAGCATGGCTGGCCGTGGCTCCCGGCTCGAACGCGGGATGGACGCCGGCTGACTTCAGCCTTTGCAGGGATCGCCCCGCCTCTTTCCGCACGCCCTTGCTGTCTGCCACGTCCCTTATCCTCACCAGCGCCTCGGCCGCCGCCCCGTCTCGAACCTCGCCCAGAGCGCGGGCGGCTGCCAGGGCGATGCGGTGGTCTCCGCCCGCTGCGAGACGCTCGAGGCCCGGCACGGCGGCGGCTTGCATGTCCCGGGCCGCCTTCGCAAGGATGCTCTCCATGTCCTCGTCCGACCGCGCCGCAAGCTCCTCGGGCGCGGGTATGCCGAACTCACCTGACGACGTATGCGTGTCCACTACTTCGATTAGCCTCCTCCACAAGGAGCCGCACGGCGCCAAGAGACGCCTTGCAGAAGTCGTTCCGAGCCGTCTTCGTGGTTATTCTTCCCCCGCCGAGCTATTCCTGCAACCACACAACGACCGTCCATCTCGC
This sequence comes from Clostridia bacterium, assembly GCA_050261175.1. GTDB lineage: Bacteria > Bacillota > SHA-98 > UBA4971 > UBA4971 > UBA6256. Next base: position 47,956 of record JBLNDA010000039.1, read on the forward strand.
CACCTGGTCGCCATCGAAGCGAGCGTGCGCCAGTCACCGTCCGTTCGCCAGTAGTTGCGGGGTTGCCCGTGATTGCAGGAGGAGTGTCCAGATCCGACCGCCCCTCCCAGGAGTCGGGAGCGTCTCTTGCCCGACCGGGTACATCCCGGGAATCTGCACAGGATCACCCCTCCGAGGTGCCATTCTTCAATGAGCGTTCGGAGAGCGTTCGGACCTCTGTCTGTCAACCCTTCCCTGAAAAGGTGGAAGAGCGCACACGCGGTCATGAAGAGCGATCTGGCCGAGCACACTGCGGGCAACCAGAGTCTCGACGAGACCCTTGCCAACATAGAGAGACTGGTTCCGCCTGCCCCGGCAGGCACCCAGTAAGCCGAGTCAGTGATGCTTTGCAGCGGGGAGGCACACCCTGAAGGTGCTGCCCTCCCCCTCTTTGCTTTCCACGGAGATCGTGCCGCCGTGGGCTTCCACTATGCCGTGGCTCACGGCGAGCCCGAGGCCGACGCCGGTGCTTCGAGTCGTGAAGAAGGGCGTGAAGATCTTGGTGAGATTCTTGCGGGGGATGCCGCATCCGGTATCTGCAAACTCCACCCACACGCGCCCCCTGCCCCTGCCGGTCATGCCTGCGTCCCGGCCGAGGTATCTACCCGTTCCCTTTCGCCCCCTCTCGAAGCCGAAGCGGACCCTGAGGGTCCCGCCGTCCGGCATGGCCTGTATGGCGTTCACGGCGAGATTCAAGAACACCTGCTTGAGCTGGGCCTCATCCGCGAGGACCGGCGGGAAGTCAGTCGCAGGAGCCTTGGCTGCACCCCCACCGGCACCGTCCCCGCTTGTCAGGTGCGCCCCGCTTCCTTCCAGCCGTGATCCGGCCCTTTCCACGTTTCCGCCCCTTTGTCTTTCTCCTGCCATTCCGTCCTCTACTTCTATGGTCACGCCGGCTGCAGCCGCCTGACGCCCCACGAGATAGAGCGTGTCCTCAACGACGCGTCGCACGTCAGTGGGCCGGAGGTGCATCTCCTGATGGCGTGAGAAGATCGTGAGATTCTTGATAATGGCCGAGCAGCGAGCGGCTTCCTCCTCGATGGCCCTGAGGGACTTCAGGTACTCGTTGGGAGAGTCGACGGTTTTCGAAATCTTGTCCGCAAGGTGCTCTGCGCACGCGGATATGATGCCGATAGGGTTGTTGATTTCGTGGGCCATGCCGGCGGCGAACTCCCCCACCGCCTTGAGGCGTTCCGCCCGCCTCAGGCGCTCGCCGAGGCTCACGCGCATCGTTACATCCTCCGCCACGATGACGGCGCCCGTTACGGAGCCGCCCGGCAAGGAGCTGGCGCCCACGCCGTCAATGTCGACGCTTTGCCGCTGCTCCTGCCCGGTCCCGGCGTCCCCGGCCCTGTGTTCGGGCTCGTCCTTGTCATCCCGGTCATCTGCATTGCCGCGCCTGTCCCCGGGGTCATGCTTCTCCAGCCCCGCCCGTTCGCTCCGCCCGTTCCGCTCACCGCGCCTGCCCTGTTCGCCCGAGGTGAGTTGCGAGGCGGGATCGGCCCGGCCGCCGTCCTCCGCCGGCCCGTCCGGCGTGCTCACGAGCGGGCACACCCTGCAAGAGACCACGTATTCCCTGCCATCCGGCGCATGTTGCCGCATCTCATCGCTCTCCAGGGTCTCTCCTTCCTCGAGCACCTCCGCCAGGATGTCCGCGAGACCCGCTTCCGCCTGTTCCGGAAGAACCTCGAAATACCTCCTCCCCAGCGCTTGGTCGGCCGGGATCCCGGTGATGGCCTCCATGCCGCCGTTCCACGTAGTGATGACAAGGTCCCTGTCCACCACAGCAAGGCCTATGGTCAGGCTCTCGATGATGCTTTCGTTGTACTCTTTCAGGGCTGAAAGCTCCCTGTTGGCTTGTCCCAGGTCCGCATACAGCTCCGCACTCTCGAGGGCAGCGGAGGCGTATGCCGCGAGAATAGTGAGGAACCTGATCTCGTCGCGGGTCCGCTCGTGGATGCTCGGGGTGTACACCGTCAAAACGCCGGTTACCTCGCCGCACACCGCCAAGGGTACCGAAAGGGCGAATGTCATCCCCTCACGACCCATGTCTTCAAAGTACGTGCTCGCCTCACCCGCACCGTCAACGCCTGCGAGGGGCTTGCCGAGCCGCACGACCTGTCCGAGGGAGCCCGTATCGACAGGCACGGACCCGCTCTTCTCAACGAACTCGGGGGACAGGCCGTGATGGGCCTTCAAGACGAGGCGGGATCTATCTCGGCTCAGTATGCGGATGGCGGAGCCCTGGGACGGGATGAGACGGCTCGCGATCGCCACGATACGGTCCAAGACCTCATCGGGCCGGCGGATTGACATGAGTTCCTTCCCGACCTCGAAGAGGCTGGCAAGCTGCAGGACACGCCGGTTGAGCTCAGCGTTTGCTGCCACGAGCTCTCTTTGGAGGGCCAGGTCGTTCTCGGCGAGGCCCGATACGAACTCGCGCATGGAGGAAAGCTGTTCCCGGGCCTCGGCGACCTTCCGCCGTGCCACGCGCATTTCCAGACAGGCAAATGCCAGCGCCCCCGCGCTCATGGCTGCGAGCACCACATCGAGCCACGCACTACCCACCCCAAAACACCCCGCAGACTATCGTGGAGACATTCGGCCGCTGCACGTTCGTCATCCGTGCCGTGGGCATCTCGGCGGCAGCCCCCCGTCGAGGACTGCTACTCAGCTATCCCGTACTCCTTGATCTTGTTGAGCAAGGTACGCCGGCTGATCTGAAGGATCCTCGCGGCCTCTGTCCGGTTGCTGTTGGTTTCGCGCAGCACCCGCGCTATGTGGGCCTTCTCAACCTCCCTCATCGACATAGGCCTGCCCGGCCCGGCCGGTGCATCGGCTCCTGCCGCGTCGGCGTCGGCCTTGGCCGTCCTTCCATCTCCGTGCGCGCCCTGAGACGATGGCGCCGCAGGAGCGTTTATCGCGGGGATGCCTATGTAGAGGTTGCCCTCATCGATGACCTGGCCCTTCGCGAAGATGACCGCCCGCTCGACGCAGTTCTCGAGTTCCCGCACGTTTCCCGGCCAGTCGTAATCCATTAGCATCTTCATGGCCTTTTCCGAAACGTGCGTGATCTTCCTCCCGATGGCCTTGCTGTAGTGTGCAACGAACTTGTTCACGAGGAGAGGAATGTCCGCCTTTCGCTCGCGCAGCGGCGGCAGGTAGATGGGAATCACGCTGAGACGGTAGTAAAGGTCCTCTCTGAACTCACCCTGCGCCACCTTTTCTTTGAGGTCCTGGTTCGTCGCGGCGATGATGCGCACATCGACGCGGATCGTCTGTGAACTCCCGACGCGTTCGAACTCCTTCTCCTGCGTGACCCTGAGCAGCTTCGCCTGCATGGCCGGGCTCATCTCGCCCACCTCATCCAGGAAGATGGTGCCCATGTCGGCTACCTCGAAGCGGCCGAGGCGCTTCGTCACCGCCGAGGTGAACGCGCCGCGCTCGTGCCCGAAAAGCTCCGACTCGAGCAGACTTTCGGGAACGGCCGCACAGTTCACTTTCACGAATGGCTTGTCCGCCCTGTGGCTGCAGTTGTGGATGGCCCTCGCGAGGAGTTCCTTTCCGGTTCCGCTTTCACCATAGATGAGGACCGTCGCGTTCGTCGGCGCGATGTCGTCGATCATCCTGAAGACTCTCTGCATCTCGGGTGTGGAGCCCACCATCCCGAACTCGCTCTCCGCGCGGAGCGGTTGGCGGCGAGGGGCGCGCGAGAACGAGGCTCCGAGTTCCAGGGCGCTCTTGACGACCATCTTGAAGTTGTCGATTTTGAACGGCTTCGTGATGTAGTCGTAGGCGCCGCACTTCATGGCCTCAATGGCGGTGTCGACCGAGGAGAAAGCGGTTATCATGATGACCACGCTTTCCGGGGAATGCGCCTTGATCTCGCGCAGGACGTCGATACCGTTCGCGTCGGGTAGCTTGAGGTCGAGCACGACCACGTGGAAGTCTCCGGAAGTGACCATGGCGGTACACTCGGCGCCGTCGCGCGCCGTCGCTACCTCGTACCCTTCCTCGGTGAGGACGTCGGAAAGCACAGCCCTCATGTTGGGCTCGTCGTCCACGATAAGGACCCTGTAGACCACCCTCAAATCACCCCGCCCGGGTGGCTCTCGTGTGCGGAAACCCGCAGCACGCAAGTTCGCGTCATGGCTACGATTTTCGACGTTTAGATGGAATATCCTTCTTGGAATGGAATGGCCCACAGATGGCATGGAGACAGATGGCATGGAGGAAGACCGGTGGCAAGCTTGCCAACGGGCTCGCTGGCCTGCCGACTTGGTGGACGTTCGCGGCCCTGGGTCACCGCTCCTTGTCGAGGAACCTCGGGGCGGGTTTGGCTCGCCCGTGCCCGCTGTATGCGTGGCTCGCCGCTCTACCATGGGCAAGCTCGGCAAGCCCCGTCTCCATCTCGACTCTTCGAGCCCGGGCCATTTCCCGGAGTTCGGCGTCGAGTTCGAGGGCTTGCCGGTGCATTGCCGCCGCCCTGCGGCGAGCCTCCACCACCCGGGGATCGGCGAGCGCTTCATGCAGCGCACCGATGCGGCCGGCGGCCGCAGATTCCTGGTCGGAAAGCTCGGCCTCCAGCTCGCGCCGTCTCGCTTCGAGCTGCGCGATACCGTCGATGTGCTCGCCGCGCCCGGCCAAAGAGTCGCAGAGAGAGGCGTAGTCTCCGGCCTGGAGGAGTCCTATCTCGTGCTTCATGTGTCGAACGACCTTCTCGAGAAGCAGCGCCTCCCGGTCGTAGCTGTCGGCAAGCTCAACTATCCTCTCTTCATGCATGTCCTTCTTGCCCAAGCCGCGCTCCCCCCGGTTTCCCCAGGCCTCGTTCTTCGTGGAATCTCGCTTCTACTCAACCCGGCCTGCGTTCGAGCGGAAGGGGTTGTCAGGCCGATATCCCAACGGGCACCAGTGGTATTCCCCCGCGCGGGGTCTCCGTGGCACGCTGCCGTTTCGCCGGTCGACGCGGAGACGCGTCGCGCCGCGTCCAGTCCGTGCGTCCCGCAGATCTGCGTCGTGCGTGGAGCACCCGAGGCACCGTGCCCTCGTGCACGCCTCCGCCTCGACGACGTACGCTTCGCGCTCCTCGCACTCCGCCGCCGCGCCGCCAAACTGCCACGTCACGCCGCGTCTCTCCTCCGTCAACGTGCCCCGGAGACCCCGAATTCGCCGGAGAACCGCCAAGATTCCTCCATCTCGCTCAGTAGGCAAACACCGTGTTAGCCTGGGCCATGAAGCTGTTGATCAAGGCACTCTGCGCGCTCATGAGCTGCATGGCCTGGATGAGCGACGAAAACTCTGATCGGAGCGCCTTCTCTCGTATAGCAAGACGCTCCTCTAGGTCCTTCACTCTCGAGTCGATCCTGTTGATCTGGTTGGTGATGGACTGCTGCTGTCGCGCAATGATGCCCGTTAGCTCCTCCACAAACGGCTCCATGAGGTCGTGCATCTTCACAGCCACCCCGCTCGCCGACGTGAACAGGTCGCGTACCGCCCCCGGGTGGTCGGCGAGCGCCGCGTCAAGTTTGGCCTCGTCACTGAGGACAAGGTTTCCGACGCTGTCCAGGGTGATACCGAGGTCGTAGAGCCTCGTGGGATCGGGGTAGGCGAGCCCTTCAACCCTACCCTGGACGACCCGGTTCATCTTCACTTTCAGGTCCAGGTAGATGGCGTCACCCGCGAGATCTCCACGTATCCCGGCGTCGGGATCGACCAGGGTCTTGCTGCTGAGATACTTGACGGTCGCGTTGTAATTCGAAATGAACGACTCTATCTTGTCCTTCACGGCGCTTGTGTCGCGACTGACCTCTACGCTCACCGGGGCGTCGCCGGAAGCCTGCGCTTTCTTGAGCGTGAGTGTGACCCCTGAGATCGCGTCTGACACCTCGTTAGAAGACCTGACAAATGAGAGGCCGTTCAGACTGAACCTGGCATCCAGCGTGTCACGGGCCGCAAGATAGCCGCCGGTCCCGCCCGACGATTGCACCGACGAACTCGTCCCGGACGCGGAGAGGATGTTGTTCGTCCCGCCCGTTTCCGTGAGGGTGATTGCATTCGCGCTTCCCGTGGATCTCGCGGTGATGACAAGGCGGCTCGTGTCCGACTGCTCGTTCACCACCGCCGCGCTCACCACGGTACCCGCGCCGGACGCATTGATTGCGGCTGCCATATTCGCGAGGACCGTGGCGTTGTCCTGGCCGGCAACCACCTCGACATTGATGTCCCAGAAAGCACTGCCAACGGTTAGGGTGAAGGTCTTCGTCCCCGCGCCAGCCGCCGCTGAAATCTCCGTGCCGGTGCTGACGAGGGCATTCGAGACCACCACGTCGTAGCTTGCGAGCCTTTCCACGAAAACGCTGTAAGTCGCCAAGGCCGCCGAAGCGGCAGCCTTGGCCGAGACCACGTCTGGGCTGGCCGAAACCGCGCTCCGGGCGTCATAGAGCGACGTCAGGTCCTCAGGGGAAAGGTCAGCCGACGCGTTCTTCAGCGCGAGGAGTGAGGAGTTCAGGTCCCGGAACATCCCTGCTTTCGTGTTGAGCGCCTCTTTGGCAGCCTTGAGGTCTGTGACGGGCTGCGACTCAATCTCCATGTATTTCTTGATGAGTTCCTCGAGCTGGCTCGTGCCCGTCGTGATAGGCAGTATACCGAGACTCATGACGACCACCTCCTCTTGAGCTCCATGCTTCACTGTCCTCGTGCTGTACCCGCCGCGCCTGGGGGCCTACCTCTTTCTGTCCACTAGAAGACCTGCGAATTGTCTCAGGTGGTCCATCATGGTCGCTAGTTCCTCGGGAGGGATGTGCCGCACAACCTCGCCGGTGGCGTTGTCGATTACCCTGATGGTCACCTCATCGGTGTCGTTGTCCACATAGAAGGTGATCCTGATGTTCACTACACCTTCAGCGAGGAGCTGCGCAATGCGCTCGGCCCGCTCTTGCTCCCGACGGGCACGCTCTGCTTCAGCCTTGGCTTCCGCAGCGGCCTCGGCCTGTGTTTCGCGCAGATCCTCCGCTGCGCCCGCTACGGCCAGCCGGCGCGTGCCCTGCACCGTCACCCGCCGAACCCTTTCTTCGGGTACGAGCCCAAGGCGCGGCGCTGCGTGACGCGCTTGAGCATTCGCGAGCATATCCAGATGTCTCAATCTGACCTCAGCAACTGTGACTTCCACGCGGGATCACCTCGTGGCCGAGGCGCCCGCCCTCTCCGGCCCACCTACGACCTGGCTCATGCCGATGGGGTTAGCAGCGCTCCCCCTGCCTTTCACGGCCGCCGCCCAAGTCTCGCGGAGCGGGCGCATCACGGAAAGTGCTTCGTCGAACTCTCCCTCCCAAACCCTTTCCATCGCGTATCTATACAGTCGAAACAGTCCCACCGCGACCTCGCCCTGGTCGAGGTCCAGGCTGTCGATGAGCGTCGCGATACCGGCGGACGCCTTCTTCTTGTCCTTGGCCTTGCAACTGGCGATGATGTGGTCATACACCATCAGCACGAGCTCCTCGGGCTTCGCCGAGAGCACCTGTTGCACCCGGTACACACCGTGCGCGCTCCGGCCCCTGTACTCACTCGCTGCCTGCAGCATGTCAAGTTCAGCGTTCATGAGTGTAACCTCCAGTCGGCCCCGGGTGTCATCGGCCCTCCGGGTCGCCCCTTCTCGTGGAGCCCAGCCTTGACGAGCGAAGATAGCGAAGATGAGGTGCACGCCAGCCAGCATCGTGCAGCCTCGGCGAACCGTGTCGATCGCATGCGCGGGCCTCGCGTCAGGTATGTCTTCCCCCGACAGCGGACTTATCTCTTGACGCACCTTCCGCTCATGACACTCCGCTTATGATCGCTCCCTGCTGGACGCTCGTGAGGGGAAGCCATTCTTCCCCCCACGAGCGTGACCCATCCCGTGGACCGATCTCGACCCGAATTCGGGGCCGAGCCGTGTCAAACTACCTGAACAGACCCAGTACCGCCTGCGGCGCCACGTTCGCTTGCGCCAGCATTGCGGTGGCCGTCTGCTGCAGGATCTGGTACTTCATCGCCTCGAGTTGCTCAGCCGCGATGTCGGCGTTCATGATACGGTTGTACGCCGCCTCGGTGTTGGTCTTCGCAACGACGAGGTTCTCTTCTTTGAACGTGAGACGCGAGACTATCGCCCCGATGTCTTTCAAGGTCGAGCTGACACTCGCCAGCGCCTTATCGACCAGGTCCATGTAGGCTGTTGCCGATGAGTACGACGACACGTCAACGGTCGCGACGCCCAACGTGCTGGCGGAGTGATCCGTCAAGACTTTGACGTCGGTCTTGGCCGTGCTCTGGAACCCGGTCTGGAACGTCATGTTGCTCGAGCTTCCGTTGATGAGCGCCTGCCCGTTCCATTCCGTCTCACCCACGATGGTGTTGATCTCGTCGACGAGCGCTTGGATCTGGCTCTTTATCGCGTCCCGTTCTGCAGTCCCCAAAGTGTCGTTCGCTGCCTGTTCCGCCTTATCCCTGATCAGGAGCAGGATGTCGCTGATCTTGTTCAGGCTGCCTTCGGCTACTCCGAGGAGGTTCTTCGCGTCGCCGATGTTGTCGAGCGCAACTCCGAGACCTCTGCTCTTGTAATTGAGCTTCGTCGCGATGGTGAGCCCGGCGGGGTCGTCAGCCGCCTCGTTGATCCGCCTACCTGTTGACAACCTGAGCTGGTGGATTCCGAGCTGCTGGTTCACGGCTTTCAGCGCGTTCAACGCGTTCAAGCCGGATATGTTCGACGCTATTCGAGTAATATCACCCTGTGCCATGTCTGCCTACCTCCCTGTTCTTTCATCCCGCAGCTTTGCTGCGGGTCGAGGATCCGTCCTCTTGCCGCGCTGTGTCACGCGGAGCGCGGCCGCATCCGCCCGGGCTGTTCGGTATGGCGGGACGCCCGTCCCCGTTTCACGCAACCTAGGCTACCACCCTCTCACCCCCTTCTCCCGTTGCGTAGTGCAGAGCTACTGCCTCCATACCCTAATATCGATATCGGCATGCTGCTGCAGCCGTTTAGTGGGCAGAGCCCGAAACGCACGTTCCTGTAGTCGAGAAGCATCAGCTCACCACCGCAATGCCGTCCGACGCACCAGCGTCGCCGTTCAACGTCTTGAACGCTTCAGTCAGTTCTATGAGAAGACCCACGGCCTCGAGGTCGCCTGGCAGCGACCGTAGCGCCTGGAGGTACGTCGCAAATGCCTCCCTGGTGTTGCCGAGCCGCAGCTGGATGCGGGCGATCTTCGCGAGCAGGGCCCCGTTTCCCGCTCCGCTGAGCCTCGCCGAACCCGCATATAGCTCCAGGGCACGGGCAATCTCGCCCTCTGCGAGCAGCCGGTCTCCTTCCGCGAGTTTCTTTGCCGCCTCCTCATCCAGAACGTCCCTGAGCAGCTTGATCTGAGCGCTGCTCTCTTCGCCTGGTCCGGTCTTGCCAAGATCGACCCGGTCCAGGGTCTCCCGGATGGTATCAAGGTAATCATCGCTCCTGGGAACGTACCCCGCCGCAGCAGCAAGAGCCTGGACCGCTCCAGGGACATCGCCCAAGCGCATGCTGCACCTGGCGGCCATGGTAAGGGGTTTCCAGGTGTCCAAGGCCATGTCGAATACCAGTTGCTCGCCGCCGGTGTCCGAACGGTCGCTCGGCTGATCCGATGCGAGCGCGAGGAACATACCCCGCGCCTCCTCGGTCCTATCCTGCTTGAAGAGCTGGACCGCTTTCTGGTGCCGAGCTTCCTTCGAGCCGGGTAGGATCTCGAGCGCCCGGTCGATGACGCTCGACGCGTCAGCTTGTCGTCCCTGCTTCTCGTACGCCTCTGCGAGGAGCAGCAGCACGTCAACACGGCCCACACTCGTTCTGCGTCTGGTGTCGTCATCCATGGACTCGAGGGCGGCCAGCACTCGCTCGATCTCACACACGGCCTCAGGGACCTTGCCAGCGGAAAGAAGCATCGACCCGAGTTTGTACCGGTAGTACGGGTCGTCACCAGCCTCCAGGATCCTCTGGAGGAGCTCGATGTTCCGCCGCATCTTGCCGCGACCCTGCACCACTTCTTGCTTATACCCGTGGTGGATCACCGTGAACCCCGCTAACCTGTGCGGAAGCTGAGACGCGGAGAAGAGCTTTGATGAGCGCGACACGGGTTTCTCGTGAATCAGGCCGACGTACTGAATGCCCGCGTGGTTTGGGAAGAACCTCGGGAAGTAGTGCTGTGTCTCGTTGCCGGAGACGCTATGGTTGACGATCCTCGCCGCATAGATCGCTTTCGGGCACCATCCCCGTGCCGCCGACTTGAGCGTCTCGCCTGCGCCAGCATCAAGACGCTCGTCCGCATCCAGCACGAGTATCCACCCGCACGTCGCGTGCTTGAGGCTTTCGTTGCGGGCCGCGGCGAAGTCATCGTTCCACTCGTAGCGATACACCTTAGCCCCGTACTGGCGGGCGATCTCCACGGTGCGGTCGGTGGAGCCGGTGTCGACAATGACTATCTCGTCGACGACGCCCTTGACGCTATCGAGGCACCCGGGGAGGAACTCCTCCTCGTCCTTGACGATCATGCACAGGCTGATCCCGTGCTGCTTCTCGCCCGTGGCAGGCCTTGTCTCGGCCCGCCTCTTCGCCTGTCTCTTGGTCACGTGTTTTCTCTGCATCGCCAGACCGCGCCCTTCCGAACGGTGTCGTATCGTGTCTATTCATCATATCGGCAATCAGGACCGTCTCTTTAGCCCGGGCTGAGCCCGGAAGAACGCGCGGGATCATCCGCGGCGGTCGAGTGTGCGTGTCTTGTGGATGTCCGGCTGCGACTGGCTCGTTGTGGCGCCGTGAGTTTTCGCCGGCGGTCACAATTCTGCGCACAGGATAGGCAAGGCAAATCTAAAACAGCGGCCGAGTCTGCCGATACCCTTATTAGGGGGCCTGCATTAGGGCGCGCGGGAGCCAGGACGCGGATACGACGCCGATACAACGGACCGTCACTCACTGAAGCGCCTTGCAAGTACCGCAGCGCCTTGCACGTTCCAGCTCGGCGCCTGTGGAAGGCCAACGGGACCGCAAAGTCGGGGACGCTGGGAGGGGTGAACCATAAATGAGGTCTCGGATCCGGTTCGGGGTGGGATTCAAGATCCTCGCGAGCTTCTTTCTGCTTCTCCTGCTCATGGCGGTGATCGGATACTTCGGCCTGCAGGGGGTCACTAAGGTAAGCGCCGACCTCGCGAGGGTGGTCGACGAACAAATGGTCCGCCTGGGCCAGATCGAGAGGACGTTCAGCGCGTTTGAGAGATTCACCATCGCTCTGCGCGGTTTCCTCCTTATGGGCGATTCGAGGTTGCACAACTCCTTGAAAGATGCCGATGCAGAGATTCAGCAGCAGTTCGACGCGCTTTCCGGGGCCACCATAGATATGAGGGAACAGGGCGAAGCCGCCGGAGCCGGAGAGGGCAAGACGGTAGCAGACATACGGAAGCTCTGGGACGAGTGCCGGAACAAGGTCTTCGAGTACATCGACAACGGCCAGCGGGGCGAAGCGCTGGGCTACATGATGACGGAGGGCGACGCGATCATCGAGAGCATCAGGGATCAGCTCGGAGCGGGCCTGAAGGCGTACCAGGACGCCGCTGCCTCGGCGAGTGAGGCGGCGAAGGCCGCAGCGAAGGACGTCCGGCAGCGCACGATAGTCATCCTCGGGGCCGCTGTGGCGCTGGGTCTCATCCTAGCACTCGCGCTTGCCGCGGGCATCACCGGGCCGACGAGAGCCCTTGCCCGCGCTGCCCAGGAGGTAGCTGCGGGCCACCTCCTGGTCGAAGTACCCGGCACGAAGCGCGGTGACGAGGTGGGCGTCATGGCCCGGGCCTTTTCCGAGATGGTGTCGAGCCTCAGAACCGTGGTGGAAGAGCTGAGGAGGCACGCCAAGAACGTGGCATCCACCGGGCAGGAGCTCGCCGCGAGCACGGACGAGGCAGCCACCGCCACTGAACAGGTGGCGAAGACCATAGAGCAAGTGGCCAAGGGCGCGGCGGAACAGAGCACGAGCGCCCACGCAACGTCCAGCGCCACAAGCCAGCTTTCCGCGGCCATCGACCAGATAGCCAAGGGCGCGCAGGAACAGGCCTCCTCGGTGAACCAGGCCAACACCGTGGTCGCGTCCATGGCCCGCCTCATGGAGGGGGTCTCGAAGGCCGTCGGCTCGCTCATCGCTGCCGCCGAGAAAAGCCGTGCAGCCGCGGGGAGCGGTTCTCGAGCCGTCGATGACGTCACAGTGGGCATGGACGACATCCGGGCTCAGGCCGAGGCCGTCGCCGCAGGTATCAAAGAGCTCGGCGCGCACTCGAGCGAGATCGGCAAGATCATAGAGGTCATCGACGACATCGCCGAGCAGACGAACCTCCTGGCGCTCAACGCCGCAATCGAAGCGGCCCGCGCCGGCGAACACGGGAAGGGCTTCGCGGTCGTCGCCGACGAGGTGCGCAAGCTCGCGGAACGCTCAGGCAAGGCGACCAAGGAGATAGCCGGCCTCATCAGTACCATGCAGCGCAGCATCGAAACGGCGA
>JBLNDA010000040.1:0-6288 GCA_050261175.1 Clostridia bacterium
CTGCATGGGCGCTGGCCCGAGGAGTGGTAATGCGGAGATGCTGACAGACGAAGAGAGGATGCGCTATTCCAGGCAGCTTGTGATGCCGGAAATAGGGGAGGCCGGCCAGGCGAAGCTCGGCGCGGCGAAGGTACTCGTCGTGGGCGCGGGGGGCCTCGGGTCTCCAGTGGCCATGTACCTTGCCGCGGCGGGAGTGGGCACCCTCGGGTTGGTGGATTCCGACGTTGTGGACCTCTCCAACCTGCAGAGGCAGATTCTCCATGGTATGAACCAGCTGGGCCTCGCCAAGGTGGAGTCCGCGAGGCGGGCGCTCGCGCGCCTGAACCCTGGCGTCCACGTGGTGCCCCATCGCGCGACGGTCACGGCCGAGAGCGCGCCTGCGCTCATTGAGCCGTATGACGTGGTCGTGGATGCCGTCGACAACCTCGAGACCAGGTACGTCGTGAATGACGCGTGCGTGAAGGCGGGCAAGCCACTGGTGGAGGCAGGGGTGCTCAGGTTCGACGGCATGGTGCTCACGGTCATCCCTGGGCAAGGGCCGTGTTACCGCTGCGTATTCCCGGTGCCCCCGCCGCCGGGCGCGGTGCCGTCGTGCCGGGAAGCAGGGATCATCGGAGCGGTTCCGGGGGTTATGGGCAGCATCGAGGCTCTGGAGAGCATCAAGGTGATCCTTGGCCTAGGGCAGCCCCTGGTCGGGCGGTTGCTCCTGTTTGATGGGCTCGCGATGTCGTGGCGGGAGGTGGTCGCGGCGCGCGACCCCAACTGCCCCGCTTGCGGCAGCCTGAGCTGAGGCGACCTCGGCCCGGTGGAGCACCACACGGTGCGATTGGGCGGCGCAGGCAGCGCTGGGAGGGGTCACCGTATGTGAGCGGGGATGCCCTGTAGGGGTCCGCGGATTCCATTGAGGTGGTGCGACATGGACGACATTCGAGAGCGCGGGGCTCCGGCTCCGGCCGAGGCTCAACGGGGGGTCGCCGACCGGCCGGTGGTCTTGCCTTGGGTGGCCATCATCATGGGGGTCGCCGCGGTGTCATCCGCGTCCATCTTCGTGCGCCTGTCGTCCGCACCTCCGCTCGTAATCGCGACATGGAGGATGGGCCTCGCCACGCTCATGCTGGCGCCGTTCGCCCTCGTCGGCGGGAGGCGCGGAATGTTGGCGATGGGGCGTAGAGATCTCGCCCTTTCGATCCTTGCCGGCGGCTTGCTTGCAGTGCACTTCGGGGCTTGGATGACTTCCCTCTCCCTCACCTCGGTCGCAAGCTCGGCTGTGCTCGTGGAAACGCACCCTCTCTTCGTGATGTTCGCGAGCCGCCTCGCCTTCGGCGAGACAACCTTCGGCGCGGCGGTAGTGGGGGCGTTCATCGCCGCGGTCGGGTCCGCCATCATCGGTCTCGGCGATTCGGCCGGCGGCGGGTCGGCGCTTTTCGGCGACATGCTTGCCCTTCTCTCGGCCCTGATGTTCGCAGGTTACGTAATCGTGGGGAGAGGAGTGAGGCAGCGGCTTTCCGTGGCGCCGTACGCTTTTGTGGTCTACGGCATTTGCTCGCTAGCCCTCGGCGTCACGTCTCTGGCTAGCGGGGCGCGGGTCTACCCATACCCGACCCGTGACTACATGCTTTTCCTTGCGCTCGCTGCCGTTCCCACTATCCTCGGTCATACCGTGTTCAATTGGGCCCTCCGGTACGTGAGCGCCTCTGTGATATCCGTAAGCGTCCTCGGGGAGCCCGTGGGTGCCACTCTGCTCGCGATGGCGCTGCTGAAAGAAAGACCTCCGGCCAGCGCGGTCGCCGGAGGCATTCTCGTGATCCTGGGCATAGCGATCTTCACCGCGTCATCCACCAGGGCGGGCGCCGCGGGGACGCGAGAGCGCCGCACCGGACCCGTGCTGGCTGTTCGTCGCCTCCGCAGGCATGGCCCGAAAGCGACTCGGGGATGACCGGCCCGCCTTGACATCCTTCAGTCGGGACTTGCCTGACGCTGCGGCGGCGCGCGGCGGCTTGGCGAGGTCCGGCCGGCTGTGAGCGCACTTGCCGCTCACCCTTCCAGCCGGTAGAGGCTCTCGCATATTGCGTCGCCGACTTCAGACGTGCCAGCAGTTCCGCCAAGATCGAGCGGCTTGGGGGCGTCCTCGAGAAGAGTACGCTCGATGGCGGATATGACGAGACTACCCATGTCCTCGTACCCGAGGAAGTCCAACATCATGGCTGCCGCCCATATGGTCGCGATGGGGTTTGCTATTCCTTTGCCGGCGATGTCAGGTGCTGAGCCGTGGATGGGCTCGAACATCGACGGATACTTCCTCTCTGGGTTCAGGTTTGCGCCCGCCGCAAGACCGATGCTACCTTGGATCGCCGCGCCTTCGTCTGTGAGGATGTCCCCGAAAAGGTTAGTTGCGACGACCACATCGAACCACTCGGGTCTTGTGATCACATACATGGCCGCTGCGTCCACGTGAACCTGCACGGCTTCCACATCCGGATAGTCATTCGCTACGGCGCGAAAGACCTCGTCCCAGAACACCATGCTGTAGTTGCACGCGTTGGACTTGGTCACCGATACGACGCGCTTTACCTTCTGTCTCTTTCTCGCCAAGTCGAAGGCGTATCTCATGACTCGTTCCGTTCCTTGGCGAGTGAACACGTTGCTCTGGATGGCGACCTCGAACGGTGTCCCGACGTGTACTCTGCCTCCGACTCCCGAGTACTCCCCCTCTGTATTCTCGCGGACCACCACGAAGTCTATGTCCTCCGGGCCTTTGCCTATGAGCCGTCCAGGCACGCCGCGAAGCAGCTTGATGGGTCGGAGGTTCACGTATTGATCGAAGGATTTGCGGATGGGGAGGAGCAAGCCCCAGAGTGAAACATGGTCAGGAACCAAGCCGGGCGCTCCGACTGCGCCCAGGAGTATGGCCTCATGGTCTCGCAGGGCGTCGAGGCCGTGTTCGTCCATCATACGCCCGTGCCTCAGGTAGTACTCGCAGCCCCATGCGTACTCTGTGAAACCGAACGTTATCCCACCATGTACTTCCGCGGCAACCCTCAGCACTTTGACTGCCTCCGCGGTTACCTCGGGCCCGATACCGTCGCCGGGAACCACAGCGATGCTTATTCTCTCCATCACAGCAATCCTCCAGACGTATTTCCGGTGATTGGTCACCTACTACCGACGGGTACCCGCGAGCCTGTTGCCCCGCCTGTCGCCTCAAAACAGAAACCCTCTCGGGAACGGAACATCGAGCAGCTTGGCAAACACTACATAGAAAAGACCGATTTCAGCGGCGACCACGGCGAAAGAGGTGGCCAGGGCGCTGGGCTTTCGTACTCTACTGTCCACGAACACCGTGAAGAGCGTCGACGTCAGCACGCTCGCCACGTAAGATCCTACAATTGGAATGAGAATGAGCCACACGACCATCAATCCCACGGCCAGTCCCAAGGTCAGCATGTTCGGGAGCCTAAAGGTCTTTTGTGAGCTCCTTTTTGTCCATGTCGTGATGAGTAAGGCTAGAGACATCACTACTGCTATGCCAAGCACGTACTTCGGGAACAGGGCATCAAGCTTCGGCAGGCCGCGGAGCTGCACCCCGAAGGCCAGCGCTGCGACCAACACGAGAAAGGCTGAAATGCGGTCAACGGCTAGCATAAGCACCCTCCTTCCGGCGACGGCTCGCAGACGAGGACAGGTATGGCCACGCGAACGAGAGCACCGTCACCAAGATGAGGATGATGGATATCGGACTCCTGAAGAATATGAGCCACGGGTGTCGCCATGCCGTTGAGATGAGAAGAGATTGTAGCAGCCCCTCCTCAATGATCGGCCCGAGGATGAGGCCGAGGACTATCGGGGCTGCGTTGAAGTCGAGCTCCTTGAGGATGTACCCTATGATCCCACACCCGAGCATGACCCATACGTCGGTCAAATTGTTCCTGATTGCGTACGAGCCGATGATGCTAAGGAACACGATGGACGGTACGAGGAACCGCAAGGGGGTGCGTGATACGAGTCTGTGCAGCATCGTTCCCACGGCAAGTCCCACCACGAACATCATGAGTGTGGCGACGAAGAGAGAGAAGATAAACCCGTACGTGATATCAGCATGAATGGTGAACAACTCCGGCCCCGGTCGGAGACCTTGGAGCAAGAGTCCCCCGTAAATCACAGCATCTACGGGCGTGCCGGGCACTCCCAGGGTGAGAAGGGGAACCAGCCCTCCTCCGACGGTGGCGTTGTTGGCTGTCTCAGTGGCGATCACGCCGTCGATGATACCGGTGCCGAATTGCTCGGGATGTTTCGAGGCGCGCACGGCTTCATTGTACGAGATGAGGTTCGCGATGTTACCGCCTGCGCCAGGTATGATCCCGACCACTGTCCCGATGATGCTGGACCGCAGGAGATTCCCGGGCTGTCCGAGCACCTTGCGCACCGTCGCCATGATGACGCCTTTCTGTTTCACGAGGCGCACAGCCTCATAAGCTTGCGTTCCCTGCAGCACGAGCGAAAGAACTTCGGGTATGCAGAACAACCCTATCAGCGCACACACGAGCTGGACTCCGCCTTGCAGGTCGGGCTCACCGAACGTGAACCGCACGTTTCCCCCGATCGGGCTGATACCGATCATGCTTATCAATAGACCCACTGCTCCGGCGAGAAGGCCCTTCAGAAGCGACTTCGATACGAGGCTTGCTATTATGCTTAGCCCGAATACCCCCACCCAGAAGTACTCCGGGGGGCCGAACCGCAGTGCGATGCGCGCAAGGGGCGGCGCCAGGAAGGCGAGCACGGCGACCCCGAACAGCCCGCCGATGACCGAGGCAACCGTAGCGACGACGATGGCCTCTTGGCCTCTCCCTGCTCTTGCCATCGGATACCCGTCAAAGCACGTGCCGATAGAGGAAGGGGTCCCAGGGGTATTGATGAGTATCGCCGAGAAGCTGCCTCCGTATATCGCTGACATGTAAATCGCGCCCATGGTCACAAGGCCTGGAAGCGGCGGCATCACGAACGTGAATGGGAGCACGAGGGCCACGGCCATCGTGGCTGTCAGACCAGGTAAAGCGCCCGCGATCAACCCAGCGATGGTGCCGACAAGCATTAGCACGAGGTTGCCGGGGGCAAGGACCTGCGTTATCCCGGACATCAAGGCATCCATTCGCATCACCTTCCTGATTCGGTTGACTAGCTCGACGGACAGACCCGCGCCGATGTGGCAGGGTCGGGGCGGCGCCACGCCGGCCCCGACCTCTCGCGCAAGGTTTCAGGCTCCACACCTAGGTGGTGCTTTGTTGAATTCTCGCTTTCATCTACTTCAGAAGTCCGAGGTCTTTGAGGAGCTTCTCATAGTGGGTGCGTCTGGACTGGACGAACTCCTCGTAGTCCTCGGGGCCCATGAACTCCAGATCGAACGCCAGTTGCTGCATCTTCTTTTGGAATTCTGGGTTGCGGTTGACTTTCTCAAACGCATCCGCCAGCACTCTCACGACTTCGTCAGGCGTATTCGGGGGCACGGAAACGCCGCGGTACGCACCCTCGACCAAGTCATACCCGAGCTCCATGAACGTGGGGGCGTCGGGCAGTACCGCCGAGCGCCTCTCGGAAGCCACTGCCAGCACCCGCATTTGGTCCTTGTACTGGACAGCCATGGTGGTGTACGTCATAAGTCCCGTGACATGTCCACCGAGCAACGCCGGAACAACGGCGCCGGAGCCGGTGAACGGTATGTAGGTTAGCTTGACATTAGCCGCCTGATTGAGCTCGAGTACACCGAGGTGGTTGGCGGACCAGCTTCCACTCCCGCCAAGCGTCACGACCTCTGGGTGCTCTTTTGCGTAGTCAATGAGGTCTTTGAGCGTCTTGAAGGGGCTATCCTTCCTTACCACGAGGGCGTTTGGCGTGCTTTCGAAGCAATAGACGCGCTTTAGCTGCTCCGTCTTGTATCCCGCGTCTCCTCTCTGCAGAGGCTGGAGTATCGTGTGGGGCAGGTTGTCTCCGGCGATCGTGTACCCGTCGGGCTTCGAACGCACAAGCTCTGACCAGCCTACGGCACCACCGCCTCCAGTCTTGTACGAAATGACTACTTTCACTCCGAGGACTTGTTCCAGGAACGGCTGCTGCAGACGGGCTGTAATGTCAGACTCTCCACCGGGATCGAAACAAATGATGTAGTTTATCGGTTTGTCGGGAAACTTGGGAGCTGCGGACGCCACAGAACCGACCAGGGTCAGCGACAGGACCACCCACACGGCAACGATTCTCGTCACAACGCGCATTCCCTTTACCTCCCCGTAGTCC
>JBLNDA010000041.1:0-8739 GCA_050261175.1 Clostridia bacterium
CGCGACGCGTCTCACGGGACGAAGCCTTCCGGAAGTCGTCTCGCGTACTTTGCCAGTATCTCCTCGTCGCTCAGGCCGATGAACGGCATGAGACCGTGGAGGCTGAGCGAAGGGCATCCGGGAAGGAATATCCCTTTGTCCCTGTGCTGGCTGGCACAGTCTCCTATGACAAAAGTGTACGACTTCGGAGGCTTGTGATCGGTCTGGATGCCAAGGGGATTGTCCTTCCCGATTATGAGCGTGATCTTCTCGACCTTGTCGAAGTCCTTGAGTTTCTCCTGGTCGGCAAGCCAGGGATCGAGCCCCGTTCTCGTGAAATGGCAGCAGCCCTTGCAGCTGCCGCTCACGTACACATCGATCTTGGGGTGCAGCCCGATGAGGCCGATGTCCCCCCTGCGGAAGTTCCTCTTTATCCGCTCTATGTCCTCGCCCATCACATCTATCCTTTCGGGCCTGCCCTCCCCGAGACCCGCGACAGTCGCATCACGGATGTACGCCACCTCGAACATCGGATCGAAGCCCATGAGCCTTGCGCACACCGAGTCCACGGCAACCGGGTCCCGGCCGACCACGATCGTGTTGAAATCCTTTATCAAGTCGTCCTTGTATGGCGACCCCGGACCCTGACCCTGCATCGGCCAGAGAGCGTCGACTATGGACAGGTCTGGCCTGACCAGCCTCAGCAGGTCGACTATCTTTTGGTCTATGTCGTTTCTGTGGTACTTGATCTGCTCGCTCCAAGGAAGAATGCCCTGGCTCAGCTTCATGCTGGCGGTTATCCCGCAGACCTTGTGAGTCTTCATTTTGGCGAGGTACACGATCTTGTCCGCCTGAACCACGCACTGCGGCAGGTGGACCTCACCGCGCAGCACTTTCGCGCCGGGTATCGTGGCGCTCAGCCTGACGTCCCTTTCCAGGGGAACGATCCTGTCCGCCCCTTCTCTCAAGGCCGCGTCGTACACCCCCGACCGTTGCAGCGACTCGAGGGAGTCCGCTTTGATGCTAGACCTCTCGGCAACAGTGACACTCCCCGCCCTCGCCACCTTCTTCAAGTACCTCACGACCGCGGCGACCACCCGAGGATCGCTCGTGATCCCCGAGTCCGCGGGAACGGGCCAGCACGCGTTCACTTTCAGGAGCACTCGATCGCCCGGGTTGATCACCGGGTCGATCCCGCCCGCGAGACGCACGCCCTGCTCCAACATCTCGTACACGGCGCTTACGGCGTCTTCATCGTACCGCGCGGGCGACCCGGGTATCACGTCGCGATGGACCACAGCCACTTCCGACACTCTCACCAACTCCGTATCCTCTCAGCGCTGCTCCCCGCATACTTCGCAGCCTCTCCGCCTCTGCCCCCCGCCCGGCACGTCGAGTCTCAGTGCCGGCGGTCCGGGGTCATCGCTTCAGCAGCTCACTGCCGTAGAGGCCGGTCGGCTTGACCAGGAACACGAGGAGCATGATGACGAACGGCGCCATGTCAGCAATGGGCGCCCAGATGAGAAAGCCCAGTGACACAACCTGCCCTATGATGAGCGAGGATATGAGAGTCCCCTTGATGCTTCCCAGCCCGCCTATGATCACTATCATGAACGCGGTCGACATCAACCTCAAGCCCATGTGCGGGTCGACCATGATGAGCGGCGCGTGGAGCCCGCCCGCCAGCGCCGACAGGCCCGCTGCTATCAGGAACATGACAGTGAACATCTTGTATATGTCCACGCCGAGCCCTTCGGTTTTCTCGGCGTCCTCGATCCCCGCCCGAATCGCCTTTCCAATGATGGTCTTCTCCAAGAACAGCCACAGGCAGGCGTACAAGACGGTCACGAGACCTATCACGAACAACCGGTAAGTCGGTACCTCTGCACCGAACAGGCTTATCTGTCCGGCAATGGGCGTGGCCACCGGACGCGGCACCAGCCCCCAGATGTACTTGGTGACGCCCACGCCGGTCAGGAGAACCCCGAACGACGTGATCATGCTGAACATGATGCCTTTCTCGTATATCCGCTTGAATATGCTCTTCTCGACTACGAGGGCGACCACGCAGCTGGCTGCTATGCCCGCGAGAGCTCCGAGCCAGAAGCTGCCTGACACTGAGAACACAGTGAAGGTGAGGTACGCCCCAATGGTGTAGTATAGGAACTGGTCGATGCTGATGATTCTCATAAGGCCGTAGCACAGCGACAAGCCTATCGACAGGAGAAAGTATATGCTGGCCATGCTAAGCCCGAAGACGATTGCAGATATCAGCCTGCTAAGATCCATCACTTACCCACCCTCTCTGCCATGCCACGGTTAGCTGGGGCGTTCAGCCCCATGGCGCCCGACCGTTCCGCCACGGGTTCCGGCAGCCCGCGATTGCGGGACCAGGCGTCTTGCGGGACAGGCATCTTCGTGCCGTCCCTCTCGCCGGGGCGCCAGCGTCGGAAGTCTGCCGTTCGTGCTAGGGTCGCTCCGCCCCGGTATGGGCACCAGTAAGCGCGCGCTTTCCCATGAGCCGGCTCAGCAGCGGCTGCAGCGTGCCAACTATGCCCCTCTCGCCCGCCAGCATCACGAATATCAAGAGAAGCCCGACCACAAGCTCCCAGTATGTTATGAACTTGCTTGTGAGGTCCTTCATCCCGATGTAAACGAGCGCTCCGACGAGCGGCCCCAAGAGTGTGCCGACGCCGCCCAGCAACCCCACGATGACGACCTCAGCAGCGCGTGTCAATTCGGTGAGACCCGGAGAGACGAAACCGAAATAGACCGCGTAAAGAGACCCGGCCAGAGCAGCCACGCCGTTCGCGATCACGAATCCCAGCCACTTGATCCTAAAGGTGTTGTAACCAAGGAACTGGAGTTTGGTCTCGTTCACCTTGGCCGCGAGGCAGCTCGCTCCGTACACAGTCGTGTCCATATACCTGAACAGGAACCACACCAGGACCGCCACCACGAAGACGAAAAGGAAGAGGTCATTGGGGTTCTTGAGGTCCAACAAGACACCCTTCGTCATCCTGGCGAGGTACCATAACCCCGTGTCACCGCGGGTGATCGAGACAAGCCCCTTCTGGAAGAGGAAGAACACGATGGCGCAGAACGCGAGATTGGCCAGGGTGAAGTAACTGCTGCTCAGCTTCACCAGGAACAGCCCCACGAGCATGCTCACGAGCAGGCCGACGACCACACCAGCGACAACCCCCACGTACGGGTTCGCCCCGACGTAACTCAGGTACAGCGCGGTGCCGTACGCCCCCAGCCCAAGATACGCCGGCTGACCGAAGGAAACCAGCCCGAGGTGGCCCATGAGGAAGTTGAAAGCCATGGCGTATACCCCGAATATCAACACGTCCATGATGAATGGCCGTGGAAGGATCAGCCGCAGCAGCAGCACGGCACCGAAAGTCAACAGAATGCTCCCGTAGTCCTTGAGCAGCTTGGTCATTCCACCTATCCCCTTCGTTTCACGACATGAATCTAGAGCAGGTACTTCTCGAATGAGAGAGTCTTGATGTCTTGCGCGTCTGAGACCTCAGCGGATATTCTCCCTTCCCTCATGATGTAGAGCCTGTCGGCGACTTCCGCCACAACGGAAAGGTTCTGCTCGACCAACACGAGGGCCATGCTGTCCTTGAGCTCCTTGAACGTGCGCGCGAGGTCCTGCACCACACTTGGAGACAGCCCCTCCGTGGGCTCATCCAGTAGCAGCACATCGGGTTTGCCCAAAATAGCCCGCCCGATCATGAGCATCTGGCGTTCCCCGCCGCTGAGGTACGCTCCTTTTCGGTTCATGAGTTGCTGCAGCTTCGGGAAATAGTGGGTCACCTTGCCCCAGTCGTAATCCCTCATCGCGTAGCTGGAGAGCTGGAGGTTCTCCATGACCGTCAGGTCTGAGAAGACCCCCTTGTCCTGGGGAATGTACTTCAGGCCTTTTCGCACTATTTCGTACGAACGGAGCCCCACGATGTCCTCACCCTTGAAGGTCACGGAACCGCAGGACGGCTTGAGGAACCCTCCTATCGTCTTCATTAGGGTCGTCTTGCCAGCGCCATTCCGTCCCACGACGCCCACGACTTCCTTGGCGTACGCCTTCAGGGAAACGTCGAAGAGCACTTTCGACTGCCCATACGACACGTTCAGATCCTTGACTTCCAGAATCGGATTGCCGGTCATGTCTTTCTCCGTCCTTATCGTAATATCACTCAAACAGCTCATCGCAGAGACTAGTCGATCTGCCAGTAGCTCTTCCGCACCGCCGGGCTGTGGAGCACTTCTTCGAAGCCGCCGTCAGCTATGATCTCGCCGTTGGCAAGGACGGTGACCCTCTCGACGAACGTCTTCAACTTGGTGATCTTGTGTTCCACGACGAGAATCGAGATCTTTTGCACGTATTCCCTGAGGATGTCAATGGTCTCGTCTATCTCTCTCTCGCTGAGCCCGGCGAAGGGCTCGTCGAGGAGCAACACCGCGGGTTTGCCGATGAGCGCCATCGCCATTTCCAGCTTGCGCTTGTCGCCGAGTGACAGGTTCTTCGTCGCTGTCTCGGCCACACCACTGAGGCCGAATCTCTCCAGCTGATCCGCGATCGCCCTGTCGGCGACGCAATCCATCTTCGTGCAAAGCATGCCCGCGATGGAACTCCCTTTGTGGGTCCTGAAGTAGGCGATCTTCAGGTTGTCTACGACCTTGAGGTTATCGAACGTGGAGGCTAGCTGAAACGTCCTCCTTACTCCAAGGCTCACTCGGCCTTGCGGCGGCAGCTTGGTAACGTCCTTGTCTCCATAGAATACTGATCCTTCGTCAGGAATGTAGGCGCCCGTGATGAGGTTGAAAAAAGTTGTCTTGCCCGCGCCATTGGGTCCGATTATCCCGGCGACTTCCTTGTGTCCGAGGCTGTAGGTCACCTTGTTGACGGCCGTGAATCCCCCGAACGTCTTGGTTACGCCCTTTGTCTCGATTGCTGTGTTGCTCGTGCTCATTCGCCAGACCCCTTTTACAGCCCCTTCCCGGGGCGACTTCTGACCGGTCGACGGAATCGTCTCCCCGAACGCCGGCGCCCGTCCACACCTCACCCGCCTCACCCGCCGGAAAGCCGCGGGATCCCCCGGGAGGCCCCCCGAGGCCCGCCGCGACCACGCGCCGGGCTCCATCGCACCCGGCGACACACCGCGCGCGGTAGCTCCCGAGGCGGGGCCGCACCGGGACGCCGGCGCGTCAAACACCGCGGCTCCGCCCCGGCTCGCGCGACCCTCGCTGCCTGCGAGGGCCGCACCGGCGGGAGGTTTTTCCCGAGGTTGCGCCCGCGTCCCGGTTCATGGCTTTACCGCACGTGCTTCTGGGCGACCCGCTCACCGACCCTCACGGGGGGCCGCCGCAAGCGCCGCGGCGGGGTGTGACTCGCCGCTAGTAGCCCAGGTCCTTGAGAGGCGGCATGACGTTATCGCCGCCCTGCGAACCCACTATCGTGAACAGATCCCAGTTGTCCTTCCTCTCCTTGGGGCTCTTGCCCTTTACGAGGAACGCGGCGTACTTGAACACAGCCGAGTGGTCCTGGCGCCACTTCGCCGGGCCTTTGACCGTCATGAACTCGGGGTTCTTCTGCATGTACTCGGAGACCTTCGCCGCCTCGAACGTGCCTGCCTTCTGGACCACGTCAAACAGATGCTTCGCGGCGATGTAAGCGATCGTAGCATAGCTGTCCGGCGGGTAACCGTACTTCTTCTTGTACGCCTCAACATACTGGGACGCAAGCTTCGCTACGTCCTTGTCGGGAAAACCGCTCATGTCCCAGTAGAAGTAGTGCATACCGTACAGCCCGTTGACAGCGTCAGCAGGGAGACCCTGGGCCACCACGTTCGTGAGGAAGCTGTTGAAAATGGTCATTTCTTTGTAGAGGCCCATGTCGTACGTCTGTTTCAGCAGCGCGATCGCATCCCCCGCGAATTGGGCGGACATGAACACGTCGGGCTTGGCCGCCCTTACCTTCTGGAGGATGGTCACGAAGTCGCTCGTGCCGAGAGGCGCTTCCTCATAGCCCACTATCTCGCCGCCGTACTGCTTCGCGGCCGCCTTGACGCCTTCCCATATGTCCCAACCCCAGCTGTCGGAGCGCGCCAGGAAGAAGATCTTCTTCTTGCCCAGGGTGTTGATGGCTGCGGAGCCGGCCATGTATCCGACGGTCCATGGGCTGTAGGCTACCGCCCAAGTGTAGTTGGACAGCTTACCCTTTACGAACGCCTCTTTGGCCATGACAGCCACGGGGAAATACGGAAGCGGGTACTGCTTGACCATCTCATTGAGGGAATAGGCTAGCGGTGCCCATGTTTGCCCGACCACGGCGTTCACGCCGCCGCCAGCCATGTACATGAATCTCCTCACGCCTACGTCGAGGCTGGCCTCATCGTCTGCCACTTGGTACTTCACTGGCACCTTTCCCCAGGGCATGTTCAGGCCGCCAGCGGCATTAATCTCATCCACCGCGAGCAGAACGCCTTCCTGCTGGGTTTTCGCAACCGCAGCGAACGTGCCTGTCAGAGGAAGCAGTATCCCCAAGTTGAACTCCTTGGGTTGCGCTGCCGAAGAGGCCACTGAGCCGATGCTTACTACCAATAGACACACAATAGACAGCACGACCGCAAATGCTCTCTTCATCTGGGCGTAACTCCCCTTTCCTTCCCGATGTACCAATTCGGACCACTTACGGCTGACGCAGTAACGACCTGAGTTTCCATGTGTCTGAGTATCCGATGCCCTCGTATGCCCCGGACTCCCACCTCCTCTCGAAGACCCGTTGTCCTCACCGTGTCCCCGTTCCTCCCGTGACGCCTGCAACCTCCTGTGGAAACCGATCCTTTGCGCCGGGCACCACTCGCAGGCAGACTGCGACAAACCTGTTTTCCGCAGATCGCGCCCGTGGGCCAATTGCGGTTCGCGCTAAAGCGGCTGCATCCGACTTAGTTCAGTTGATCTGGTAGTCTGATGGTCTGATAAGATGATGTTCGCACAGCCGCTCCGGTTCACCTATTCTACGCCCGCTCTCGAATTCCTTCAGCCTCGTGACATTTTTCGCCCACCCGGGCCACGCCGGCTGACAATCCGCGTACCGCAATACCCCGCTCTCTCATGCCTTCGGGGTCCCCCGCACGCGTTTCCCGTCCGCGCGCTTCGGGCGGCCGAACCCTAAACTCCTGCTGAAACCTGCCGATATCTTGAACGAGAGGCTTGATGCCCCTCAGATAGAAGGTACAACACCTCGAATGGGAGGGTCCGCCATGCGGCTTCGAACGCACTTCGGTCTCGGTTACAGGATCGTTGCAGGTTATGCCCTGCTTCTTCTTCTCATGGCCGTGGTCGGGTTCTTCGGGCTTCAGGGAGTGTCCGGCGTCAGTTCGGAGCTCAACGTAATGCTCGATCACGAGCTTCCCCAGCTGATGCAAATCGAGCGACTGAACGGAGCGATAGAGAGATTCGCGGTCTCCCTGCGCGGGTATCTTTTCATGGGAGATCCCAAGCTTCGTGACGCGCTCGCGACCGCCGACGCTGACATTCAGGAGCAGTTTGCCGCGCTGTGCGGTGACAAAGCCGAGGCCGGTCCGGACGGCGCCGCCGCGGGCGACGGCGAGCCAAGTGAGGCGCCGAACGGAGCCCACAGCGACTTGGCACGCATACGCGACTCCTGGGAGAAGTGCAGGAACAGCGTGTTCGGCTATCTCGACAGCGGGCAACGAGGTGAAGTGATGATCTATATGACGGACGAAGGCGATGCCCTCATCGAGCAGGTCCGCAGCGACCTCGCCGCAGTCCTCGCGGCCTTGCGAGACTCCACGGCGCAGGCAGGTCAGACGGCGAAGACCACCGTCGAGGCGGTGTGGACGCGCACCCTGGGCACCCTCGGGGGTTCCATCGTGCTCGGGATCATTCTCGCCCTCTCCCTTTCCGCCAGCATAGTGCGGCCCACGGGAGCGCTCGCGCGCGTGGCTCAAGAGGTCGCCTCAGGCCATCTTCAGGTGCAAGTGCCCGGCACTGAAAGGCGCGATGAAGTGGGGGTTACGGCTCGAGCTTTCGCCGAGATGGTCGCGAGCCTCCGGACAGTGGTCCAAGAGCTCTTGGGCCACGCCAAGCAAGTCGCGTCCACCGGGCAGGGACTGGCGGCAAGCGCGGATGAGGCAGCCGCCGCCACTGAACAGGTGGCGAAGACCATAGAGCAAGTGGCCAAGGGCGCGGCGGAACAGAGCACGAGCGCCCAGACTACGTCCAAGGCCACAAGCCAGCTTTCCGCGGCCATCGACCAGATAGCCAAGGGCGCGCAGGAACAGGCCTCCTCGGTGAACCAGGCCAACACCGTGGTCGCGTCTATGGCCCGCCTCATGGAGGGGGTCTCGAAAGCCGTCGGCTCGCTCATCGCGGCCGCCGAGAAGAGCCGTACCGCAGCGAACAGCGGCTCACGCGCTGTCAACGACGTCGTGGTGGGGATGGACGATATCAGGTCTCAGGCCGAGGCCGTCGCCGCAGGCATCAAAGAGCTCGGCGCACACTCGAGCGAGATCGGCAAGATCATAGAGGTCATAGACGACATCGCCGAGCAGACGAACCTCCTGGCGCTCAACGCCGCAATCGAAGCGGCCCGCGCCGGCGAGCACGGGAAGGGCTTCGCGGTCGTCGCCGACGAGGTGCGCAAGCTCGCGGAACGCTCAGGCAAGGCGACCAAGGAGATAGCCGGCCTCATCAGTACCATGCAGCGCAGCATCGAAACGGCGA
>JBLNDA010000042.1:0-36891 GCA_050261175.1 Clostridia bacterium
CTGGCGGGCCGCGAGGCACGATCGGGAAACCCCCGCAGCCCGCCGGAGGGATGCCGGTTGGACGAAAGAACCCTGCGTGTCCTGGAATTCGATAGGCTCAGGGAGCGCCTGGCAGCTGCGGCCACGAATACCCTCGGGCGCGAGCTTGCGCTCGCCCTTGCTCCCGTCACCGACCCTGACGAGGTCCTGGCAAGGCAGCGCGAAACCACCGAAGCACGGACGGTCCTCGCGACTTGCCCCTCGGTGCCTCTCGGCGGGATCCGTGACATCCGTCCTGCGCTGGCGCGGGCAAGGGTCGGGTCCACTCTAGCCCCCCAGGACCTGCTGGATGTCGCCTGGACCATGGACGCAGCGAGCCGGCTCCGCAAGTTCATCTGCGGGCTCGGCGAAGGATTTGAGACGTTGGGCGGCCATGCCTCCCAGATCGCTCCGCAGCCCGGTCTCGTGCGGGAGATCACCCGCTGCCTCGATGACCAGGGCGACGTGGTTGACCACGCGAGCCCGGTCCTTGCTAGAGTGCGAGCGGACATCCGAGCGACGGGCAGCAGAATCCGTGACAAGCTGGATGCGCTCATCAGGTCGCCGGAGGCTTCTCGCTACCTGCAAGACCCGGTAGTGACGTTGCGGGGCGGCAGGTTCGTGGTGCCGGTGAAGCAGGAGCACCGGGCTGCAGTGCCAGGGATAGTGCATGACCAATCCGCCAGCGGGCTCACGCTCTTCGTCGAACCCATGCCCGTGGTCGAGCTCAATAACGAGCTGGCGTCGCTCGAAGCAAAGGAGCGCGAGGAGATCGAGAGGATCCTCCGCCAGCTGTCCGGGCTGGTTCGAGTGGCACACCCCGAGATCCAGCGGACAGTTGAAGCCCTCGGCGCTTTGGACTTCGCTTTCGCCAAGGGCAGGCTCAGCCTCGACATGGACGCCGTCGAGCCTGAGCTCGACACGTCCGGCTACCTCGAGATCCGGCGCGGGAGACATCCGCTTCTCTCAGGACACGTCGTTCCGATAGACGTGGAGCTTGGCGGGAGGTTTCGCACCCTTGTAGTCACGGGGCCGAACACCGGCGGCAAAACTGTATCGCTCAAGACAATAGGCCTCTTCGCCCTTATGACCCTCGCTGGGTTGCACTTGCCCGCTGCATGCGGCACGAGGTTCGCCGTGTTCCAGCAAGTGTTCGCTGATATCGGCGATGAGCAGAGCATTGAGCAGAGCCTCTCGACATTCTCCTCACACATGACGCACATTGTGAAGATCCTGGAGGAGGCGGGTCCTGAGTCGCTCGTGCTCCTCGATGAACTCGGCGCCGGCACGGACCCTGCCGAAGGGGCCTCCTTGGGCATAGCCATCCTCGAGCACCTGCACTCGCGCGGGGCACGCACGGTGGCGACGACGCACTACAGCGAGCTCAAGGCCTTTGCGTATGAGCGCGAGGGCGTGGAGAACGCGTCCTGCGAGTTCGACGTAGCGACGCTTCGTCCCACATACCGCCTAATCGTGGGCGTTCCGGGCGGGTCTTGCGCATTCGAAGTCGCCGCGCGGCTCGGTCTCCCGCGGGAGGTCGTTGAGTTGGCCCGGGCGCGATTGGGGGAGGACCGCGTTCGCGTTGAGCACATGATCGCGGAGATGGAGCGGAGCCGCAGGGAGCTTGAAGAGGATAGGGAGCGGGCGCGCGGCGCGAGGCAGATGATGGAGAAGCTTGTCCGCGAGCGCGACGAAGAGGCTCGGCGGCTGCGCGAGACTCGCTCGGAGATGCTCCGAAAGGCCAGGGACGAGGCGGCCCGCGTAGTGTCCCGTGCGAGGCAAGACGTGGCGAGGATCATCGAGGAACTCAAAGAGGCTGCCCTCGACAGGGGCGGCGTGGACGACGCGGCGCGAAGGGCGAGGGAAGCCTTGAAGCGAGTCGCCGAGGAGACGCTTGGTGCGGAGGCCGGGCAACCGGAGAGCGCCCCCGCCCCCCTGCCGCCGCGAACGAGGACTCCCGGCCCAGGAGAAATCTCGGTCGGAGCCAGCGTGTACGTGCCCAAGCTCGGCGGGTCCGGGCGAGTGCTTAGCGTCCCGCGGGACGGGGAAGATGTGGAAGTGCAAATAGGAGCGATGAGGCTCTTCGTCTGCCCCAAGGACCTTGCCATCGTGGAGGAAGAGCCTCGCGAGGCTGCGGGGCAGCCGGCGGGCGGCGTTTTCATCGCGCCGGTCACCCGCGAGAAGGCGGCCACGATATCCAGCGAGCTCGACCTGCGCGGCCTCACCGTGGAGGAGGCCCTCGCCGAGGTGGATAAGTACCTCGACGACGCATGCCTTGCGGGACTGCCAAGGGCCAGGATCATACACGGCAAGGGGACTGGCGCACTCAGGCAGGCCGTTCGCGACTTCATCAGGACCCATCCGCACGTGAAGGGCTTCGAGCCAGGGGGACCCGCGGAAGGCGGGGACGGCGTCACTGTGGTGGCTATTCGGGGGAATTAGGCTGGTCGGCCTCTGTCAGCGTGTCTCCGGCGCCCGGCGCCCCTCGAGCGCTGTCTCGGCCATCCCGGCTCCCCGCCGCATCTCCGTGCCATCCGTGCAACGAGCAGTACGTCGTGGGGATGCGCTCTCCCGCCAGTATCGTGCCGTCGGCGAGCACTCGGAGACCGCTTGACGCGAGATACCGGCGGACTTCTATCTTGTCAGCCGGACAGGCGTCGGTGGCGAGCGCTTCCGACTCCGTGCAGACCGAAGCCTCCACGATCCCGCTGTGGAGAGCGCAGTAGTCTTTGGGTTCCGTCCCCGGGATGAAGACCTCCGTCGCCGTCTTCGGGCACGAGGCGGTCGCGAGCTTGTCCGATTCCGTGCAGATCCGCGCAAACACGACGCCGCTCGGGACGGGGAACTCGGCGGGCGGCACGTCCCGGAGGGCTTCCTTCATGAAAGCGGCCCATATCATCGCGGCTCGCGCGCTTCCTATCCTCACGCCACCGTATACCATGGGCTTCTGTTGTTCGTCGTTGCCGATCCACACGCACGCCACGAGATCCGGCGTAAACCCGACGAACCATGCGTTGGTGTAGTCCGACGTGGTTCCAGTCTTGCCCGCCGCTGGACGGCCGATGTTCGCGGCCTTGCCGGTTCCGCGCGTGATGACGCCGCGCATCATATCTGTCATGATGTAGGCCGTCTGCTCGTTCAGGACCACCTTCTTGACGGGCACGTTGCGCTCCAGCACGTTGCCATCAGGGTCCTCGACTCTGAGAATACACGTGGGCTCAGCCCTTATCCCCTGGTTGGGGAATACAGCGTACGCCGCGGCCATCTCGAGGGGCGTCACGCCCTTCGTGAGCCCGCCCAGAACCAGCGACAGGGTCATGTCGTTGCGCCGCCCGGACTCCACCAGGCTCGTTATCCCCATCGCCTTGGCCGTCTTGATGGCGTTTTCGATCCCCACCTGGTCGAGAAGCTTGACCGACGCTACGTTGATGGAGTCCTCGAGGGCCTTTCGCAGCGACACGGGCCCCCGGAACTTGTCGTCGTTGTTCACCGGCACCCAGGGTTCCTTCTGGCCCGGGATGCTGTACTCGACCGGCGAGTCGTCGAGCAGCGTGGAGGGGGTGTAGCCGGCCTGTATGGCCGCGGTATATACGAAAGGCTTGAAGGCTGACCCGGGCTGTCTGTACGACTGGACAGCCCGGTTGAACTCGTCGTTGCCGCGCCCTCCGACCATCGCCCTTATGTATCCCTCGTGCGCGTCCAGGACCACCATGGCGCCTTGGGGCTGCATGAGGCCCTTTGCGTCCGGCTTGCCTTGCGGGAGGTTGGAGAGGAGCGCCTTCTCCGCGGTCTCCTGGAGCCGCAGGTCGAGAGTGGTGTACACCTTGAGGCCGCCCTTGTACACCGTCTCCTGCCCATATCGCTCAAGGAGTTGGGCACGGACGTAATCCACGAAGTAAGGGGCAACCTCCTTCGAGGACCGCTTCTCGATGACACCGAGCGGCGCCTTGCTGGCAGCCTCCGCCTCCTCGCGTGAAATGTACCCGAACTCAGCCATGCGCGAGAGCACCGTCGCGCGCCTCGCGCGCGCAGCCTCAGGGTTCTTGGTGGGTGAGTACAGTTGGGAGTTCCGTATGAGTCCCGCGAGGAGCGCCGATTCCGCGAGGTTCAAGTCACGCACATGCTTGCCGAAATAGCCCTGGGAAGCGGCCTCCACGCCGTACACGGCCTGCCCGGGGAAATAGTACACCTCGTTCAAATAGAGCTCCAGGATCTGGTCTTTCGTATATGCGCGTTCGAGCTGGATGGCGTAGATGAATTCTTGGATCTTCCTGGTGAACGTGCGCTCGTGCGTCAGGAAAGCATTTTTGGCGAGCTGCTGGGTGATGGTGCTCCCACCCTGGACGATCCTGCCTTCCCTCAGATCCACGAGCAAGGCCCTCAACATCGCAGTGAAATTCACACCGTGGTGCCGGCGGAAATTGTGGTCTTCGATGGCGATGACCGCGTTCTGCAGGGACTCGGGAATGTCGCTCAGGGGGACCCATACTCTGTTTTGTATGTACAATCGCGCGACGAGCTTCCCGTTGACATCGTATATCCTGGTAGCCTCGTTAGGTCTGTATTCGAGGTCCTCCAGCGCTGGCATGTCTCGCAGGGCTCCCATGACGACTCCCACGAAGACACCGGAGGCCACGCACACCACGAGGATGAAGCCCACGGCGAGGATGGAGATGATCCGCCCCATGCCCCTGGACATCGCTACGCCCCTCTCTCAGCACGTACTCGGCGTAATCGAAGTATTCAAAGACTCCCGACGATTGACGATTATCGACGGCCGTCCTGACGAATCTCCTGAGTCTTTGTCTGTTGCCCGGCCCAATTATACCATACCCCGCGTCGCCCACGTCAACCTCGACCGTCTGGCTGCGCTGGGTTGCCGCGGCGAGCGGACGCCCGCGATTGACGCCGGGATCGCCCTGTGCTAAACTGGACGTGACTCTGGCTGGGAGGTATTGGTGGTGACTAGCGGGGAGCAGGTAAACATCCTGAAGAGGAAGACCTCCGAGGTGGTGTCAGAGGATGACCTTCGGGAGAAGCTGGAGCGGGCGTCGCGCGCGTCCCGACCGCTCCGCGTGAAGCTCGGGTTGGACCCTTCGGCGCCCGACATCCACCTCGGTCACGCAGTGGTCCTCCGCAAGCTGCGGGAGTTCCAGGACCTCGGCCACGAGGTCGTGCTGGTTGTCGGGGACTTCACGGGGCGGATCGGCGATCCTACTGGTAAATCCGAGACGAGGCGGCAGCTTTCGGCAGGCGAGGTCATGAGGAACGCCCGTACCTATCAGGCTCAGGCATACAAGATCCTGGACCCCCAGAGGACGAGGATCGCCTTCAACAGCGAGTGGCTTTCCAAACTCACGTTCGAGGACGTCATCAGCCTCGCGTCCAAGTATACCGTGGCGAGGATGCTCGAGCGAGACGAGTTCAACGCGAGGTTCCGTCAGGAACAACCCATATACATCCACGAGTTTTTCTATCCGTTCATGCAGGCGTACGACTCCATCGCGCTCAAGGCCGATGTCGAACTCGGCGGCACTGACCAGAAGTTCAACATCCTCTTCGGAAGGATGCTCCAGCGCGAGTACGGCCAGGAGCCTCAAGTCGCCATGCTCATGCCGATTCTCGTTGGCACGGACGGCGTCAACAAGATGAGCAAGAGTCTCGGGAACTACATCGGCGTCGCGGAGCCGCCTTCGCAGATGTACGGCAAGACCATGTCTATATCGGACGATGTCATGATGACCTTCTACGAGCTTGCGACCGCTCTTCCCGACGAGGAGATAGAGACGGTACGTGAGGCGCTTGCCTCGGGGCGGTTGCACCCGAGGGACGCGAAGAGGCGCCTCGCCCGGGAGATAGTCGCGCTCTACCACGGATGGGAGGCCGCGAAGGCCGCCGAGGAAGAGTTCGACGCCGTGTTCCGCAAAGGGGAACTGCCCGAGGAAGTCCCGGAGGCGGTCATCTCCGTCGCCGACCTGGAGGACGGCAAGATGTGGTGCCCCAAGCTCCTCGTAGCA
The DNA here is from genome assembly GCA_050261175.1 of Clostridia bacterium. Classification (GTDB taxonomy): domain Bacteria; phylum Bacillota; class SHA-98; order UBA4971; family UBA4971; genus UBA6256. The sequence goes on from JBLNDA010000042.1 coordinate 6,036, forward strand.
GCTGGGCTTGCCGGCAGCACCAGCGAGGCGCGCCGCCTCATCGACCAGGGGGCGGTGAGGGTTGATGATGAGAGGGTGGTGGATCCCCAGGCGTGCGTAGCGGTCCGGGCCGGGACGGTCGTTCGTGTGGGCAAACGCAGGTTCGCACGGGTCCGTTTGAACTGAGCGTGGTGCGGCAGCCAGTGAGGTGTATCTTGAAGCTTAATCGCCTGCCACGGGTCCTGCGTCGGAGAAGGTGGCGGGACAACGACCCCGGGGACGGGCGGCGCTCGGAACGGGCGCCCAGAGCCTCCCGGCACAGGCCATCCCGGCTCTTGACGGTACCGGGTATGGCCTTTTTGCTCGGCGCTGCGAATATGATTTACCACGGACCCCTTGCGACTGTCCGAGCTCTGTGCGAGGGCAAAGGAGGGACGTGGGCACATGCCGAGTCGCCGGCGGTTGGGCGGCCTGCCCCGCCACGCGTTGTGGCCGGAGCTTGCCCATGCTCTTTCGAGAGCTTTCTGGCCCAGGTGGCCTGCAAGGCGGAGGCCAAGGGGCCGGGCACCGTCCAGGCCCGTCTTGCCGGTGTCGGGCGGGCGTGGGCGGGCGGGGCTCCTCGGCCAGGGGCGAGACGGGGGAAGCCTCGGCCTCGCGGTCCGGCGGCCGTCTGCACGAAGGTGGCGCGGAGTCCCGCGCCGCCCGCCGCGGTGGCACACGTTGCTCAGGCGCGTGCTCGCACTTGCTGTGGTCGGGGGCGTGCTCTTTGCGGTCGTGGACTGGCGCCTGCGACCGACGGTTCACGAGATCGCGAAGGCTCAGGCCCGGGTGCTGGCCACCGAGGCCGTGACCCAGGCGGTCGCAAAGGAGATCGCCGAGGGCATCCGGTGGGAGGACCTCTATGCGCTTAGGCCCGACAGCGCCGGCCGGGTCGTTCTCGTGCAGCCGAACACAGGCGAGATCGACCGCCTCACTTCCAAGGTAACCATCCGCGTGCAGGAACTGCTCAAGGAGATCACCGAGACACAAGTGAGGATACCCCTCGGCCAGATCTTCGGGAGCCAGATCCTGGCGAACGTCGGTCCGCGTATACCCATCTCGGTCGTCCCCGTGGGCATGGTCACCACTAAGATACTGAGCGATTTCGAGCAGGCGGGCATAAACCAAATCCGGCACAAGATCTACCTCGAGGTGGCGGCGCAGATCAAGCTGGTCGTGCCACTCGTGGGCTCGACCGTGGACGTCATGGTCCAGGTGCCGATCACCGAGGTCCTCATCATGGGCGACGTGCCCCAGACCTATATCCAGCTGCAGGGCGCGGAGCTACGGAACCTCCTCCAGCCGCAGACTCCTCCCGAGCAGTGACAGCCACAGGGAGAACCGAAGCGCCGTGCTCCCATGCCCGGTCCGGTTCCGTCCGACCCAGTCCCCCGCGCGCACGAACTTCATGGATTCGACGCACTGATCCCACAGGCCCGGAAGGGATCTGCGAGGGCGCAGGGAATGTACATGAGTCGATAGCGGTGGACCAATGTGCTAAGGAGGGAGCCGGCGCGAATGCACAGAAGTCGTGACATGGTCCTCACTCGAAGTTACATCCAACGTTCGATCGTCATCTGGGAAACGGTCCTGGCCCTCTTCGTGCTGCTGGGCGTGGTCGCGGGGAGTCTGGAACTCGTGAGGTATCTCCGGCTGCTGCTGCCGGGGGGTGCCCTGCTTGAGGACCCGTACGGCACGCTTCAGGCCTTGGTAAGCCACGTGCTGGTACTGGTGGTTGGGCTGGAACTCGCAATGATGCTCATCTGGCATACGCCCGGGAGCGTGATCGAGGTTCTCATGTACGTGGCAGCGCGGAAGATGCTCGGCCCGCAGACTACGGTAGTGGAGTTCCTCATCGGCACCGCCGCCATCGGCGGACTCTTCGCGATCAGGAAGTACCTGTTCGTTGCCAGAATCGAGGCCGGGGATCACGTTTTCAGCGCGGCTACTCCGGTGAGCGCGGTATGTCAGATCGCGGACGTACACATACCGCTGACCGTGGCCAAGACCATCGGAGGGGTGGCGGCACGTGCGGCCGAGGAAGAGGGGGTGACCGTCGTCCCACGCAGCACGTTCCGCGTGGCGGATGCCCTCATCGAAGTCGTGACGGTTACGGACGGCGTGGTGGAAAGCCTCAGGGTGACGCGGGTCGACCATGGCTCCTGACCCGGCCGTGCCCGGGAGCGGCTCGGATGGCTCAGCGACTCGGCTGGCACCGGGCGGTGCAAGGCGTGGGTGGGTCATCGCGCGTATCGATGCATGAAAGCGACCCCGGAGAAGGCTCCGGGGTCGCGTCACAACGATGACTGGCCTGCATCCTAGTAATCCATGCCGCCTCCGGGCGGATAGGGCGGGTTCTTCTCCTCCTTGGGAATATCCGCCACGAGGGCCTCGGTGGTCAGCAGCATGGACGCGATGCTCGCCGCGTTCTGCAGAGCGCTGCGGGTCACCTTGACCGGATCCACTATGCCTGCCTTGACAAGATCGACGTACTGCTCGGTCACGGCGTCGAAGCCGATGCCCGGCTTCTCCTGGCCCTTGACCCGCTCCAGGACGACCGACCCTTCGAGGCCTGCGTTGTTCGCGATCTGGCGGAGAGGCTCTTCGAGGGCTCTCTTCACGATCTGGACGCCGACCTTCTCGTCGCCGTTCACCTGGATCTTGTCGAGGGCAGGAATGATGTTCACGAGGGTCGTTCCGCCTCCGGCGACGATGCCTTCCTCAACCGCCGCGCGCGTCGCAGCGAGGGCGTCCTCGATGCGGTGCTTCTTCTCCTTGAGTTCGGTCTCGGTGGAAGCGCCGACCTTGATTATCGCCACGCCGCCCGCGAGCTTCGCCAGCCTCTCCTGGAGCTTCTCGCGGTCGTAATCGGAATCAGTCTCCTCGATCTGCTTCTTGATCTGGGCTATGCGGCCCTTGATCTTCTCCTTGTCGCCGCGACCTTCGACGATCGTGGTCTTCTCCCGGTTGATCTTCACCGTCTTGGCCTGGCCGAGCATGCTGAGATCGATGTTCTCCAGCTTCACGCCGAGATCTTCAGACAGGAACGTACCACCAGTGAGGATGGCGATGTCTTCCATCATGGCCTTGCGCCTGTCACCGAACCCCGGCGCCTTCACCGCGGCCACGTTGAGGATTCCACGGATCTTGTTCACGACCAGCGTGGCCAGGGCCTCGCCCTCGACGTCCTCAGCGATGATGAGGAGCGGCTTGCCGGCGCGCGCGACCTTCTCGAGCAGCGGCAGGAGATCGGCGACGGCCGTTATCTTCTTCTCATGGAGCAGAATGTACGGGTCCTCGAGGACGGCCTCCATGGCCTCGGCGTTGGTCACGAAGTAAGCCGAGGTGTAGCCCTTGTCGAACTCCATGCCTTCGACTTTCTCGACGGTGATCTCGATGCCCTTTGATTCCTCCACCGTGATGACGCCGTCCTTGCCCACCAGATCCATGGCCTCGGCGATCTTGTCGCCGATGGCCGGATCGTTACCGGCTATGGCTGCGACGTGTGCGATATCATCCTTGCCTTCCACAGGGATGCTGAGTTTCTTGAGTTCTTCGACAGCAACGTCGACGGCCTTGTCTATTCCTCTCTTGACGAACATGGGGTTCGCGCCGGCGGCGACGTTCTTGAGACCCTCAGCCACAATCGCCTGTGCCAGCACTGTCGCGGTGGTCGTGCCATCGCCAGCCACATCGTTGGTCTTTGACGCGACCTCCCTGCAAAGCTGCGCTCCCATGTTCTCGTATGGATCCTCGAGTTCGATCTCTTTCGCGACGGTCACGCCGTCTTTGGTGATGGTGGGCGACCCGAACTTCCGCTCGAGCACTACATTGCGGCCCCTCGGGCCGAGGGTCACCTTGACCGCGGAGGCCACTTTGTCAACGCCCCTCTGAAGCGCGCGCCTGGCCTCCTCGTTGAAAGTGAGTTGCTTGGCAGCCATCGTATGTATACCTCCTCTTGACTGCGCCCGGAAATGCGCTCGGAATTCGCTGTGCTACTTGACAGCCAGGATGTCGCTCTGACGGAGGATGATGTACTCCTCGCCTTCGATCTTGACTTCCGTACCGCCGTACTTGGCGAAGATGACCTTGTCCCCGGGTTTCACATCCATCGGCGCCCTCTGGCCGTTCTCCAGGAGCTTCCCGGGCCCGACGGCGATCACCTCACCTTCCTGCGGGCGCTCCTTTGCTGTATCGGGCAGCACGATGCCACCCTTTGTGCGCTCTTCCTCGGTGTTGGGCTTGACCACCACTCTGTCCTCCAACGGCTTTACCACTCGTCATACCTCCTCTGGGCTGAAATTTAGCACTCACCGAGGGGGAGTGCTAACAATCCGATACAATATTACAGTGCGTCGTTCCGCGTTGTCAATAGGTAGATCCAGAAATCCCCGGGATCTGGGTGAGACCTGCCCACGGCGGCCTCGCGTGCGGCCGCCCCGTCTTGCTCATTCACCCGTCAGCCCAGCTTGCGAGGGTTTCGAGGATACGCAGTAGGTCTTCCTCACCTGACACGGGTATCCCCGCACGAAGATCGGCCCTCTCACCCTGCGGGAGATCGCTCGCCCTTATCCTAGTCACGCTCTTCGGTCTGCACCGCCGTTTGGGATCCCCGTAGAATACGGTGACCCAGCCGTCCTTCTCTCCGATATGCATGCTCGAAGCACATGCCGGAGACATCCCGGCCCGTCTCTGCGACATCACCACGCGGCTTGACGTGAATTCCGTCACGGTCCATTCCGCAACTTCGCGTGACAATTCTTCCCGTGTGAGACCCACCATTTCCGGAGGGGCGGCCATGCTGTTCACTTCCTCATGGCCGCACTCGTACATGACCCTGTACACGATCTCTGTGGAAGACGATATCTTCTCGCTGGAGGCGAGACCCTCCAAGCTGGCCTTGAGCTCCTCAGAGGGCAATGAGGTCCTGTTCGGGTTGGCCTGCTGAAGCTTCTCCCGTGCGCGTTCGAGGTTATGGGCGGCCTTCAGGCTGAGATAGGCATACGTCGCCCCCGCCGACGCGAGAGTGAGGGCGACGCACAGGGCCACGAGCCTGCTGCCCTTGCGGTTCACGACTTCACCCCTCCAGGAATGGCTGCCGGATTCCCTGGCTATCATGCCCGAAACTGCGCGGAGTATTCCTTCAAGTAAAAGAACATGGCACACTTGCCATGTTCTCCTGCCTGACTTGAATGCCGAAGCGGGCCGGAGCGGCCGGCAGGCTTTGGATGAGCGCAGCGCGGCTCGCGGGCGACGTCGGCGAGCGTGTGGCAAGACCTCGCGCGATGTGACGAAGCGGCCGGAGGTCATCCCTCGGCGGCCGCTTCCATTTCCTCGTCAGGTATGTCGAAGTTCGCGTGGACCTGCTGGACGTCGTCAAGCTCCTCCAGCGCCTCGGTGAGACTGAGGAGTTGCTTCGCATCCTTGCCCGTGACTCGCACCGTGGTCTGTGGGACCCAGGTCAGCTCGGCGACGGTGAACGTGACGCCATGGTTCTTGAGGAACTTCTGCACGTTCTCGAAATCCGCGGGGTCAGTGGTGATCTCGACGGTGGCGCCGTCAACCTTGAAATCGTCGGCGCCCGCTTCCACAGCGAGGTTCATGAGGTCATCCTCGCTCACTTTGGCCTCAGCCAGATCGACTACGAGGAGGCCCTTCTTTCGGAACATCCAGGCAACGCAGCCGCTCTCGCCGAGATTCCCTCCGTGCCGCGTGAATATGTGTCGTACGTCAGAGGCGGCGCGGTTCCTATTGTCCGTCATGACCTCGACCATGATTGCGACGCCTCCGGGGCCGTACCCTTCGTAGATGATCTCTTCGTATGTCTCTGTTCCGGATTCGCCTGCGCCTCTCTTTATCGCCCGCATGATGCTGTCGTTGGGCATGTTCACGGCCCTCGCCCGGTCTATGGCCATCCTCAGCCTGAAGTTGGCCTCGGGGTCGGGGCCTCCCTCGCGAGCCGCGACAAGGATCTCCCTCGCGACCTTGGTGAACATCCTTCCCCGTTCGGCGTCGGCCTTTGCCTTTCTGTGCTTGATGTTAGCCCATTTGGAGTGTCCAGACATCTCTCACCCCTCCCGTCACGACAATCTTAGCACAGGGGCGACGCGTTGTCACCGGGTCTCCACGCCGTCAATGAAAGGCAGATGGGCCTCACTCGTCCTCCCAGGGTCGCGCAATCTCGCCGGCGCGGGGCTCCACCGGAGGGCTGTCCCTGTGGGTGCCGATGCCGGACGCGGGGATGTGCGCCGTGGGCTCGGCCGCGGTTTCCGCCGCGGCCGGTGCGTGGACCCACGCGCGTTCGAGCGAACGTGAGCGGGCGGAGGACCCTGACTCCACGCTCGCAGCCGGAGGACGGGTCGCGAACGGCGACAGCCGCCTGGCTTGGGCGATCTTCCGGCTGAGGTAGGCGTAGGTGCCGAGCACCATGAAGATGGCGAAGGCAGGGGGCACGATGCCACTGATTATGAGAAAGTCGTACGTCCCGTGCAGGGCGATGGCGACGCCCAAACCCCTCGCCACAAGGGCCGTGGCATGCCGGGCGTCCGACTTCGCCCGTCCGAGGTAGTACCCGACTATTCCTGAGAACGAAGCGTGCGCTAGGTCGGTAATGAACGCCCTCACCACTCCCACTGCGAGGCCGTAGGTCGTGGCGTAGAAGAGGTTCTCGGTGGCCGCGAACCCAAGTCCTGCGGCGACCGCGTACACGACGCCGTCCATCACCTCGTCGAACTCGGCGTTGTCATACGCCGCCAGCTTCACCGCTACGAACTTCGAGACCTCCTCGACAACCCCCACCACAAGGACGGAGACCGCGAGGAGGGCCAGGAGATCTTGGCGGCCTGTCGCCATGACTCTGCGGAAGGGCGCTTCCAGGAAGGCCGCGGGGAAGACCGACAGGACGCCGTACGCAAATGCCCTTGTCACCAGCGCCTTCGGCTCGGGCTCCGCGCGGTCCTTGCGATAGAAAAACCACACCCAGACGAGGCCCGGAACGAGGGAGACGACAGCCAGAGCGATGAAGCCGGGAGTTGTGGGGTCCATTCGCGCCACCTTCCACCGGAGGACTTGATGCCGCCCTTAAGTCTTCCCAGACTCGCCAGCCGCCAATCCCGAAGATTCCCCCGCCCGACGCGGGGCGTCTCATCGCACGAGATCCCCGACCGTGAAACTCCGTCGCCTGCCGCTGGTGTGGTATAATAGGGCGTGATCAGGTGGGAGTGGATGGACCCGCTCGAGTTCGGGAATGGGTTCCACTTGATTGCGCGAAGGTGGATGGTGGGGTGATCGGGTTTGGACGGGTTCGGTTCGCTTGGAAAGATGCTCATGGTCCTCGGCGGCGTCATGCTCGTCTTCGGAGCGTTGCTGGCCTTCGGGGAGAAGCTCCCGGGCATAGGCAGGCTGCCCGGAGACATCTTGATCAGGCGGGGCAACTTCACTTTCTACTTTCCGCTCGCCACCAGCATCGTACTGAGCGTATTGCTGACGCTTCTCCTCGCGCTCTTTTCCCGCAGGTGACCACGGCGGGCGGCATGGCAGGGTCCCTGAAGAGGTTTGGGCCAGCGCGCGGGGCGTACCCGGGCCGGTGCGGGCCGGTGGCGTACTGTACGTCCCGGCGGCCCGAAAAAGCTGCCACCTTCGAGGGATACGCCCGGACGCCCGGAACGCCCGTCTCTGGCGCGGGCAGGGGATGTCGCATATACTGTGAGAAGCCCGGGAACCCTATGCGCGATGGGGATGCGATTCCCTGGAGGTAGTGCCATGGCGCTCTACAGAACCGAGGGGGTCGTCCTCAAGACCAGGAACTTGGGCGAGGCCGACAGGATCGTCACGCTCTATTCGCCGACGAAGGGGAAAGTCCGGGCGGTTGCCCGGGGCGCCAGGAGACCACGGAGCAGGTTCGTCAGCAGCACGCAAATGTTCGCCCACGCCGACTTCCTGGTGTTTTCCGGCAAGTCTCTTGACAACATAAGCCAGGTCGAGGTGAAGGCGTCCTTTCCGCGCCTCCACGAAGACCTCGCGAAGCTGGCCTTCGCGAGCTACGCCGCGGAGCTCCTCGACGCCATGGTCGAAGAGGGCGGGGAAGGCGCTGAGAGCGCGGGAAACGAGGCGATCTTCAACCTTCTGGTTTCGTACTTCCGCGCTCTATCTGACACGCGTGACCCCGAGATGCTCACCCGGGCGTTTGAGGTGAAGCTCTCGTGCCTCCTGGGGTACAGGCCGGTTCTCGAAGCGTGCGCGGTGTGCGGCGCGGCCGATCCCGGCGGCGAAGTCGGGTTCGACCCCGGGGCGGGTGGGGTCGTCTGTGGAAGGTGCCTCGACCATGGGGGACCCGGCGTCGTACGGCTCTCGCGGGGGGCCGTGGAAGTCTTGAAGAAGCTTCTTCAGCTCGACTTCGAGAAGGTCTCGCGGCTCGGAGCGGGTCCAGGTACGAGGGCGGAAATAGAGAGGGCCATGAGGACGCATCTGGACTTCAGGCTTGACCGCGAGCTGCGGTCGCTCGAATTCCTCGCGGCGGTGAAAGCCGCACCAGGAGGCCGCGGGGCTGTGACCTCTGAGTGACGGCCCAGGGGCTTTCGAGGTTGTCTGGACTGATTGCCGGCGGGTCGGAGAGCGGGCGTGGCGTGGACTCGGCGGAGCCTGCGTGGCAAGGGGCGATGGCCGACGCGCTCTGACTGAGTGCGACTGAGACAGGGAGGGCAACGTATGCAAATCGACCTCGAGAAGGTGGACATCATCCGGGAGCGGGCCGGGCTGTCCTACCGCGACGCCGTGGAGTACCTCAACAGGGCCGAAGGCGACGTGGTGAAGGCCCTCGTCTTCATCGAAGAGGACAGGCGGGCGGAGCGGGCGGAGTTCGCGGACAAGGGGCAGGAAGTCCTGGACAAGATCAAGGACGTCATACGCCGCGGCAATGAGACGAAGATAAAGGTGGAGCGGTACGGGAAGACCATGGTTGAGCTTCCGGTCACCGCGGGCATCATCGGGACGGCGATAGCGCCGCACCTTGCGCTGGTGGGTGCTGTGACAGCGCTTGCGATCGGGTGTTCCATCTCTGTTGAAAGCGCCGACCAGTATCGCGATGACCAGCAGGGGCACGTGGAGTGACATGGCGCGGGCGGCGGGTGCGCCGTGCAGGTCAGGATTGACACGCCCGGTCATGTCTGGTATATTGGGAACAAAATGATCATGGTCTGGCGATGATGGAGAAGGAGTACCCGCGGCGCGGGCGGGGAGAGAGAGCCGGGCGAGGTGCAAGCCGGTACCGCCACAGCGGGGAAGGGCGTCTTCCGAGCCGGGGTGGCATTTTGGAGGAGTGGGCTCATCGCGAGGGGGCCGTGCCCGTCCTGGTACGCATGCGATGAGTCAATCAGGGTGGAACCGCGGGAGCGACCTCTCGTCCCTGGATGTTGCGTCAAGGGCGAGAGGTTTCTTCGTGGGAGGGGAACACGATGCGAGCACCGGCCCTTTTGGCGCGGGTTCCGAAGGTTCTCCGCGCGAGCAGGCGGTACATATTCTTCACGAGTGTCCTCTTCCTCACAGGGGTCGTGTTCGGGTACGTGGCGTTCCGCCGTCATCCCGTTGACTCTTCATGGTTGTTCCTCCTCGTCGACCAGAAATTCGGACCGATGGCACGGGCGATGTCCACGATGCACGTGACGGGCATGGCAGGCATGGTCTTTTGGAACAATCTCAAGGCCGCCGGGCTTCTCGTCGCCGGAGGAGCGGTGTTCGGAGTTCTCCCGATGATCATGGTTTTCCTCAACGGGCTCCTCGTGGGGATGGTTTCCGGGGACGTGGCGCGTCAGGGGTTCGGGCTCGTTCCTTTCATCCTCACGGGTATCCTGCCGCACGGGATGTTCGAGATACCTGGTTACGTCATCGGCGGTACCCTCGGGATGAGGCTCGGCTTCAACATCCTCGGATACCAACGCGGACGCCGGGAGGGGCGGGGCATCAGGGCGGTCATCCTCGACACGCTGCTCGTGCTCGCCGTGGTCGTGGTCCCTCTCCTTCTGGCGGGTTCGCTCGTTGAAGTCACGGTGACACGTCACCTCGTCGAATGGGTCATGGGAGACGCGCTTCGCTGGCACTGAGCGGAGCGGGGCGCGGGGAGGCGGCTGCTCCCGGCTTCAGGGAGGGCCCGACGGTGTCGGTGGATGTCCGTGCGCGCGACACCGGGCGGGCGGTGATGCGGGCTTGTGGGATGCGCACGGAGGTAGGGGGCGAGCGTGTGACATTCCAGGACATGATTTGGAGACTGGAGTCGTACTGGTCAGCCCAAGGGTGCGTCGTGCAACAACCCTATGACGTGGAGATCGGGGCGGGCACGATGGCGCCGGCCACGTTCCTTCGCGCCCTCGGTCCTGAGCCATGGAGGGTCGCGTACGTTCAGCCGTCCAGGCGGCCTGCCGACGCTCGTTACGGCGAGAATCCGAACCGCGTGTTCCTGCACCATCAGTACCAGGTCATCCTGAAACCATCTCCGGAAGACGTGGTCGAGATATACCTCGGCAGCCTCACCGAGGCGCTGGGGATCGATCCCGTCGAGCACGACATAAGGTTCGTCGAAGACAACTGGGAGGCTCCGACGCTGGGGGCCTGGGGGACGGGCTGGGAGGTCTGGCTCGACGGAATGGAGATCACACAGTTCACGTACTTTCAGCAGATCGGCGGCATCGATACGCGACCCGTTTCAGCGGAGATCACCTACGGACTCGAGCGGCTTTGCATGTACCTGCAGGACGTGGACAACGTGTTCGATCTCGCCTGGACGCCTGCTGTTACCTACGGCGAAATCCAGCGCCAGTTTGAGGTGGAGCACTCGAAGTACGGGTTCGAGCTTGCGGATGTGCGCGCCCTCAATCTCCTTTTCAGCACATACGAGGCTGAGGCGAAGAGGGGGCTTGATGCCGGCGTGGTGCTCCCCGCGTACGACTACGTTCTCAAGTGCTCGCACGTGTTCAACCTGCTCGACTCCAGGGGAGCGCTCGGAGTGAGCGAGCGGACCGCTTTCATAGCGCGGGTGAGGGCCCTTGCCAGGGCGTGTGCCGAAGCGTACGTGCGGAAACGCGAGTCCCTTGGCTTCCCCTTGATGGCGGCGTTTGGTGCCGGGCCGGGGCACGGGGGAACAGCGAGGCGGGATGCCGGGGAGCAGCGAGGAGGTGCTGCCGATGAATGAGACGCCTTGCGCTTACGGGCTCAGGGACGCCGTCCTCGAGATAGGCGCGGAAGAGATTCCTGCAAGGTTCTTGCCCGGAGCGCTCGGGCACATCGAGCGCGAAGGCGCGAGGCTTCTTTCGGAGGAACGCGTGGCCTACAGGGCCGTGAAGGCGCTTGGCACGCCCCGGAGGCTCGTGCTGTACGTCGAAGGGGTCGCGCCGTTCGGGCCGCCGCTCGTGCGCGAGACCAGAGGGCCCGCGTACAACGTGGCTTTCGACGCTTCGGGGAAGCCTACGCGCGCCGCCGAAGGCTTCGCGCGGTCCCGGGGCGTACGTGTGGAAGACCTGGTGACGAGGGACGAGCCGAAGGGCCGGTTCGTGTACGCCGTGTCGCGAGAAGCGGGGCGGCCGGCGAAAGAGGCGCTTGCCTCGGCGTTCACGCGGCTCATCACGGGCATGAGCTTTCCGAAATCCATGAGATGGGGGGACCGGGAATTCCGGTTCGCCCGCCCGATCCGCTGGATACTGGCGCTTCTCGGGGAAGAGGTGGTCCCCTTCGAGGTGGGCGGCATAATGTCGGGCCGGCTCTCCTCCGGACACAGGTTCCTCACCGAAGGCATGCTAGAAGTGGCTCAGGCAGAGGGCTACATCGAGACTCTCAGGGCGGCGTACTGCGTGGTGGATCAGCGGGAGCGGCGGGGGACCATATCCCGCGGGGCCAGCGAAGCAGCCAAGGCCATCGGCGGGAGGATCGTTGAAGATGAGGGTCTACTCGAGGAGCTCACTTTCCTCGCCGAGCACCCCGTCCCGCTCGTGGGCCGCTTTGACCCCGACCTCCTCCGCCTGCCCAGGGAGGTCATTGTCACACCGATGCGGGGTCACCAGCGCTATTTCTCCGTGGAGGACGAAAAGGGCGGACTCATGCCCGCGTTCGTGGCCGTCCGCGACGGGCTCTCATCGCACCTAGATGCGGTGCGCAGGGGCAATGAGCGGGTGCTCGCGGCGAGGCTCCAGGACGCCAAGTTCTTCTACGAGGAGGACACGAAGGTCCACCTGGAGACGTACACCGATGGCCTGGCAGGCATAGTCTTCCATGAGCAACTCGGCACCATGCTGGACAAGACCCGCCGTGTCGAGCAGCTCGCAGCCGATATCGCCGTGAGGCTCGGCCTTCCCGAAAGCGTCCGCGCGGCGGTGAAGAGAGCGGCGGGGCTGTGCAAGGCCGACCTCGTGACACACATGGTGAAGGAGTTCCCTGAGCTGCAAGGGGTCATGGGAGCCGAGTACGCCAGGGTTTCGGGAGAGGACCATGACGTAGCGCGGGCGATATTCGAGCACTACATGCCGAGGTTCGCCGGGGACAGCCTCCCGGAGAGCCGTGGGGGGGTCGTGCTTGCGCTTGCGGACAAGATGGATACGGTCGCCGGATTCTTCGGCATCGGGATACAGCCTTCGGGCTCCGAGGATCCTTACGCCCTGAGGCGGCAGGTCGCTGGCATCGTGAGCATCCTGCTGGAACGCGAGGTGAGCATTCCGCTGTCATGGCTTGCGTTCCGATCCGTGTCGTTGCTTGAGGAGGCCGGCGTGCTCAAGCTCCCGCCGGAGGAGGTGAGCGAGGTCATCCTGGATTTCGCGCGACAGCGGCTGCGGGCGATGTTCATCGATCGGGGCGTGCGCTACGACCTTGTTGACGCGGCGCTCGGGGCAGGCTTCGACGATGTCCCCGATGCTTTCCTGCGTGCGGAAGCTCTCGCTGCTGCGAGCGGCACGGAGGAGTTCTGGCGGGCTGTCACAGGCTACACCCGCGCGTCCCGCATCGCGGGGACCGAGGACCGCGGGGAGGTGGACGAATCACTCCTGGATGAACCCGCGGAACAGGGGCTTTTCGCCGCGTACGAGGACGCCCGAGAGGAGGTCGCGGCCACAGTGAAGAGGCAGGACTACACCGGCGCTCTCAAAGCCATGGCCGCGTTGGCTGACCCCATCGACGTGTTCTTCCGTGATGTCCTCGTAATGGCGGAGGATGAGGCGCGAAGGCGTAACAGGCTGGCGCTTCTTTCACGTGTAGCCGGGCTTTCACGGGGGATCGCGGACTTTTCCAGGGTCGTCCAGGCTGAGGCGACCTGAAGATATGGCATGAGACGCGGGATTGCGCGACATCGTGCAATACTCGGGCGCGCCCGCCGCGCGAGTCCTGGCGGGAGACGAGGGGTGGGGCGGCGCTCGTGGCACAGCATGCGACCGAAGGTCAGCAACGAAGGAGGTTGAACCATTCATGGCCCAAAAGTACGTCTACTTTTTCGGCAAGGGCAAGGCTGAAGGCGGCAAGGAGATGAGGAACCTTCTCGGAGGGAAGGGCGCGAACATAGCGGAGATGACGAACCTGGGGATACCCGTTCCCCCCGGGTTCACCATCACTACCGAGGTGTGCTCCTTCTATTACGAGAAGAACCGGCAGTACCCGCCTGACCTCGCCGATCAGGTCGAGGAGAACCTCAGGAAACTCGAGGACGCAATGGGTCTCAGATTCGGCGACCCCGAGCGGCCCCTGCTGGTGTCGGTGCGATCCGGCGCCAGGGTGTCCATGCCCGGCATGATGGATACCGTGCTCAACCTGGGCCTCAACGACGAGACTGTGAAAGGGCTCATCAAGCTCACAGGCAACGAGCGCTTCGCGTACGATGCATACCGCAGGTTCGTCCAGATGTTCGGCAACGTCGTCCTTGGTGTTTCCCATGACGATTTCGAGGAGATCCTGGAGGAGAAGAAGAAGGAGCTCGGAGTGCGCTTAGACACCGAGCTCGATGCGGCGGCTCTCAAGGACGTGGTGAAGGCTTTCAAAGCGCGGATCCGGGAGAAGAAAGGGATCGACTTTCCTGAAGACCCCATGAAGCAGCTCGAGATGGCGCGTGACGCCGTCTTCGGGTCCTGGAACAACCCGCGCGCCATAACGTACCGCAAGATACATAACATACCGGGCGATTGGGGCACGGCCGTGAACGTCCAGGCGATGGTGTTCGGAAACATGGGCGAGAACTCCGGCACCGGTGTGGCGTTCACCCGCGACCCGGCCACCGGCGAGAAGAAGTACTATGGTGAGTATCTAAAGAACGCGCAGGGCGAGGACGTGGTGGCGGGCATCAGGACTCCCAAGCCCATCGCGGAGCTTGAGAGGGAGATGCCGGAGGTCTACAAGCAGCTCACCGGGATCTTCGAGAAGCTGGAGCGACACTACCGGGACATGCAAGACGTGGAGTTCACAATCCAGGAAGGCAAGCTCTTCATGCTGCAGACGCGCGCGGGAAAGCGCACCGCCGCCGCAGCCGTGAAGATCGCCGTAGACATGGTCAGAGAAGGCCTCATTACCAAAGAAGAGGCCATCATGCGCGTGGAACCCGCGCAGCTTGACACGCTCTTGCACAAGATGATCGATCCCAAGGCCAAGGTTCGGGTCCTGGCGACGGGTGTCGCCGCTTCCCCTGGAGCGGCGGTCGGGGCCGTGGTGTTCACCGCCGACGACGCTGCGGAGCGCGGTGCCGCCGGAGAGAAAGTCATTCTCGTCAGGAAGGAGACCTCTCCGGACGACATCCACGGCATGGCGGCGTCCCAGGGCATCCTCACGAGTAGGGGCGGCAAGACCAGCCATGCCGCGGTCGTGGCGCGCGGCATGGGCACGCCTGCTGTCACAGGGTGCGAGGCCATCACCGTGGTTGAGGCGGAGAGGATCTTCCGCGTAGGCGACGTGGTGGTGAAGGAGGGCGATGTCATAACCCTCGACGGAACGAACGGACGGGTCATCCTGGGTGAGGCGCCGCTGGTGGACCCCACTATAGGCGGGGACTTCGCGACTCTCATGGAATGGGCTGACGAGATCAAGTCCCTCGGGGTGAGGGCCAACGCCGACACGCCTCACGACGCCGAGACGGCCCTCAAGTTCGGCGCGAAGGGCATCGGCCTCTGCCGGACCGAGCACATGTTCTTCGGCGAGGAGCGGGTTCCGGTGGTGCAAGAGATGATCCTGGCCGAGACGACCGAGGCGCGGCGCGCGGCCCTCGACAAGCTGCTGCCGTTCCAGGTGGAGGACTTCCGTGGCATCCTGAAGGCCATGGCGGGGTACCCGGTGATCATCAGGCTCCTGGACCCGCCGCTCCACGAGTTCCTTCCCAGCCACGAGGAGCTGCTTGTGGAAGTGACGAAGATGAGGCTCCAGGGAGCGGACCAGGACGAGCTCAAGAAGAGAGAGGCGCTCCTGGCGCGTGTCGACAAGCTCCGCGAGCTCAACCCCATGCTTGGGCACAGGGGATGCAGGCTGGGCATAACCTACCCAGAGATCAACGAGATGCAGGCAAGGGCCATATTCGAAGCGGCCTGCGAACTGACGAAGCAAGGATACAAGGTCTTCCCGGAGGTCATGATCCCGGTGGTCGGGCACGTGAGGGAGATCGAAATCGCCCGCGAAGTCGTGGAGCGCGTCGCCAAGGAGACCATGGAGAAACACGGCGTCAAGCTCGAGTACATGGTCGGGACGATGATCGAGCTCCCCAGGGCGGCTCTCACGGCCGACGAGATCGCGAAGGAAGCCCAGTTCTTCTCGTTCGGCACAAACGACCTCACGCAGACGACGTTCGGCTTCTCCCGCGACGACGCCGAAGGCAAGTTCCTGCCGTACTACCTGGAGCACAACATCTTGGAGCACAACCCGTTCGAAGTGCTCGACCGGAAAGGCGTCGGCGAGCTGATCAAGATAGCGGTGGAGCGCGGCAGGCGGACCAGGCCCGAGCTCGAAGTGGGCATCTGTGGAGAGCACGGCGGGGATCCTTCGTCTGTCGAGTTCTGCCACGACGCCGGCCTCGACTACGTGAGCTGCTCGCCGTTCCGGGTGCCCATCGCGAGGCTGGCTGCGGCACGGGCCGAGATAAAGAACCCGCGCAAGGCGAAGGGCAAGGCGGGCCGGGTGGACGAGTACACGACAGCGTGACCGGGAGCGTCCTGCAGGGGTCTGACGCGACTCGCGCCACGCGGGCAGGGCGACGCTAAGACAGGGTCACGGGAAGGGAAGGTGGCCCCCCGGCGGGCCCCCCGCCGCCCCCCCCCCGGCGCGCGCGGGGGCACCTCTGTCAGCTGGGGTCTGCCGGAGCGGCGGGGCCGTGCTTCGGGCGGTGCACGAGGGGACACAAGGGGAATTGCCTTGCGGATGGCGGATTGTCGCACGCGAGTGAATTTTCCGGCATATACTGCTCCAAGTGCGGTATACTATGACATATGCGAACACATGGTCCGGTCGCCAGCGCGGCGACGCGGCGATTGATGTGAGAAATCTTGGTCGCTAGGGAGGATTCCGGCAGGATCCGTCGAATGGTGTATGCCAGTCTTCGTGTCTTTCGGGCCCATATCAAAAGAGCGTGGCCGCGAGCGGGCTTACTCCAGAGAGAGGCGGCTTTCTTTGGTGCGGGGAGCCTGGCAAAAGAGGAAAAATGCCCGAGACGGCGAAAGAGGAACTACAATGAACGCATCTCGCTGACGTGCGGTGCGGCAAGGAGAACTAACCCAATGCGCGGCTATAGTGACGACGTTCTCAATGAGCTCCGCGCAAAGAGCGACATCGTAGAGGTGATATCCGGATACGTTGCGCTGAAGCAAGCCGGTAGAACCTACAAGGGGCTGTGCCCGTTCCATACGGAAAAGACGCCGTCGTTCGTGGTGTCCCCCGAGAAGCAGCTTTTTCATTGTTTTGGGTGTGGAGCGGGCGGTGATGTCTTCAGCTTCGTCATGAAGGCTGAAAACCTGGGCTTCGCAGAGGCGGTAAGGCTCCTCGCTGACAGAGCCGGCGTGGTGATAGACGAAGGGACGCAAGGAACGGCGGAAGCGCGCGAAAGGCAAAGGGCCGTATACGAGGCGAACGAGGCTGCGTGCGAGTACTTTGAGCACGTGCTCTCGAAGAGTCCTGAAGCTGAGAACGCGCGGGCCTATCTGAAGCGGCGCGGTCTCGTGGACGAGATAGTGGCGCAGTTCAGGCTTGGATATGCCCTGCCATCGTGGGACGCCCTCCTCAGGGCACTCGCGAAGCGCAAGATTGCCAGGGAAACCCTCCTGGAGGCCGGGCTGGTCGTGCCGGGGAAAGACCCCGGGAGTTGCTACGACAGGTTCAGAGCGAGGCTGATGTTTCCGATATGCGATCCTTCGGGAAGGGTGATAGGGTTCGGGGGACGGGTCCACGACGACTCCGTCCCGAAGTACTTGAATTCGCCGGAGACCGCGCTGTTCAAGAAGGGAAGGAACCTCTACGGGCTGCACCTCGCAAAGGATTCCATACGTAGGGAGTCGGCGGCCGTTGTGGTCGAGGGGTACATGGACGCCATCGCCGCCCACCAGCACGGCTTCGGGAACGTCGTCGCCTCGCTGGGCACCGCGCTCACGGAGGAACAGGCAAGGGTGCTCCGACGCTATGCGCCAGCGGTCGTGATAGCGTATGACGCCGATGCCGCGGGCGCGACCGCGACCGTGCGGGGCATGGAGATCCTGGCCGACGCCGGGCTCGCCGTGAGGGTGGCGAGCCTCCCCGAGGGAGAGGACCCGGACGCGACTCTCAGGAGGGGCGGCGCGGAAGCTCTCGCGCGGGTGCTGGCGGATGCGAAGCCTCTCATCGATTACAAGCTCCATCTCGCCATCTCCAGTTCGGACCTGGGCACGGTCGAGGGAAGGGTGAGGGGAGCGCGCGAAGCGGCAAGGGTGATCGCAACCATAGGGAGCGCTGTCGAGCGCAGCGAATACACTCGCAAAGCCGCCTCCGAGCTGGAGATAGATCCAGAAGCGTTGAGCAGGGACGTTGAAGCGCTCGTCCGCGCAGGAGGTGTCCGCCCAGGGCGGCGCGGGTCGGGCTGGCGAAATGGGGCGGCTGGGACGGCGGGGCGCCAGGGGGCGCCCGTGATGCCCGGGCCCGGGGATAGAATCGCCGGAAGCAGGCATACTAAGTCAGAGGATGATATTGCCAGATCAGGCGAGATGATGAAAGTCTTGGAAGCCGAGAAGATCCTTCTCAGGCTCATGGCTGAGAGCAGCACCGTGCGGGCGACCGTAATCTCGGAGGTTGGAGTCGACGGCTTCCACGATGCGAGGCACCGGGAGATCGCAAGGATCTTGGCGGCTCGGGCCGCGGACGCAGACGCAGAGGGTGACCAGGACCTTGCGGCGGAGTCTTCGAAGGTGGTTGGAGCGCTTGACGACGAGGAGACTCGTCGGTACGCCTCCGGCATACTCCTCGGACAGGCTGGCGAGGAGCAGGGTGATCCGGCGAAGATGGCTCGAGACTGCCTCGCTGTTCTGAGGGAACGCAGCCTCAGGGAAAGGATCCGCGAGATCGAGCGGGAGCTTGCGTCCCTCGGCGACGCCGGGGAAAAGGAAAGGTCAAGGGACCTACTGGCGGAGCTCGGCAGCCTCAGGGGAAGGCTCTCGAGGGAATTCCAACCGTTTTCGGGGATCGGGTGAAGATTGCCAGCGCGTCGCTGCGCGATCCGCGCAACACCGAAGGTGCGCTGACCACACTCAGCCGGCATGACCGGCAGGGTATCGGCGGCTGGGGACGGAAAGGAGGGATGATGATGACGAAGCCTGGGCAGCCTGACGTGCCCGAGTTGAAGGACCTCATCGAGCGCGGCAAGAGGAAGGGCACGCTGACGTATAGGGAGATAATGGACGCGCTTCAGAATGTGGAGCTCTCTCCCGAGCAAATAGACGACGTGTACGAAGCCCTCGGCCAGATGGGCATAGACATCGTGCCTGAGCCTGGAGATGGGGAGGCGGGGGAGATGCCCGATGAAGCCGTGGTTCCGGACGGACCTGACGGGCCGGACGGAGACGCGGCGGTCCGGGAGGACGTGGAGCTGGATCTGTCTCTCCCTGAAGGCATCAGCGTGGACGACCCGGTCAGGATGTACCTCAAAGAGATCGGGAGAGTCCCCCTCCTCACGGCTGAAGAGGAAGTCGAGCTTGCGAAGCGCATCGAGAGGGGCGACGAACAGGCCAAGCGCAGGCTTGCCGAGGCGAACCTCCGGCTCGTGGTCAGCATCGCCAAGCGGTACGTCGGCCGCGGCATGCTTTTCCTCGACCTCATACAAGAAGGGAACCTTGGCCTCCTGAAGGCTGTGGAGAAGTTCGACTACCGGAAAGGCTACAAGTTCAGCACTTACGCGACGTGGTGGATCCGGCAGGCGATAACTAGGGCCATAGCCGACCAGGCGAGGACCATACGGATTCCTGTTCACATGGTTGAGACCATCAACAAGCTCGTGCGGGTGCAGAGGCAGCTTGTGCAGGAATACGGCCGGGAGCCTACCATAGAGGAAACGGCCAGGGCCATGGACATGAGCGAGGACAAGGTCAGAGAGATCATGAAGGTCGCGCAGGAGCCCGTGTCCCTCGAGACGCCCATCGGTGAAGAAGAGGACAGCCATCTTGGGGACTTCATCGAAGACGAGGACGTGTTGGCCCCAGCGGACGCAGTGTCCTTCCATCTCCTCAAGGAGCAACTCGAGGACGTTCTGGACACGCTCACGCCAAGGGAGGAGAAAGTGCTCCGGCTGCGCTTCGGACTTGACGACGGCCGGTCTCGTACTTTGGAAGAGGTCGGGCAGGTGTTCGGTGTCACGCGCGAGAGGATACGCCAGATTGAGGCCAAGGCGCTCCGGAAACTTAGGCATCCCAGTCGTAGCAAGAAACTCAAGGACTACCTTGAGTGAACCCCGGGAACCGGATGGAGGCGGCGTGCGGATTTCGCGGCGCCTGCCTCTTGACCGGGCGGGACCACGCGTGTATAATAGCTGATGTAAACGAGGTTTTGTTCCCTGGTAGCTCAATGGCAGAGCGGCCGGCTGTTAACCGGTAGGTTGCAGGTTCGAGTCCTGCCCAGGGAGCCAGATATTTGGGCCTATAGCTCAGCGGTAGAGCAACCGGCTCATAACCGGTCGGTCCCTGGTTCGATCCCAGGTGGGCCCACCAGGATTGTCAAGCGGGCGGAGTTCGCCCGCTTTGCGTATCTCGTGGACGGATCGCGTGCCCATCGTGCCCGTCCTGTGTCGTGGGTGCCTCTGAGAATGGTCCTGCTCCGGTCGTATCGGTGGGCGGATCTCGGCTCTCATCACTGGATTGCCAACAACTCCCTCCTGGGGGGCGGGAGGGTCCCTAAACCGATGCATAGACGGGCAGCGTGGCCCCCCCCGCCGGACGCGGGCCGGTGGGGGTCGCGGGGGCGCGGCCTCGGTGCGGCCGCGGCGCGGAACGGCGCGGCACGGCGCGGCGTGGCGCGAACCCTTGCGTCGCAAGCGGCGTGCAGGAACTGAAACTCCGGTGTAGAAATAACTATAGTAACGGAGAGGGAAGGCCGTGCCTGCCGGGGACTTGTCTAGTGGCAGGATGCTCCGGCATCAGGGCCTTGAGGTGAGCGGGAACGGCAGACCGGAGGAGAAAGGGGCCCAGAAGGATGGTCGTTAAGTGCGAAATCTGTGGCAAGGTCATCCCCAAGGCGAGGCTTGAGATTCTCCCGACTACGAAGCGGTGCGTCGACTGTGCGAAGAAGAACGGCACAGATGTGCAGGCCAAGCGCACCGAGGTGGGCATGGATATCGAAACCTACAAGGACCTCCTGGGGGCGATAAGGAGTTGAGGCAGCTCAGCGCAGGCGACCGCTCCCTTTGATTTAATACGACGACGCGAAGGGAATAATGGCGATGACCGAGATACAGTTGCTCCTCGAACTCCAGCGCCTGGACATGCAGAGGCAGCGGCTGGAAAGAGCTCTCGCAGAGCTGCCTGTCCAGAAAGAGATAGACGATCTCGAGGCCACACTTGCGACACTGCGCGCAAGCCTTTCCGATACGAACGCGGGGCTTGCGCGCACTCGTAAGGAACAGAGAGAAGCGGAATGGAACCTCAAAGAGGCGGTTGGGGCTATCGAAACCATCTCGAGGAAGCTTTACGGGGGTTTGGTCACGAACCCAAGAGAGATCGAGGGCATGCAGGGGAAACTCAGGATGCTGGAAGCAAGCAAAGCCCGCCTGGAGGACCAGATCATCGGTCAGATGGAAGAGATCGAGGTTGCCGAATCCCGGGCGAGATCGCTGGGCAGGGAGATCGATGAAGCGTCGTCGAAGCTGGAGACGCTGAAGGGCGTGCGCGATGCCGAGGTGCGTGAGATCCAATCCGAGATGTCGGAGTTCTCCGCAGGGCGCGATGCGCTCGCCGCGAAGATCTCAGCCGGTGTTCTGGCCAGGTATGAACAGATTTCGAAAGACAAGGGCGGCCTTGCGGTGGTGCCCGTCAAGGACGGGATTTGCGGAGGGTGTCACGTGGTTCTCCCGACGTTCCTCGTGGCCCGGGCAAGACCCAACGACGAGGTCGTCCGGTGCGAGAGCTGCGGCAGGATCCTTTGCTGGGTCGAGTGACCGCGGGGGAAGCGGCTCGCTCGACGCCGCAGGCAGGACCCGCGAGAGTGCTGAGGGTCCTGAGGGGCGCCGCCGGGGCATCGCTGGGTCCGCGCAGCGCATTGCATCGTTTCCGCGGGATGTTGGAGGGAACGTGGTGGACGAGCGTCTTAGGGCTGACTCGGAGCATGAACTGATCATATACAGCGACGGCGCGTCCAGGGGAAATCCGGGCCCAGCCGGGATCGGCGCGGTGATCTTGGACGAGAATGAGCGGGTGGTCGCCGAGATAAGCGCCGGGGTGGGCGTCGCCACCAACAACGAAGCCGAGTACCTCGCGCTTGCGAAGGCGCTCGAGACGGCGAGGGAGATCGGGGCGCGCAGGGTACGGGTGTATGTGGACAGCGAGCTCGTGGCGAAGCAGCTGTCCGGGCAGTACGCTGTGAAGTCGGACAGACTCCGCCCTCTTGTGGCCAGGGTGCAAAGGCTGAGGCAAGGCTTCGATTCGTTCCGCGTCAAGCACGTGAGGCGGGATATGAACGCGAGGGCCGACGGGCTCGCCAACATGGGCATCGACGCTGCCCTCGGGCCGCGAGGGCAGGTGGAGCAGCCACGTGGGCAGGACACGGAGCAGGGGGCTGAAGCGGTGGATCGACACGGCCCGGCGCCAGGGACGCGGGGCGGGCGCTCGATTTGACATGTCGGCTTTGAGATGCTAGAATCCTTGTAGGCTTTGGTCCTGGCCCCGGCCTCTACAACGTCCGCCCGGCTGGAGCCGTGGCGAGAGGTAGGCTCCGCCCCGGCGCGCGGGGTGTGGCATGTTTGAGGGGTCAGGCGTACGGCCGGCGATCCGGGCGGTGACATCCCCGGCGGGCACGGCAGCGATCGATCGCTCGAAGGGCGCTCGGGGGAGACCACGGGCGCGTCCCCATTCGGGGCCAGGCCCGAAAGAACGACAAGAGCAAAGAGCAAGCAGATCAGGTGGTCGCGGGCGCGCTTCCCGGATGGAACGGCGCGCCTGAGGAAAGTCCGAACTCCGCAGGGCAGGGTGCTGGGTAATCCCCAGTGGGGGCGACCCCAAGGAAAGTGCAACAGAGATGAGACCGCTCGCGCAGGCGCAGCCGTGAGAGGCTTCGACGATGCGCGAGTAAGGGTGAAACGGTGCGGCAAGAGCGCACCAGCGGCCGGGCGACCGGTCGGCTAGGCAAACCCCACCCGGAGCAAGACCAAATAGGAGGGACATAAGGTGGCCCGCCTTCCCCTCGGGTACGGTCGCATGAGGTCCGGGGCGACCCGGATCCAAGACAGATGACCACCCTCGACAGAATTCGGCTTACAGATCTGGTTGCTTGGTTCGTGTGGTACTGGCGCTCCTCGTGCCTCGTGCAAGGGGCGCCCGCTTCTTGTCATCTCCGGCGTTTCGGTGTTCTATCCGTGCGGCGGCAAGCCATCGGAGGCTTCTCCCGAGCCGCCGGCAGGCATCGCATGGGCGTGATCCGCCGGTATTGAAGCGTGCTGAGCCTGTGTCAGGGGGCCGACGGCGCAGCGAGCGGGGGACGGAATGGCGCGCCGGGCGATGGAGAAGGGCGCCCAGGGCACGCGCGCGGGTGGTCCCGCGGTTACAGGCGACGGTGTCTTCGAAGACTCGATGTGGAGGGAGCAGATGGTCGTGCGTAATGATGGCCAGATGGTGAGAGGGCTTGCTCATGGAGCGGTCTTCATCGCGCTCGGGATAGTAATCCCCATGTTCTTCCATGCTGTAGGAGCGGGCAAGGTGTTCCTTCCCATGCACATACCGGTCCTTCTGGCCGGCTTCTTCGCCGGCCCGGTCATCGGCGCGATCGTCGGGTTCCTCACGCCTATCCTGTCCGCCGTCCTGACCGGGATGCCTCCCCTGATGCCGCCCATGGCCCAGGCCATGATGGTGGAGCTGGCCGTATACGGCTTTCTCAGTGGACTCCTGTATAAGGTGTTGAGACAAAACGTGATAGTGGCTCTCGTGGGAGCGATGGTCGGCGGCCGCCTGGTGTACGGCGCGCTTGCGGCGTACCTCCTGCCGCTCTTCGGCCTGAATCCTGTGCCAGTGTTGTATCCCTTGACAGCCGGGATCGCGGGGAGCCTGCCCGGCGTGGTCTTGCAGCTCGTTTTCGTTCCGGCTGTGGTGTACCTGTCGGAGAAGACCGTGAAGGCGAAGGCCGGAAGCCCAGCCCGGAAGCAAAGGGTATAAGCGAAGGGTACCACGGAGTTCAGCGGCGTTCCGCGGGACGTCACCATGACCGACAGAGACGCGGTGACCTGGCCTTCGCTGCGAAGCCACCCCTGCAAAGAAGGGCCTGCCGGCCGGCTTGGATGCCGCTTGCCGGTAGACCCTCTCTTGTTTGTGCCCTGCGGCTGTGCCGCTGCGCGCCGCGGAGCGCAGCGGGAGGTGTGGGGCTGCGCCTGCGCCCCTCGGCGTCCCTCTCCGGATGACGGTTGACGGTCATACAACGCGGGGTCTCGCCCCACCCTCGGCTTGGGCTCAGCCTGCCCCGTGAGGACGCCGGTTATGCCGTTCTACGGCGATACTGGCTCACTCGACCATTTCCCAGGTGCGACCGGACCGGATTCGGCGCGTGATCTTGCCCACGGTGGCGATGCGCTCCTCGGCGAGCCGGTCGGCGGCCTTGTATGTCGGAATGTTGTCCCGCTTGGATATCTCGACTACCTTGAGTATCGTGTCGTAGATCCCCGCAGCTTTGCGCAGAGCCCTCTCGCGATTGTATCCGAAGAGGCCGTCCGCGACGTTGATAACGCCCCCGGCGTTGATGATGTAGTCTGGCGCGTACAGGATTCCCATGTCCTGCAATACGTCGCCGTGGCGATCCTCTTTCAGCTGATTGTTGGCGGAGCCTCCCACGATCTTGCACTTGAGCCTAGGGATTGTGGCGTCGTTGAGGACGGCGCCGAGGGCGCACGGGGCGAAGATATCGCATTCGACGTCGAATATGGCGTCGGGCTCTACGGCCTTGGCTCCGAGGTCACGCACCGCCCGCTCGACCTTGTCCGGGAAGATGTCGGTGACGACGAGGTTGGCGCCTTCGTCGTGAAGGTGCTTGCCGAGGTGGTACCCGACGCTTCCCACTCCTTGGATTGCCACGGTCAGACCTTTCAGCGAGTCGTTGCCGAAGACCACCTTCGCGCAGGCCGCGAGGCCACGCCAGACGCCGTATGCGGTCACCGGGCCTGGGTCGCCGCTGCCTCCCGACGCGCTGGACGAGCCGCCGACCCATCTCGTCTCGCATCTGATGGTTTCCACATCGTCCACCGTGATGCCGACATCCTCACCTGTGATAAACCTGCCACCGAGAGTGTCCACGAACCGGCCGAACGCCCTGAAGAGCTCTTCTGACTTGTCCTTTCTGGGGTCACCGATGATGACCGCCTTTCCGCCGCCGAAATTGAGGCCGGCCGCGGCGTTTTTGTAGGTCATGCCGCGAGCAAGGCGGAGCGCATCGACGATGGCTTCCTCTTCGGTGTTGTACGGCCACATGCGTGTGCCGCCAAGGGCGGGACCGAGAGTGGTGTCGTGAATGACGATTATCGCCCGCAGGCCCGTGGATGTGTCGCTACAGAAGAGGACCTGCTCGTAATCGTGTTTCCCCATCGCGTCAAACAGGTTCATCGCCATATCCTCCTT
Organism: Clostridia bacterium; assembly: GCA_050261175.1. Classification (GTDB taxonomy): domain Bacteria; phylum Bacillota; class SHA-98; order UBA4971; family UBA4971; genus UBA6256. The sequence continues at coordinate 31,307 of JBLNDA010000042.1, forward strand.
GTCTTGAGGTTTGGACGGGGAGCCTCAAGTGAGAGACGGCAGCAGGAGAGCTTATCCGCCTGGACGATGGTTCGGCAAGGACGCCTTCCCCCTTTCGGATAGCCCGTGGAGTGTGGGTTGCGTTGTGCTTGCAGCAGCGCTGCCTCATAGTTGTTTGGACACTTAGGCACGAATTCCTTCCGTGCGGAGGCTGTATGGTAGGATTTGTCTTGACAGGAAGGTCAGGAGTTTCATATACTATAAATGCGAACGAATGTTCGCCCACACTCCCTCTATCACATATCCTGATCCTGATGAGGCGCATGAAGGTGAAACCCATGCCAATGGTGGTGGCGCATGTCTGGGTGCCCGGCTTCTATGTGGAGGCCGAGGCTTTATCGGACCGGCGTCTGAAAGAGGCGCCCGTGATGGTTGTCGCCAGGGGTAAGCGGGTGATGGATGCGTCTCCGGGTGCGAGGAATATGGGCATAAAGCCGGGGATGTCTCTGTCAGCGGCGCGACTCATGTGCCCGGATATGATCGAGGTGGGCTACGTTCCTGAGCGATACGACAGTCTTGCCGATGACTTATGGGAGGCATGCGCGCAGTATAGCCCGGCAGTGGAGCCCTTGGCCCAACACGAGGCGTTCATCGACCTTTCAGGCTGCGCCGATGTGCCGGGAACGCTCGGGAGGATTTCTCAAGACATAGAGGGCATCGTTGGGAGCCGTCCCGTATTCGGGGTGGCGCGCTGCAAACTGGTTGCGCGGGTGGCTTCGGGAGCGCTTGAAGAAGAGGAAAGGGGAATCCCGAGGTGCGAGGCGCATCGAGCCTCGTGTCGTTGCGGGACGGGGTCGCATTCTGAAGGGGAAAGGCGTAAGAGGCATCTGACGGCCGGCTCGGCGCGGGAGGCCGGGAACGCCCTCATCGTTACCGGGGAAGAAAAGGAGTTTCTCGCCCCCTTGCCAGTGGATGTGCTCTGGACGATTGATAGGGATGTGATCGAGCGCTTACTGCGCCTCGGAGTGAAACGGGTGGGTGAAGTGCAGGCGATGGGGAGATCGGCTCTCGTCGATGTGCTGGGAGAGGCGGGGCACATTGTTTACGAACGCAGCCTAGGCACGGATCGTTCGAGGGTGACGCCTGTCTATCCGAAGAGAGCCGTAACGTTTCGAAAGGCTTTCGATGGCGATGTGTCAGATGAGCCTATCCTGGCCCGCATAGTGGAGGATGGTGCCGCATTCGTCGAACAGAAGCTGAGGGCCTGCGCTGTGACGGCCCGTCGGTGGGGTATCGTGCTCGATATCGCCGGCCGCGATAGTGAGAGCCGGGTGGCGCGCGAGCGACGCCTTTCGAGGCCGCCGGAGTTGTGCGGGGGCGTTACGGCGATATACAGAAGCCTTCTGAGAACGGTACTGTCGGCGCTCGGTGGGGCGACACCATCAGAATTCGGGTCGCCCGCGGCCCCTGAATCACCTGAGCCGTTCGAGCGGGCGTGTCGCCCGGAGCGGCAGATGGCGCGATGGGGGCCGGCTACACACGGGCTGTCTCGTCCTGTGAGGGCGATATCACTTATAGCAGCCGATCTCATACCCGCGGTAGCGGCATCGCAGGCGGATATGTTCGCCCCTCATATAGCCGTCGACCAAGTCCGAGCCGTCGATGCGGTCGCGGTTCGGGTGCGAGAGAAATTCGGCGTGAAGAGCCTTTTTCCGGGGAGCCTGCTTGAATGCGACAGAAAAGATAGGCTCCTGGTGGCCTGGGAGGCTTGTTTGTATCATGAGGAGAGTAAACAGGTCGCTTCAGGTTGTTGTGCGGGAAGACCGGCGTCCGGAGAGGTTCTACTGGAGACGAAAATGGCTTCGTGTGCTTTCCATTGTTGACGAGTGGCGCGAGGTAGGCGACTGGTGGCAGGGGGAAGGAGAGAGGCGCGTCTTTGCCGTGCTTGCAGATAACGGCGGGGTGTACGAACTCTGTTGCGATGAGCGCGAAGCCTGGCGGCTTACGAAGATCTTCGACTGATTAAGGTTCATTGAGGGAGTTCGAAGCGCCATGGGTAAGTTCGCGCATCTCCACGTGCACTCGTATTTCTCATTCCTTGACGGAGTGTCGAGCGTCGAGACCATTGTAAAGTGGGCGACGGAGTTCGGCATGGAAGCCATCGCCATCACCGACCACGACAACCTCTGCGGGGCGGCGAGGCTTGCCCAGGCCGCCCGGCGGCACGGGATAAAGCCCATCCACGGCGTCGAGATCACGCTCGAGGGCGGAAGCCACCTGGTATTACTGGCGGAAGGCCCCGAAGGTTATTCGAACATCTGCACGATCCTCACCGAAGCCTATATGTCGAAAGACTGGGAGAGGGCTATAGCGGGTGACGGCGCGGGGCCGTCTCCCGAAGACCCCAGCGATACGGCGCCAAGTGAGAGTGCAGGGGTCTTTCCGGCCTGGGAAGGGGTTGCCGGTGCTTGCACGGGGGGCGTCGAGATCCGGCCGCTGTTGCAAAACCCGGATGAATCAGCCGGCTTTCGCTTCCGGCCGCCCAGGCAGGCGCTCCAGGCACCGGGGCCGGGGTCGGCCGGCGATGTTGCGGCAAAGTTCGCCAAGCGCCGCCTGGCGCCCAGGGTGTCCCTGTCTTCCCTTGAAGAGCACCACAAAGGGATCATAGCGCTTTCCGGGTGTATCGCGCGTGGCGCCGTTCCAGCACTCGTCCGGGCGGGCAGGTATAGGCAGGCGCTGGAATTCGCCCAGCGCCTTGCAGGGATTTTCGGGCGTAAGAGTTTCTATATCGAACTCCAGAACCTCGCCATCCCCGGGGGCAACCACCTGACCTCCCGCCTCGCTGAGCTGGCGGAGGAAATCGGGGTGGGGGCTGTGGCCACAAACGACGTTCACTACTGCAAGAAGTCGGACTTCGCCCTACATGACGTTCTCACTTGTATCCGCACATTGACCCGGCTCGACGAGGTGCATCCTGAGCGAAGGCTCAACGCCGAGAACTACTTGAAACCCGTCGAGGAAATGGCGTCCGTCTTCCGCCGCCATCCCGAGGCGGTGGCGGCTGCCGGTGAGATCACCGACCGGTGCTCTCCCGGGCTTCCGCTCGACCAGAAGCTCTTCCCAACCTTTGTCCCTCCAGGGCGGGCGGGGACGTCAGCCGAGTACCTCCGACGACTTGTGTACGAAGGCGCTTCATCGCGCTATGGGACTATCACCCAGGCGATAAAGTCGAGGCTCGACCACGAGCTTGACGTCATATGCACCCTCGGGTATGAAGATTACTTTCTCATGGTGTGGGACGTCGCGGACTTCGCCCGGCAAAAGGGGATCCGGTTCGCGGGGAGGGGCTCCGCGGCAGATTCCGCCGTGGCGTATTGCCTTTTCATAACAGGTGTGGACCCGATCGCCCGGGGCCTTCTCTTCGAGAGATTCCTCAGCCTCGAGCGGGCGCAAAAGCCTGACATCGACATCGACTTCGATGCCAGAAGGCGGGATGAAGTGCGGGATTACCTGCAGCGCAAGTACGGTCCTGAGCGTGTGGCGACGGTCTGTACCTTCAACACGTTTCGGGCGAGGTCGGCCGTGCGCGACGTAGGTAAGGCCATGGGGTTGCCTTCGGAAGACATAGACCGGCTTGCGAAGCGTCTTCCGTACATGTGTGCGGACGAGATCAGGGCGGCCTTCGAGAGGTACCCCGAGCTTCGCGGGAGCGGAGTCCCTGTGGAGAAGTACTCTCGCCTGTTCGAAGTGTGCGAGGCGCTGGCAGGCGTGCCACGCCACATCGGCACCCACCTGGGCGGGGTGGTGGCGAGCCGGGTGCCTCTCGTGAAAGTGACCCCCTTGCAGATGGCGGCGCGGGGTGTGGTAATCACCCAGTTCGACAAGGATGACGTGGAGGAGGTCGGTCTCATCAAACTCGACATGCTGTCACTACGCATGCTCGCGGCGGTGGAAGACTCGGTGGGGTCGAGCGGCGTCGATTACCAGCGCATTCCCCTCGATGATGAGGCCACGTACGACATGCTGAACGCCGGGGAAACCGTAGGCACGTTCCAACTTGAAAGCCCTGCGCAGCGGGCTCTCCAGGGGCAGCTCGGGGCGAGCACCATCGAGGACATCGTGGCGAGCGTGGCACTCATACGGCCTGGTCCCGTGCAGGGGAACATGGTGGAGCCGTTCGTCGCAAGGAGGCGGGGGCTCGAAGACGTGACTTACGTCCATCCCAGCCTTGAAAGGATTCTTAAGAAAACATACGGTGTGGTGCTCTATCAGGAGCAGGTGATCGAGATCGCAACTGCGGTAGCCGGCTTCACCCCAGGGGAGTCCGACCGCTTGCGAAAGGTGATGACCCACTACCGCGCCAGAGCCGAGATGGATGAGATAGGGAAGGAATTCGTGAGGAAGGCGATGGAACATGGTGCTCCCCGCGAGGTTGCCGAGACGGTGCTCTCATATATAGTTGCATACGCGGGCTATGGTTTTTGCGAGGCCCACGCAGCCGCCTTTGCAGATACCGCTTACAAGACGGCGTACCTTCTGCGCCATTTTCCCGCGGAGTTCTATACGGCCATCCTGAACAACCAGCCTATGGGGTTCTATCCGCCGAACACCATATGCGTGGAGGCTAGACGACGCGGGGTGCGGATCCTTCCGGTTGATATAAACAGGAGCGCCGAGAGGTTTACTGTCGAGGACGGCGCGATACGTGTGGGGCTTCTCCGAGTGCGGGGGATGAGCGAGGAAACGGCCACAAGGATAGTCGCGTCCAGAGGGCCGTGGGGGTATGCCTCCATCGAGGACTTCTTCGTGCGGGTGCCCGTGGATCGGGACCTCCTTGAAAACCTGGTATTGTGCGGGGCGTTTGATTCCCTGTGTCCCAACCGCAGGGCTGCGCTTTGGGAGATCGCAAGGCAACTATGGACAGCGGAGCGGTCGGGACGTCGATCGCGTGAACAGGCGAGCCCGAACGGGAGCGGAAGCGGTGACAGCCATGCCGTCATTCCTGGTCTCGCCACGCCCGTGCGGCACGGCTTCAACGATAGCGCGGGAGTTGCCAGTGCTGTCGCCTCTGCCCCTGCCGGTGCCGCCGGCGCCGGCGACAGCGACGGTGATGGCACCCGGACCGGCGAGGACGCCGGCACCCGTTCCGGAGCCGGCGGGCGGGCACGAAACGCGCAGACCGGAAACGGCTTTCTGAGATCGCTCAGGGATATCCCTGACTTCTCCGAAATCGATAAGTTCAAGCACGAGTTCTATGTACTCGGTCTCCATCCCACGAAACACCCGATGGAGTTCTATCGCAGCCGGTTGGCGAGGGTAGGGGTGCTCACGGCTGCCGCGGCAAAAGAGATGGAATCCGGCACGAGTGTGCAGGTAGCGGGAGTGGTGGTGAGGCCGCATCGCCCTCCAACCCGAAGCGGAAGGCTCGTGGTCTTCTTCTCGCTCGAAGACGAGACCGGCCTCATTGACGTGACGGTGTTCGAGGACGTGTACAGGCGGTGCAGAGGTGTGATGTTCACAAGTCCAGTAGTTGTCGTGGAGGGGCGCGTGGAGCGGCGGGGGAACACCGTGAGCATAGCTTCCTGCCAAGTTCGAAAGGATCTTCC
>JBLNDA010000043.1:0-12574 GCA_050261175.1 Clostridia bacterium
GAGCGGGCCCCTCGAAGTGAAGGCGGGCCCGGTGGGAATGACTGGCGATGAGACACATAGGCGTGTACAGGAACCTTTGGGAAAAGGGCGAACTCTCCGTCCGCAGGGACCAGGCGTGGAAGCGGCTCGAAGTCTGCGACCTCTGCGCCCAAGAGTGCGGCGCCCGCAGGCTCGCCGGGCGGCGGGGCGTGTGCAAGGCCGGCGACACCGTGCAGATATCCAGCTACGGCCCGCACTTTGGTGAGGAGGATCCCCTCGTGGGCACCCACGGTTCAGGCACGATCTTCTTCACGGGGTGCAATCTCCGTTGCGTCTTCTGTCAGAATTGGGACATAAGCCAGATGCGCGTGGGGCGAACCGTTTCCATATCAGAGCTTGCGGACATAATGGTCGAGCTCCAAGACATGCGCTGCCACAACATCAACTTCGTGACCCCCACCCACTACATGCCCCACATCCTGGCGGCCCTCGTCGTCGCCTGCGGCCGCGGCCTGGAGGTGCCGCTCGTCTACAACTGCGGCGGCTACGAATCCCTCGCCGCGCTCGAGCTCCTTGAAGGGGTCATCGACATCTACATGCCGGACGTGAAATACGCCGACCCCGACACCGGCCTCCGCTACTCGCACGCGAGGGACTACCCCAGGGTGGTGAAGGCCGCGCTCAAAGAAATGCACCGCCAGGTGGGAGACCTCCAGATCGACCAGGACGGCATCGCATGGCGCGGCCTTCTCGTCCGCCACCTGGTGCTGCCAGGAGGACTTGCGGGGACGGCGGAGATCGTCAGGTTCATCGCGGGCGAGATCTCGCCCGACACGTACATCAACATCATGTCCCAGTACCGCCCCGAGTACCGCGCCCGAAAACATCCACCCTTGGACCGCCCGATAACGAGGCAGGAGTACGAGGAAGCGGTGCGCCTTGCCCGCGAGGCAGGCCTCCATCGCTTCGCCCGTTGACCTCGCCGTCGGCCTCGCCCGTCCGGCTCACGACGCCGGTTCACACACCTACGCCCAGAGCCCGAAGGACCACCACGCAGCCTATGCCGACGACGACCGGAAGGAGCAGGCTCTTGGTCCGCGCCGCCACGATGACCGTGGGCACCGACGCGATGAGGTACACGTTTTCGCTCCCGAGCGCGAGCTTGCCGCCGGCCACGAGGACACCCTGCGCGGCAAGCGCCGCGAGCACGGCCGGCGCCACATACGAAAGCCACGTCTTGAGCCACAAGGGCATCTGTTTGCGGGATAACGCCACGAGCGGCAACGCGCGCGACAGGTACGTCACCGCGAACATGCCAGCCACCATCACTACTATGGATGTCCTTACGCCCAAGCCACTCTCACCGCCTGACCCCGCCGCCGCGCCGCGCCACGACTTGCCGGTGCGATCGACGGTTGCCCGGTGAAGGGCTACCGGCTCCGCGGCTTCGGCCCACCCCGTCCAGGACTGTTCCGACAGAGGCCGCGACCACGGTCGCGATCACGGTAGACCACCCACCGAGCGGGCTCACCGCCGCGGCGACCGCGACGGAGCCCGCCACCACGGCCACAAGCAACGCCACACGGGTATTCAACTGCATTACCAAGAGGCAGATGAACATCGCGGGGAGGGCGAAATCCATCCCCAGCCTCGCCCCATCCCCCAACGTGGACCCGAGCACCGCTCCGCCGAGCGAAGTCGCGACCCAAGCAGCGTACGACGCGAAATTAAGCCCCGCGATCTCCCTCCAGTCCGCAGGCTCGTCCGGGGAGAACGCGCTCACCGCGACTCCATACGTTTCATCCGTTATCCCGAACGCGACGACCGCCAGCAGGCGCTGGGATAGGTGCCTCAGCCTGGGTAGAAGGGACATACTGTAGAGCACGTGCCGCAGGTTCACGAGGAGCGTCGTGCCCACCACTCCGGCCGCTGCCGCCCCCGACGATATCAGGCCGCACGCGATGAACTGGGCGGACCCCGCGTACACCAGAGCCGACATGAGGGCCGCTTCGGCGGGCGATAACCCTGATTGGCGCGCTATCACCCCGTAGGCAAGGCCGATGGGCGCGTACCCCATGACTACGGGAACCGCGAGCCTCGCGCCTCGCGCGAACCTGACCAGTGACCCGGCGCTGCCCTTTCCCCGACTGAGTTCCATACTAGCTGCTCCGCTCCTCATTTGGCACCATATCTTCGCCGCAGGTGCCCGTTTTCCTCTCGTCCCGCCGCGTCGCCTGGCGGCGGTCAGCCGCTCCGCGCGGTTGCGCGGTTGGTCCCCTGCCTTCTCTTCCCTTCCCGGCCGCTCTTGCTGGCCCTCCGCTTGCCGGTCTCCAGTCCGCCGACCCCCGGCTTGCCGGGCGCGACGCCAGAGCGACGGGCACAGTACCGCGCATCACGGCATAGAGTGAACTGACAAGAGTGCAGTCATATGGCGCGCAAGTCGCCTGGGAGGTGAATTCGCATGGCTGAGGAGGAACGCCAAGACCGCGGTTATCTCCACCCACCGTACAGGATCCCCCCGCGTGAGCGGGAGGAGATCCTTGCCGGACTCAACCTCGATCTCATGTGGGAATACGCCGCCATGATCCAGTACATCCAGCACGCGAGCATGCTCACCGGGCCGGAGTATGTCGCCGTGATCGAGGAGGAGCTGCAGCACGCCCGGGATGAGCACGACCACAGCGTGATACTGACCGACCTCATTCAGTATCTGGGCGGCGTCCCGACGGTGGAGGTCGCCGAACGCGCTGTATCGCCTGACAACAGGACGATGATCGCCCAGGACCTCCAGGGCGAGTACGACGCCATAGGTCGCTACCTCACCCGCGTCCAGCAACTTGAGGCGGTGGGCCTGTATGACTCGGCGCAGAAGATCCGCAACATCGCCCTGGTGGAGCAAAACCACGCCATAGAGCTGGAGAAAGCGCTCGGAATCCGGCGGGCGGGCCAAGCGTGAGCAGGTGGAGGACTCTGATCGCTTGATCGCCAGGTGCCGTGCGCAGGGGCAGGGCTGGGGCGTCGCCCGCCGGCGGGCACAGCAGCCGGAAAGGCGCTCCGGCCCGCTCTTGCTCGACGGTGCGCGCCGGCCTCAAGTCAGGCCTCGCTTCCCGCTCCACGCGCCCCTCGCCCCCGGCTTCCCGCCTCCCGCCTCCCGCTTCCCGCTTGGTTCCCGCTAGAAGATCTCACCGAGGACGAGGGTCTGCGTCCTCTCCTTGCCGGTGGATACTATCAAGATGGGCGCGCCCGCAATCTCGGCCATCCGGGCCAGGTACGCCTTGGCGTTCGCGGGAAGGTCTTCGTATTTCCCGACGGCACACGAGCCCTCGGGCCATCCGGGAAGATCCTCGTACACAGGCTCGCACTCGGCGAACACCGCCTGATTCGCGGGGAAGTCCCTCAGAATACGGCCTTCGTATCTGTATGCCGTGCACACCCGCACCGTCGGAAAACCTGACAGGGTGTCGAGGTGCGTGACGGCCACGCCATCCAGGCCGTTCACGCGCACCGCGTGCCGCACTATGACAGCGTCCAGCCAGCCGCAGCGCCTCGGACGCCCGGTCACCGTGCCGTACTCCTGCCCGCGCTCGCGGATCCTGTCCCCTGTTTCGTCTTTCAGCTCGGTGGGCATGGGGCCCGCGCCTACTCGGCTCGTGTACGCCTTGGTGACTCCGATGACCTTCGAGATCTTCCTCGGGCCCACCCCCGTGCCAGGCGCGATGCCGCCGGCCGTAGGCGACGACGAAGTCACGAACGGGTACGTGCCGTGATCCACGTCCAGCATCGTGCCCTGGGCACCCTCGAAAAGCACGTTCTTGCCGCTGTCGATGGCGTCGTTGAGCAACACCGAAGTATCGGTGACGTGGGGCCTGATCCGCCCGGCGAACCGCGACGCCCAGTCCATGATGTCGTCTTTTGTAAAGCCTTTGGCTCCGTACACGCGCTCGATAACCCTGTTCTTGATGGGGAGCACCACATCGAGCCTTGCCGAGAGTGCATCGCTATGGACGAGATCGACGATCCTCACTCCGAGCCTGGCGACCTTGTCGGTGTAGGTGGGCCCGATCCCCCTTCCCGTCGCACCGATGCGGGCCGCGCCTTTCTCTTCTTCCTCGAGCTTCTCGATGAGAATGTGGTAGGGCATGATGACGTGGGCCTTCTCGCTGATCCGGAGGCCGTCGAGGTCGACGCCCTTCCCCTCCAGGTAGTCCATCTCCTCTACCAGCCAGGCTGGGTCAACGACTACCCCGTTGGCGATGACATTGATCTTGCCCGGGTAGAAGATACCTGAAGGTATGAGCTTCAGTTTGAAGACCTCACTCCCGATCTGCACGGTGTGGCCGGCGTTGTTTCCTCCCGAGTAGCGCGCGACCACATGCGCGCGGCCGGCGAGCAGGTCGGTGACCTTTCCTTTTCCTTCGTCGCCCCATTGGGCTCCTACGACGGCTACTGCGGGCACGAAACCCACCTCCCTCGATCGCTCTTCACAGGCTCCGGTCAAGCTCCGATCAAGGCCTGGTCAGCTTCGGGCCTCGGCAGCCTGTTGCCTGTTCTGTTAGGTTCTCCCTCACGCACGCCGGGTATGATATCAAAGCGGAAGAGCCGTGTCAACAAGACGCGAGGCGCCCGTCAGATAACCTGGGGCCGCTCCGGCGCGCAAGACCCCGTGATCCGCCTCTATCCGCGCTGAGCCCGAGAGTATGAGCCGCCCTGGGCGGCGAAGGTTCATTGTGTCTTCCGGAAGCGTTCGAGGTTCTCGAAGCGGGTATACTCTTTGTGCCACATTAGCTCCACTGACCCCGTCGGGCCGTTCCGTTGCTTGGCCACGATGATCTCGGCTATGTTCTTTTTCTGCGTGTTCTTGTTGTAGTAGTCCTCCCGGTAAATGAAAGCGACGACGTCGGCGGAAGTCTCGATCTCCCCGCTCTCCTTGAGATGGCTTAGGAGAGGCCGCCGCTCGGCCGCCGCCTCCACCGCCCTGCTGAGCTGGGCAAGGGCAACCACCGGCACTTTCAGTTCGCGCGCGAGGGATTTCAGCGACCGCGTGATCTCCGCGATCTCCTGCTGTCTGCTCTCGACGCGACCGCGCCCCTGGATGAGCTGGAGATAGTCTACCACTACGAGCCCGAGGCCGTGCTCGGCCCTGAGTCTCCGCGACTTTGCCCTGATGTCGAGGGCTGTCAGTGACGGACTGTCGTCGATGAAGATAGGCGCCTCGCTGAGCCGGCCCAGGCCGTATGACAGGCGTTTCCAGTCCTCGTCCACGAGTTGCCCCCTGCGCAACCTTTGCCCATCAACCTTGGCCTCAGCGGACAACAAACGCATCGCCAGTTGTTCGCGGGACATCTCCAGGCTGAAGATAATGACCGGTATCTTCTCGTTCAAAGCTGCGTGCGCCGCGATGTTCAGGGCGAAGCTGGTCTTTCCCATGGACGGCCTCGCCGCGATGATGATGAGGTCGGAGGGCTGGAGTCCTGTGAGCATGGTGTCGAGATCGGTGAACCCCGTAGGAACCCCCGTGACCTTCCCTTTGCTTTCATACAGCTTCTCGATGCGTTCAAACGTACCGACCAGTACCGCCTTTATGTCCGCGACGCCCTGCTTGCCACGCTGCTGCGACAGGGAGAAGATCATCTGCTCCGCCTGGTCCAGGGCGAGCTCGACGTCTTCCGTGCCCTCGTAGCCCAGCGCAGCTATGGCCGTGCCGGTCTTCACGAGCGACCGGTACAGGGACTTCTCCTTGACGATTCTCGCGTAGTACTCGACGTTTGCCGCGGTGGGCACCACGCCCGCCAGGGTCGTTATGTAAGGTATCCCTCCGACCCGTTCGAGGGCCCCGTGCCTCCGAAGCTGCTCTGTGACGGTCACGAGGTCGATGGGCTCTCCCCTGTCGTACATGCTGACTATGGTTTCGAAAATGGCCCTGTGCGCGTCCTTGTAGAAGTCTTCCGCCGTGACGATATCGAGGGCCTTGACGATGGCGTCTTTCTCGAGAAGCATGGAGCCAATAGTCGCCTGCTCCGCCTCGGTATTCTGAGGCGGCACTCGCTCCAGCCCAACTGCTGCCTCCATGCGGTTCGTTCCCCCCGTGTCCGGAGCCCGGGTATTCCCGGCCTCCGGTGATTACGGGCCGGTCAGCTCGAGCGGCCACCGGGAGACCGTTCGAGCACCAGCGTACATTCATAGACCCGAGCGTGGCCCTGGAAACGGGCGGTCCCACGACCCAACCTTTCCAAGTAACATTATTGCCACAATTCGGGTGACAATATGGCCCCGGCCTCGTCCCCACCCAGGCGGGATCCAGCAGGGACCGTTCGTTCGTTCGTTTCGCTCGTCCGTCCCGTCGCGGGCCCGTCCCGGCCGGGGCTGACCACCATGCATCCGCGCATCCGCTCGCCCCACGGTGCCCGCGCGGCACACCTAGGGCGTGGAACACGTCCGGCGTGTCTCAGGTGTTTCGGTGCCGGCGTTTGTGACCGGTGTTCGCAAACGGGCACCAAATCAGGGTGCGGCGGGATGCGGACTACACCGCCGGTGCCGCCGGAGGGGCGCAGGACTCCCCGGCGAACCCGGCGCGCCTATCCACCGCCACGTTCTGGGGGCCATTGTCGGCATCCGGTGCACCGGTTTCCTGGGCAAGCGTGCCCTCCCTCTCGCACCAGCCGCAACCTGTGAGGGCTCCACCCTCGAAAACGTGCGCGATGACGTCCTCTATTCGCTCGACCGGCACCACCTCGATCCCCCGTAAGTCAGGAGGAACGTCCTTCGCGTTCTCCAGGGGAACGATGACCTTCCTCATGCCGGCTTGCCGCGCGCCGTATATCTTCTCGAACACGCCGCCGACGCCTTTCACCCTGCCTTGGATGGATATCTCACCCGTGATCGCCACGTCCTGTCTCACGGGCGTCCCCGTCACGGCGCTGAGGATGGCAACGAGAATCGCGCTCCCGGCGGACGGCCCGTCTATGAGCCCGCCCCCCACCACGTTCACGTGGACGTCATAGTCCGCGAGATCGCTCCCGGTGACTTTCCGGAAGACTGACGCCGCGTTGAATACCGAGTCCTTCGTCATGCTCCCCGCCGTGTCGTTGAACCTGATCGTGCCTTTGCCGCTCTCACGGGCGGGGAAGGCTATGGCCTCCATCTCGATGACGGTGCCCACGAAATCGCTCACACCCAAGCCGAACACGTGCCCCACCTCGGCGCGATCCTGGGCTTTCACCAGGATGTACGGGGACATCCGGGCGTTCCTGATGACCTCCAGCACGTGTTCCTTCGTAACTGTAAGTTTGCGCGGCTTCTCGCCCGCGCGATATACCGCGAGGCCCATCGCGTCAGCCAGGATGGCCGTGGACTTCCGCCCCTCGATCGTGTAGTCGCTGATGAGGTCCGACACCCCCGGTTCCAGCCTGACCTTCATGCGGCGCGCCGCGTCCTCCACGATCTGCTTGATGTGAGCGCAGGTCAGTGGCTCGAAGTACACCTCGGCCGTCCTGGATCTTATGGCCGGGTTTATGCTAGAGGGATCGCGGGTCGTCGCACCTATGAGAATGAAGTCGGCCGGGGCACCGTCCTCGAATAGCTTCTTGATGTACTTCGGCACGTGTGGGTCCGCCGGGTCGTAGTACGACGAGTCGAAGTACACCCGCTTGTCCTCCAGGACTTTCAATAGTTTGTTCAGAAGGATGGGGTCCATCTCCCCTATCTCGTCGATGAAGAGCACGCCGCCGTGAGCCTCTGTGACTAGCCCCACTTTCGGTTCGGGCACGCCGGTCTCGGCGAGGTCTCGCCTCGCCCCCTGGTATATCGGGTCGTGCACCGACCCCAAGAGGGGGTTGGTGACCTCGCGCGGGTCCCATCGAAGGGTCGCCCCATCCACCTCGACGAACTTCGCATTCCTGGCGAATGGCGTGAACTTGAGCTTCTTGGCTTCCTCCAGGACGAGCCGCGCCACGGTGGTCTTGCCCACCCCCGGAGGACCGTACAATATCACGTGCTGGGGGAAGGGCGACGCTATCTTGGAGAGGAGAGCCTGGATCGCGCGTTCCTGGCCGACTACCTCACTCAAGTGGCGCGGCCTCAAAAGCTCCATGGCCGACCGCGCGAGCTGTCTCGCCTCGAGCTTCTCAAGCTCAGCGTATTTCTTCAGGGTATGCGCATTGTCAGCGGGACCCTCTTCCTTGAGGATCTGCATCCTCACCTCGCGCACGTATTCCTCGTGCTTCTTGCGCATTCGCTCGGCGATGCGCTTCTCGAGCCTTCCTTCCACCTCGCGCCTGGCGAGGATGTCGGCAATCTCGTTCTCGACCTCGCCTATCACGTCACGTATGTCTTTGCCCGGTGGAATCTCCTCGATAGTGGGGTCGTCGAACACGAGCCGCTCGAGGGCGATCACCCGGTCACGCAAGGCCTCGGACTTCATGAGCTCCAGCGCTTCCAGCTTCCCGGCCTTCAGAACAAGCTTGTCAGCGCCGTAGATGTGGGCAAGAACGCCCATGAGCGCTGAGACTTGCCTCTGTAGTTCGTCCCCGGCCCTCCCGGATACCGCCGCCGGCTGTGCGCTGAACCCTTTGAATATCCTAGTTATGATGCCATTCATCCATCCTGGTCCCCTTCCGACTGAGGCTCCACGTCGACCAGCACTCTCGCGGCGACTTGCGGATGGAGCCTTATCGGGATCGTGTACGAGCCCACCGCCTTGATGGGATCGGGAACGTCGATTTTCCGCCTGTCGATCTCGACCCCAAGCACCTCTCTGATGGCGTCGGCGATATCCCTTGCCGTGACCGACCCGAACAGGCGACCTCCCTCCCCGCTCTTGCGGCGGATCGTGATGCCGCCCGACGCGAGCTCTTGAGCAAGCTTTCGGGCGAGCGCAAGCTCCCTGTCGGCCTTCCTCTCAATGGCGACCTTCTCGGCCTCAAGGACCCTGAGGTTTCGTTCGGATGCCTCGATTGCAAGCCCCCGAGGAATGAGGTAGTTGCGAGCATATCCGTCGGCCACTTTCACCGTGTCGCCTTCTCGCCCAAGCCCCTTGACATCTTGCTTCAGGATCACTTTCATGTTCTCTTGCCCCCGCTTTCCACGGAAAGCTTGCGAAAATCGAACCACGCGTCGAACAAGCCCACCCATGACACTATCTGCAAGACGGTCGGGTTCAAGACCGCAAACACACCCAGGAGAATCCTCACCGCTGTGTTCAGACGGTAGCGGTTCATGAGATACCAGCCCAGCGCTATCCCTTGTACAAGGAAAAGAGTGCTGAAGAGCGACAAGAGGTTGGCTCCAGCTTTCCAGACGAGAGGAGCTCCCCTGGCCTGGCCGAGCATGGAGAGGGCAAGGGCGGCGACGTACCCCCACCCGAAAGGCCACGGGATCCTCCATCTATCGAAGGGCGGTATCTCCTCCATCTTGTAACCCAGCCTGCCCAAGACGAGCCGCGCGAGAAGGTAGTTGACCCCGGCCACTCCCACGACGGCCATCACGAGCGACGCGGGCAAGATGACCTTAGCGACCTCGATGAGCTGGGACATCTGAGTCTGGACCTGCTGGAGCTGAGCCTCTGGCATCCCAAGGCTCCGGTAGAAGTCCATCGCTGAGCCCAAGCTCTTCCGGAACGTCTCTTCGAGCTCCGCGGGGCTGAACCCGCCGAGCCAAGCGCTCAGCCCTAATATGAACGCCATGGAGACCGCCACCGCGACGCTGGTGACGAGCAGCGTGCGAAGAGGCGCGAACCGCCTTCTGATGCACCACGCGAGCGTGATGCCTATGACGCCCACCTTCGCCAAGACCGTCAGCCCCTGAAGAGGACCTACGATCATGCTCGTGGCGGCGATCGTCACCGCGGTGGCCCACGCCCCCACCTTCACACCGCGTCTCACCACGAGCACTACGATGGGCAGCGGGTACACCAGAGCGAAAACCGGCACATAAGCGTCAAGAACGCAAAACACGGTAGCAATCGCTACGAGAAGAGCGCTTTCCACCAGAGTCCTGGTGGCCATGGAACGCGGCATCCCCTCACATCTTCCTCTCGGACAAGTGCCTCTTCAGGGCGGAGAAATCACCATACCACGTCTCGATCTCGTGGTTCTGCTCTATGTTGGCCTTGATCTTCTCCTTTATCCTGGCGTCAAGCGCAGAATGAGGGAGGCCGAGGCGCTTGCCAAGAAGGTAGCACCCCACGACGATGTTCGCAAGAGAGTCCGCGCAAGCCTCGTCGCTCGTTTTCATCATCCCTTTGAAAAGGGACGCGATGTTCACAACGAGCTCCGTCTTGAGCCACTCGATGGTCTTGAGGTTGCGGGCGATGTCCGCTCGGGAGATGATCTCCTGCTCCCTGGCTCCGGCGTCTTCCAGAAAAGCCATACGGTCTCTTGCCCCCCTCTGCCCGATGAGGCCACGGCGTTCGTCTCACTTATTCTCTAGTTTCGCGTGGTTCTCCTTCACACGGAACTCAAACAATTGCTGCCATGACTGGGAAGCCGGCAGCCGCCACAGCCAGCGGCCGCGACGGCCGCCCGGATTCGCCCCAAAAGACTCGCGCCAAAAGCGGGAGGGGGGTTTCCCCCCTCCCGCTGGAAGAACCACGCATCCACCTTTGGGACTCCGCTGCTCACTGCTCGGCGCTGAACGGCAGGAGTGCAACGAGGCGGGCTCTCTTGATGGCGGTTGTGACCTGGCGCTGGTGCCTCGCGCAGTTTCCCGAGATACGGCGCGGTATGATCTTGCCCCTCTCTGTGATGAACCTCCGGAGTCGCGCCACGTCTTTGTAATCCACGGCATCTATCTTGTCCACGCAGAAGCTGCAAACGCGCTTCTTCGACTTACGCCCCTTTTCACGTCTCATGTCAATTCCTGGTTCGAAAGCCTCACAATAACTGGCAGGCGCCAGATTTGCGAGCCGGCCTCCCCTGACCAGGATTTCGCTCCTTTCGGACTGAACTCGCCCGCCCGTTTCGAGCAGGCGTCGTGACAGGGAGACCTCACCCCGGGTGTCGCACCCGGTGAGTTGTGACTCGGCGAATCAGAACGGCAGGTCGTCGCCTGAACCGGCCGCGTCATCCGGAAAGCCCTGCCCCGGCATCTCCTGACCGCCCTGCGCGCCATCTTTACCGCGGTCGAGAAACTCCACCCTGTCGGCGACCACTTCAGCCACGCGGCGCTTCTGTCCCTCCGCAGTCTCGTACGACCGGATCTGCAGCCGCCCCTCGACACCAACCAGCCGGCCCTTGGCGAGGTAGTTGGCACAGTTCTCCGCTTGGGCGCGCCAGACCACCACGTCTATGAAGTCCGCCTCTCGCTCTCCCTGCTGGTTAGTGAACGGGCGGTTCACTGCCACCGTGAACCTGGCAACGGCGACTCCGTTCTGGGTGTAGCGGAGCTCCGGTTGCTGTGCCAGCCTCCCCACGAGAAGGACCTTATTCACCGTCGCACACCACCCTGCCCCGGGCGCCGCCCGGGCTCCTTGCTAGTCGCCCTTTCTCACAATGAGATGCCTTATGACATCATCCGTGATGCGAAAGACCCGTTCGAGCTCGCGAGCAACGCCGGACTCCGCGGAGAAGTCCATAACCACGTATATGCCCTCCGTGTAGCCTGCGATCTCATACGCGAGCCGTCGCTTGCCCCACCTGTCCACGTTGTTTACCGTGCCGCCTCCGCCTGTCACGAGGTCCTGGAATTTCGCCACCGTGGTGTTGACGGCTTCCTCTTCCAGGTCGGGCTTGATGATGAACATAGCCTCGTAATCGCGCATCTCGTTCACCTCCCTCTGGACATATGGCTCCACGTCTCGCGTGGAGCAGGGATGACGCTTTGGCGTTCTTCGGACAATCGCCGTCCCTATTATAACATCGGCAGTCGCAACCGGCAATCATACGGAGGGATGAGATCAAGACTGCGGGCGCCAGCCGGGCCGGCCTTCAGGAACCCAGCAGGCCACAGGTGTTGAAGCCGCGGAGGGCACCCGATGCCGGGAGCGCTTCGCCGGACCGCGGCCCGGCGGGCCGGCGGTCGGATCCCCGCGCCCTCGCGCAGCCAACGGCGCTTCCTCCCGGGCAGGCGGAAGAGATCCCGCGCTTTCCGGGGGAGGCCTAAGTGGGGGTGCAGAAAGGCTTCCGACTATTGGCAAGGGTTGCCGGTGATTGCACGAGGGGTGTCAAAAAACGGCCACAGGCCTGACGGGCCGGATTTTGACGAAGCGCGCCCCGCTTGGGGCGCCGTCCCCCAGTGCACCACCGGCAACCCGGCGACTGCTGGCAATGGGGCAAGGACTAACGCACCCTCACTTAGCGTGACGGCTCGCTGAAACGAAAGAGGATCACGTCCCCGTCCTGGACGACGTAGTCCCGACCCTCGAGCCTCAAGAGCCCCTTTTCTCTGGCCTCGGCGAAAGACCCCGCCGACGCCAAGTCGTCGTACCGGACTACCTCCGCCTTGATGAACCCGCGCTGGATGTCGGAATGTATTCTCCCAGCGGCTTCGTATGCCGTGCTCCCCCGGCGGAGGGTCCACGCCCTGGTCTCCGGGCCCTTCGTGGTATAGAAAGTAATGAGGTCGAGCGCGCGATACGCCGCCAGCACGACCCTGTCAAGCC
>JBLNDA010000044.1:0-7852 GCA_050261175.1 Clostridia bacterium
CTGCTCTGGATGTCTCGGTTCAGAGTCAGATCATCAATTTGCTCAAAGACATACAGAGGGAGACCGGCATGTCTCTCATCTTCATCTCCCATAACCTGGACGTAGTTCACCACATGAGTGACAAGATCATGGTAATGTACCTCGGAAACGTCGTGGAGTCGGCACCGGCCGCCGAATTGTTCGACGAACCGGCTCACCCGTACACGCGCGCCCTGATGTCAGCCATCCCTAGCTGGGACCCGAAAGACCGGAAGCTGGGCAGGGTCAAGCTCGAGGGGGAGCCGCCGAGCCCGATCAACCCGCCGTCGGGTTGCCCGTTCCACCCAAGGTGCCCTCATTCGATGGAAGTCTGCGCAAGACTCAAGCCAGAGCCGCGAGAGGTGAGCGACGGGCACATGTGCGCTTGTCATCTCCATTCTCAGTGAGTGAGGGCGCACAAACGCGCTCGACTTCCGGAGGGGTCGCCGGTGATTGCACGAGCGGGGTCAAACCCGGGACGCCTGCCTGACGGGCATGGTTGTGGTGGAGCGCGGTCCGCTCGGTTTGCCATCCTAGAGCGGGAGCGCGGCGACGCGCCGGCTGCTGAAAGTGAGCCGAGGCGTCCTCGCCAGGATGCAGGCCGCGCGACCAGGTAGGCTGAGCCGGCGCTCTCAGGCCCGAAGCTGGGTGTGACCGGCGCGGAAAGTGGTGGTGACAGTGGAGAATACGGACTACGTTGACCTTGCAACGGAGGAAACGAACCCTCGGTCCCGGGGCCTGGACCAAATGAGCACCGAGGACATCCTGCGGGTGATGAACGAGGAGGACCGGCGCGTCCCCGAGGTTGTGGCCGAGGCGATTCCGGACGTCGCAAGGGCCGTCGATATGATTGCAGCAAAGATGGCAGCGGGCGGAAGACTCGTCTATGTAGGCGCCGGAACCAGCGGGCGTCTTGGAATCCTGGATGCAGTCGAATGCGTTCCGACTTTCGGGGTATCAGCCGACCAGGTTTGCGCGATAATCGCCGGCGGTCCCGGCGCGGTCTTTCGTTCTGTGGAAGCGGCGGAGGACGATGAGTCTTCCGGTGCTCGAGACGTTGTCGAGTTGGTCACGGAGCGGGACGTGGTGGTGGGGATATCCGCGAGCGGCGTGACACCGTACGTGAGGGGTGCGTTGAAAGCGGCGAGGGGCGCCGGAGCCGCGACTGTAGCCATCATCTGCAACCACGCCGTGCATCTTGACCTGAATGTGGACGTTGTGATATCCCTGGCCGTCGGTCCGGAAGTGTTGACCGGGTCCACCCGTCTCAAGGCGGGAACCGCCCAGAAACTCGTCCTCAACATGATATCCACTGCCACCATGGTGAGACTGGGAAGAGTGTACGACAACTTCATGGTGGACATGAAAGCGACCAATAGGAAGCTGAGCTGCCGCGCGGTCAGGATAATATCTGCGGCCACCGGTCTCGGCTGCGAGGAAAGCGGTCGGCTACTGGACGAGGCAGGCGGAAGCATCAAGGCAGCCATAGTGATGGCGCTTGCTTCAGTCGGAAGGGGTGAAGCCGAGCGCGCGCTGGAGTTGGCCCATGGACACACCAGAGATGCGGTGCGTATGGCCGGCCTGCATACGAGGTGATTGAAGACATCGCGTGGATTCGCGCATTTGAGACGGAGTGAAGCGTGAAGCCGCCGTACGATGCTTGCGGCCGGTGGAGGAAGCCGTGCCGGACAAACGAAGGGTGAGGAGAACGTGGACTTCCTGAGGTCCATGAACCTTGAAGAGAAAATGGGTCAGATGGTCATGGTCGGTGTTGGAGGCCCTGAACTAACCCCGTCTGACCAGGCATTCATCTCCAAGTACAAGATAGGGAACGTGGTGCTCCTTGGAAGGAACATCGTCCACCCGGCGCAGGCTCAGTGTCTGACCCACAGGTTTCAAGAGATCGCTTCGAGACGCCGTGTTCCCGCGGGATTCCTCGTTTCCGTCGATCAAGAGGGCGGGGTCGTCGCCCGGCTGACGCGCGGCGAAACCGTGCTCCCCGGGAACATGGCCATCGGCGCGACCGGATCGGAGGAGTACGCTCGCAGGGCCGCGGAGGTCACAGCGAGCGAGATGATGGCTCTGGGGTTCAACATGAATCTCGCGCCCGTCCTCGACATCAACAACAACCCGAGGAATCCTGGGATAGGTGTGCGCTCGTTCGGCGAAGACGTTTCCCTGGTTGCACGGCTCGGGGTCGCTATGATAAGGGCGTATCAGGAGGCAGGGGTAGTAGCGACCGCGAAACACTTTCCAGGGAAGGGCGACGTCACGGTGGATTCCCACCTCGATCTGCCCACAGTCGCTCACGCCAGGGAGCGCCTCGACAACGTGGAGCTGCTCCCATTCGCGGCCGCCATCCGGGCGGGGGTCGAGGCGATTATGACTGCCCACGTGTTCTTCCCGGCCGTGGAGCCTGAGCCCGACCTTCCGGCCACCCTCTCGCGCAACGTGCTTACAGGGTTGCTCCGCAAGGAGCTGGGGTTCGACGGCGTGACCCTGACAGACGACCTTTTCATGGGCGCCATCACGAAGAGGTTCACACTTGGCGAGGCCGCGGTGCGCGCGATAGAGGCGGGGGCCGACATCGCCCTCCTTTGCCACGACCAAGTCCAACAGGCCGCGGCCATCGAGGCGGTCTGGGAAGCGGTGAGGAAAGGGAGGCTTTCGGAGGAGAGGGTGGATGAGTCTTGCGGCCGAATACTCGCGCTGAAGGAGCGCCACGGATTGCTCAACCCTGACGGATACCTCGCGCGTCGCGGTCTGGAATCGGTGGGCGGCGAAGAGAACCGCCGCGCCGCGCTGGACATCGCCAGGCGATCGGTGACCCTTCTGAGGAACGTGCAGGGCCTCATTCCAATGGTACCGCGAGAATGCCGCAACCTCTCAGTCATGTCGCCGGATATCCGGGGATTGACCCAGGTCGAAGACGGCCAACTGTCGGAGTCGCCGCTTGCCGCCGCGATCAGGCGCTTTGTCCCGGGGGCACGGGATTACGCCTTTCCTCAAACGCCAGACGCGGAGCAAACGGCACGGGCAGCAAGACTCGCGCTCTCGAGCGACGTGGTCGTCATGGGTTCCTACAATGCTCACATCTACAAGGAGCAGGGCGCTCTCGTGAGGGCGGTGCTCGATACCGGCGTCCCCGTGGTGGTCGTGGCCATGAGGAACCCATACGACATTGAGCAGTTCCCGTCGGTGAAAACGTATGTAGCTGCGTACGGATTCAGGGAGTGCACGATGCAGGCAGTGGCTGAGGTGATCTTCGGCGTGACGAGACCCCAGGGAAGACTGCCCGTCACCATCCCGGGGATATGCGCTTATGGAAGCGGGCTGACCTGGTAGGAAGAAGATGCCGGAGGAATGGCGCCTACCAGTGCCTGGTCTTGGCCGTCCAGCAAGCTTGAGAGGGGGCGCGAAACACGTGGCGGAAGACAAAGGTGAGAACGCAACGCAGTCGGCAAAGACCGCAGATTACTGTCTCGCGATCGTTCGAGGGGGATACGGTTCTCTTGCACCCGCGGAACAGAAAGTGGCGTTCTTCATACTGGAACACCCGGAATCCGCCGCTGGGATGACGTCGATTCAGCTGGCTGCGGCGGTGGGGGTTAGCGAGTCGACCGTCGTGAAATGCTGCCAACGGCTTGGATTCACGGGGTTTGCCCAAGTGAAGCTGGCTTTGGTCAGAGAACTTGCCACCAGTAGAGAGGGCGCCTTCGGCAAAGTGGAGCCGGAAGACGATGTCCCCACCATCTGCGACAAGATATTCACCGCGACCCTTCAGGCGGTTGAGGATACCGCCAAGGTGCTCGACCCGGGCGCGGTGGCCCTGGCCGCAGACGCCATACACGGTGCCAAGCGGGTGTTCTTCTTCGGAGTGGGCTCCTCCGGCGTGGTGGCGCAAGACGCGCAGCTCAAGTTCATGCGCATAGGGATGACGGCGTTCAGCTATCTCGACACCCACGCGCAGCTTACACAAGCAGCCCTGCTCGGGGAGGGGGATGTCGCGGTCGTGATAACCTACTCGGGCCGGACACGAGAGGCCACGGACGTGATCAACCTTGCGCGGAAAGGCGGGGCGCGTACCATCTGCATCACTAATTTCCCGGCTTCGCCCGCGGCGAAGGGTTCGGACATCGTCCTCTGCACCACGGCGCACGAAGCCACCAGGCTCAGGGGCGGCGCCATGACTTCCCGCCTGACCCAGCTCGTCGTGATCGACTGTCTCTTCACTGCGGTGGCTATGAAAGAGTCCGACGAGGCGATGGAGTTGCTCATGAAGACAGTGGACGCCCTGGCGTCGAGGAAAGTGTAGGGGCGGCAGGCGCCCCACTTGGGCGCTGCCGGGGGTGCGCTTCCGCTCCTGCCGCGACTACCAGGCGATCCTTCCGGAAGACCGTCCTACCGGCGCTACGTTCCCGGCCGCTCCAGTGCCTTGCACATTCCCACACACTCGCGACACCGGATGCAGTTGAGGCCGTTCACTTCCTCTGGAACGTCAAGGTCCATGGGGCAGACCTCCGTGCACTTGCCGCACTCGACGCACAGGTCTCGTCTGACCGTGACGAAGCCAGGGGCCACCCTGTTGAAAGGGGCGTACACGGCTCCGAGCGGGCATATGAACCGGCAGAAAGGCCTCTTGACGAAGAGCATGAGAAGCAGAAGCGCGGCGGTGATGCCTACCTTCATCCAGAAGAACGGCCCGACGAGCGACCGGATCGCGCGGTCCCCGAGGGCGAGGGGCGCACCGGCCTCGAGCGTACCCACGAAACAGAGTTTGGAGAACCACGGCTCTCCGGTGAGGGAGGGCACCGCGAATACCAACCCCGCGAGCACCAAGTACCTCACGAACGTGAAGCGGTTCGAGACTCGAACCTTTCGCACGGGGGCTCTGTACAGAAGCTCCTGAAACCCTCCCACCGGGCACGCCCAACCGCAGACCGCTCTTCCGAAGACCGTCCCGATCGCCCCCAGGATGCCCAGGGTGAACAGAGGCACCCGGCGCGTGGCCGCGAAATGCTGGAGCGTGCCTATGGGGCAAGCGAAGCTCGCTGCAGGGCACGCGTAGCAGTTCAACGTGGGGCAGGGGACGTGTTTGAGGAATTTGAAGAAGTAAGAGTTGGCCAGGACGAAACTCAGCGCCTGCCAGGACCCTCGGGCGTGTGCCAGCCAGGCCAGCGTCCTTCCCCCCGGTGTGGTCCCCGACGCCTTCGAGGGGCCTGCGGGCTGCGATGCGGTTCTCTGAGTCTCGCGCAGGGATGATCTCCCCTTCAACGATGTCCGTGCTCCCGGGTTACCCGGCCCGAGTGCCGCAGCTCTCGCCGGCTCCCGGTCGTTCTTCGAGCTGCCGGTCATTGTATCCCTATGCAGGAGAGGCATAGGACCACGGCGTTGGCGAACACTCGAGCCGGGTCGCCCGCCAGAACCCCGATAGTGATGAGACTGATGGACGCCACAAGCGATACGAGGAATACGTGTCGTCTCATTAGGACGCTCCTTCCGACTCGGTTCCGGCGAGAGACCGGGGCGTGTCGCCCGTCTCCGCGACCGCACATCTGCGTGTGGCAGGCGGCGCCGCCCGTGCGCAGCGCGCGCCGCTCCGTTTTCGTCTCCTTCCGGATACGTCCCTTCAGGATTATACCATTCCACACGGGCTCTGCAATGGACGGTTCCAGGGCCTACACGGAAACCACGCCGTCGGCTCTCTCGAACACTTCTCTGAGTTCGCCGGGCGTTGCCGGCCGCGCGGGAGTCCCGAAGGACGGCCGGCTCTCCAATTCCCGTGCGACGATCCAGTCGAGATCGGCGCGGGTAAAGCCGGCGGCGCGCAGAGAGCGAGGCAGCCCGGCCGCCTCGAAGAGGGTCGGGATTCGTGCTCCCAGCCAGTGGAAAAGCAGCTCGGGCCCGCAACGGACACACGTCTGCGAAACGGGGGGTGCCGGCGTACGGCCGTCCGTTGAAGGAACGTCATCGCACCGCAGAGCTTCGTCCAGCGTGTGGGCCGCTCGCGCCAAACGCCTTGCGGTCTCCGGGTCGCGCGCCTGCACCGCGAGCCCCGGCGCCAGCAATATCCCCACCATGTTGCCATGGGACAGGCCGAAGCGGTTGCAGAAGTGCACCAGCGCATGGGGCAACCCAAGTCGGCCGTTGGCGAAAGCAATGCCCATCAGGAGGCTTCCCCAGGACAGGGTGTCTCGGGTAGCGGGGGCCACCTTGCCCGCTGAATCGGGTGACGCCGCCCGGACCGCCGACATCTGCTGACGTTCGGGCGTCGCGGGAGGCGTCCCGCCAGGCTCGGTCTCCCCGATCACCCGCGCCGCAACCACGGACAGGTCCTCGATACCACGGGCCAGAGCGGCGAACGCTGCCAAGGCCACTTCTTGCACCTCCGCGGACGCGGCTGAGCTGGTGAAGACTTCGAGCGACTGGGCGAGAGCGTCCACAGCCGCGACGATTGTAGGGGCAAGGGGGAGGGGGTCGGTGAGCGCAGGGTCGGCCGCAATGAAACGTGAAGCTGGGATGCCGCGAAGGCTCTTCTTCTCGTCGCCTAGCTCGATGACGGCGTTGTCCGTGCTCTCTGAGCCTGTGCCGGACGTGGTCGGTACCGCCACCCAAGGCAGCGCCCTCTCAGGCGCCGGGCGCCGCCGGCCGACTTGGTACGCGGTTATGTCTACCGCGACTTCCGGTTCGACGCCGGATTCATCCCCCATGCAAACAGTGGGACCCACCTGCGCGCCCGCGTCTTCCTGAGCGGCCCGGCCCGGCCTCCAGGACGTATTCCCTTCGCCGTCCTGGTGCGCAAGGGCGGCGATGGACTTGCCCACGTCGATTATGGTCCCGCCGCCTACGGCGACCACGAGACCCGCGTGGTCTCGCCGGACAGCCTCTATCCCGGCGCGAATGGTCGCGTGGTCAGCGTGGCCGCGGACGACGAAGATCCTCACACTCGGGGTCGCCTGCCAGGCGCGGGGGGTTCGTCCCTCCCAGCGGTCCGCGCTGCCGGCACCGCCACCCGCGCCTTCTCCGAGGCTCTTGATGCTGTCCACGAGCGCGGCTATTCCGGGCGCTTTCGAACTCGATTCTCCGACGACCACGAGGATGCCGGGGCGCGCCGGCTCCACGAGCCCTGCCACCGCCTCGGGCACGACGTTTGCGGCAAGCCCGCGTCCGAAGACTATCCGGTCCGCCGCGCGCGGCAGGGCGGTGCGGTTGAGGTGCACGGTACCCGTGCCCGCCTCGAGCTCCACGAGCCCTGGTATGTGCCTCAATTTCTCTGTACCTCTCCCGTGCCTGTATATGCCCATGCGTGGTCCCTCACGACGAAGCCGCTCCTGACTCCTCTGCCCGTTCCTCCACACGAGGCCGCTCTTCCGCGGCCTGTTGCGCTGAAGGCTATGGCCGCCATCTTGTGTCTCCTGCAAAGCGGGAGGAGCTTGGAGCGGGCATCCCTTGCCGCCGCCGATAGTCCCATGAGCACCGACAGTGGGCGGCCGGCCTCGGCGTATCTTGCGATCTTGTCAGCAGGAAGATGGCCTACGCCGTAGTAACGGACTTTGCCCAATGCGACGAGGCATTCAAGCGCGTCCACCACGTCTTCCACTCGAGTCTTCGGATCGTCGAAATGGACCTGGTAGAGGTCTATGTAATCGGTGTCGAGCCGCCTGAGGCTTTCCTCGCATGCCCTCTTCACCCTTGCGGGCGAGAGGTCCATATGAACTACTTGCAGCGGTCCGCATCCTTTGTGTCACACCGGATGGAACACGACTCCGATGATGCCCGGCCCGCCGTGAGCCGCGAGAGGCGGACCGATGTCCGACAGAATGATCTCTCCGCA
>JBLNDA010000045.1:0-5787 GCA_050261175.1 Clostridia bacterium
CGGCTTCGCGGTATCGCCGCCGCCCGTGCCTCTCGCGTCGATTTGCTGATACACGTACCCGTCTATGCGCCCGTAGAGCGATGTGCCTCCTCCGCCCCCGAAACAGCCGGTGAGCGCCAGCGTCCCCGCTAAGAGCGCAACCATTGCTGCAAGGCGGACGGCGATGCTAGATTTCCTCAACATCGGCGCAAACCTCCTTCGAGCCGTGAAATGCTTTGAATTCGCGAAGCTCACCTGCCCCAGCCCATAAGGCCATTAGGAGACAGGTGTATCCCAGCCCGCCGGCGCTTTCTGACCGAGCGTCCTACCGTCCTTGAACCTGAGACACGGGCGGCCATCCTGCTTTGCCTCAACCACCCCCACCACCTCCACTTCCTTCCCCTGGTCGCCTTTGCGCCAGGGGCTGAGCCCGGGGATCGCGCCGCCTGTCACGTATATCCACCCAGTTTCGTCCTTGAGCAGCCAGTCGCTGCGGGTGATAGGCACCCCCGCTTCAGGCCCGACATCGCCGCTCCATCCCATGTACTGGCCTCTGATCCTGATTTCCTTCGACAGAAGCCGGCCCATGTTCTCATGGATCTCAAGGATATTGGCGACAAGCTCCATCCTGTGATCGAGGCACCTGAACCTGTCGGGAACGAGGTCTGGCACGACTCGAAGGAGGAGTCTATAGAGCGAGGCCAGCGCCTCATCCAACCTCCCTTCCTGCACAGCTCTGTTGATCGTGGCTACACAGTCGGGACAGGGGCTCCCCAAGACACCCGCAACCATCCCGTCGCGCGGGGACCCTCCCGCCTCCGCGCCTGCCTCTCCACCACCGCCGCCTTCTCCCCTAGAGGCCGGGACCGGACCGGGCGTGACGGCAGCAGCGACCGCCGGAAGCTGGATGAGGACCACTGCAGCAATGTTGAGGAAAACCAGGAATGCCTTGTTTGCGGGCACCCACCGTCCCACTAGGCCACCCCTTCCCCTTCGCATGTCCACACAACAAGATATGCCGCCGGAATGGCGCTTATGAACCACACGAACCACAGGCGGAGCAGAAAGGCGTGCTTCACACTGAGGCTGGGGCAAATCAGCGCAGGTCAGTCAACCGTGGCTCAGCGGCGCTCCCCATTCTTCTCGAAGAACCGCTCAATCCTCCGGAGCGCCTCTTCGATGTTCTCCAGGGAGTTGGCGTAAGAGAAGCGCAGGTAACCCTCGGCGTTCGGGCCGAAGTCTACTCCGGGCGCCGTAGCGACACCACATTCCTCGAGAATCCTGAAGGCCAGGTTGTAGGAGTCGGTGGAGTATCTCCGGGCGTCCGCGAGCACGTAAAAGGCGCCGGTGGGCTCCACCGCCACCGACAGGCCGATCTCCTTGAGCCTCGGGATGATGTAGCGACGGCGCTCGTCGTAAGTGCGCACCATCTCCTCTACATAGGGCTTGCACTCGTCGGAAAACGCGGCCACTGCCGCCCGCTGCGTGAAGGAGCCCGCGCAGATCAGCAGGTTCTGCTGGAGCTTCTGAACGGGCCGGACGAACTCGTCGGGGAGGATGGCATAACCCAGCCGCCACCCCGTCATGGCCCAAGTCTTCGAGAATCCGTTTATGACGAAGGCGTTGTCAGTGAATTCGAGGATCGAGTGGGCGCGCCCCTCGTACACGAGACCGTGATATATCTCATCGGACACGATAGGGACGCCGATGTCCGCCAGGGCCCGGAGGTCCTCGGCGCTCAGGAGGTTGCCGGTGGGGTTCGCCGGCGAGTTGATCAAGATGGCTTTCGTTCTCGGAGTGACGTGCGACCGCACCTCATCCGGCACGAATCGGAACCCGTTGTCTGCGGGCACCTTCACTCGCACCGGGACCCCTTCGGCCGCGCGGATGTAGTTGGGGTAGCACGAATAGCAAGGGTCCGAGATGATCACCTCGTCCCCGGGGTCGAGGAGGGCCTCGAAAACCAGGAGAAGCGCCGGAGAGCTTCCGGGGGTCACGATCACCCGCCGGGCGGGCACATCGATGCCGTACTTCTCCGAGTGATACCTGGCTATCGCCTCGCGCAGCTCGGGAATGCCAAGGCTCGGCGTATACCCGGTCTCGCCCGCGGCGAGCGCCCTGCGGCATGCCTCTCTCACCGGCTCCGGCGTCCGGAAGTCCGGCTCGCCCACTTCGAGATGGATGATGCTCCTTCCCGACCGCTCGAGCTCCTTCGCCTTGTCAAGCACGTCCATGACTATGAACGGCGGGATCTCGCAAGCCCTTCGCGATTGCGCGACTCCCATGCCCACTCCTACCCTTGTATCCCTCGCCATCTTCCTCGTGATTGCGCCCCTTTCACTTGAGTGTGGCACGCTGACCGTGAGTTCTCGACCCCGTCCTTGAGACAGTCAAGGACGTCAGGGCTGCCTGCGCCCGCGCGACGGAACGAAGCGCCCCGCTGGAATTCGGCGTGCGCGCGCGAAATCCGCACGGAATCCTGGCGAAACCAGCGCGGAAGCCGCCCCAGACCGGGATGAGGGCCCTGACTGTGATGGCAGCGCGGCCTGTCCGCCGCACGATCCGCCGCACACACCGACGTAATTCAACACGCGGCGTCATAGTCCTGCTCACAGTCGCACACAGTGTCGCGCCCAGTGTTGCAGGAGGCGACTTCGGCGCAGGCACGCCGTTCGTGCCGCGTCAGCTGCGCCTCGCTGGCTGTGCCGGGCCGGCGCGGCGGCGGACGCGAGGACGAGGACACCGGCACTGGCCCTGCCGCTAGGCCGGGAGGCCCGTGTGAGCCGGGTCAGGCTCGAACGCGGGAAGCCATGTTGCGCCAACAAACCTGAGATGATATAATACGAAGCAACAATGGGAGCATAATAGGGCAAAGGCGATGAACGGGAAGAGTAGGCGCGTCGGAGGTTCCAAGAGAGCCGCCGGGTGGTGCAAGGCGGCAACCTTGGCGGAGCCGAACTCGCCCGGGAGTTTCACGTTGAACGGCTGGTTCACTAGGTGATGGGCCTCCATGGTGGTGCAGCCACCACGGAGGCGGGGCAGCTCCCCGCTTCGCCCCGCTGCAACCAGCGCCAGTAAGCGGAGACGGATCCCACCGTTACGCAGGGAGGGCATATACAGGTGCGGCCACGGACGCCAAGGCGCGAAGCGCAAAGCGCGAGGCGCGAGGCCGCCGTCTCAAGGTCGTGGTGGCGACGGCGCCGCGGTTCCGCGGCACTCCTGTCCGTGCCCGGATGAGTGGGCCGAAGGAGCTCGAGAAGCCGCAGGCCCGGTGCCGTGACGCCGTGCGGGTCATGGGCGCGGTCCGCCGTCCAAGCCAGGGCAGACGTCCAGGCCGGACGAGATGAGCGGGCAGCATGGGCGCAAGCGGCGACGGCGGCAGGGCAGTCGGCGGCGGCTACGGAATGAGCTGCGTTTCGGTCAAGTAGAGTGGTACCACGAGGGTGACGTTGTAACCCCCGTCTCTTGGTCGAGACGGGGCTTCTTTTTGGGAGATCCTTATCCGTGAGGCCTGTGGGAGGCCTGTGCGGCCGACATCAGCGCACGAGGAGGTTGAAGACTTCGAGATGGCTACCGAGCGGGCACCCGAGCGTATCAAGAGATACGACCATCAAGCCATAGAGAGGAAATGGCGCAAGATCTGGGAGGAGACCGGCGCCCACAGGACCGACGAGAGCCCAGACAAGCCAAAGTATTACTGCCTGGACATGTTCCCATACCCGTCAGGCTCGGGCCTTCATGTCGGCCACTGGCGCGGCTACGTCCTGAGCGACGCCTGGAGCCGCTACAGGAAGATGCAGGGCTACGCGGTGCTCCATCCGATGGGCTGGGACGCGTTCGGGCTCCCCGCGGAAAACGACGCGATCAAGAAGGGGATCCACCCCGAGGTGTCCACGGCCCGGAACATCGCCACGTTCAAGCGCCAGCTCCACGACATCGGCGCCATGTACGACTGGGGCCGCGAGATCAACACGAGCTCGCCCGAGTACTACAAGTGGACGCAGTGGATCTTCCTCAAGATGTTCGAGAAGGGCCTCGCCTACCGCAAGGAGATGCCGATAAACTGGTGTCCGAGCTGCAAGACGGGAATCGCCAACGAGGAAGTCGTGGCGGGCGAGTGCGAGCGCTGCGGCACGAAGGTCACAAAGAAGAACTTAGTCCAGTGGATGCTGAGGATCACAGCGTACGCCGACCGGCTCCTGGAGGATCTCGACAAGCTGGACTGGCCTGAAAAGGTCAAGAAGATGCAGGCCGACTGGATCGGCCGCAGCTACGGCTCGGAGATCACCTTCGACGTGGAGGGGAGGAGCGACACCATCACGGTCTTCACGACCCGGGCCGACACGCTTTTCGGGGCGACGTACATGGTCCTGGCGCCTGAGCACCCCCTCGTGCCCAAGGTCACGACGCCCGAGATGAGGAGGGCGGTCGAGGATTACATCGAGCACACGCTCGCGAAGTCGTCAGTGGATCGGATGACCGCGACGAAAGAGAAGACCGGCGTTTTCACGGGTGGGTACGCCATCAACCCCATCAACGGGCGGCGCATCCCCATCTGGATCGCCGACTACGTGCTCATGGACTATGGCACGGGCGCGGTCATGGGCGTGCCGGGCCACGACGAGCGCGACTTCGAATTCGCCACCGTTTTCGGGCTGCCGATCCCGAGGGTGATCGCCCCGGCGGAGGCGGCGCGGCAGGACATGGAGAAGGCCGCGGCGATGCCCCTCGACCACGCCGAGGTGGAGTACGGCGTGATGGTCAACTCGGGTGAATTCGACGGAATGACGTCGGAAGAGGGCAAGAAGGCCGTTACGGAAAGGCTCGCCAAGGCGGGCAAGGCGCGCTTCACCGTCAACTACAAGATGCGCGACTGGGTGTTCTCGCGGCAGCGCTATTGGGGCGAGCCCATTCCCATCGTGCACTGCGAGAAGTGCGGCGAGGTAGGCGTGCCCGAGGACCAGCTTCCCGTGCTTCTGCCGCGCGTCGAGCGATACGAGCCGACGGGGACCGGCGAGTCGCCCCTCGCGGCGATATCGGAATGGGTGAACACCACCTGTCCGAAGTGCGGCGGGCGCGCGAAGCGTGAGACCAACACCATGCCGCAGTGGGCCGGATCGTGCTGGTACTTCATCCGCTACGTCGACCCAAGGAACGACGCGCAACTCTGCGACCGGGCGAAAGCCAACGCCTGGTTGCCGGTAGACCTGTACGTGGGCGGCATAGAGCATGCCGTGTTGCACCTGCTGTACTCGAGGTTCTACGTGAAGTTCCTATACGACATCGGAGCCGTCGGGTTCGACGAGCCTTTCGCGAGGCTCTTCAACCAGGGGATGATCTACAAAGACGGCGCGAAGATGAGCAAGTCCAAAGGGAACGTCGTGAGCCCCGATGAGATGGTGGAGCGGTACGGAGCGGACTCGCTGAGGCTCTACGAGCTCTTCATCGGCCCGCCCGAGCTGGACTCGGAATGGAACGACAGCGGCATAGACGGCATGTACCGCTTCCTCAACAGGGTGTGGAACCTCGTAACCTCCCACGCCCACTGGGGGGCGGAGACGGCCGCGAAGACGGGACCGGCCGCTTCAACGGGGGCTACGAGGAAGACCGTGACGGAGGCCGGAGCGAGACCAGCCCCCGCCGGGACGCCGGACGCGCTCGAGCGCCAGCGGCACCGTGCGGTGATGGAAGTCACCCAGCGGCTCGAGGCGTTCAAGCTCAACACGGCGGTCAGCGCGTTGATGTCGTACGTCAACTTCCTCAACGACTGGGCGAGCGACACCGGCGCCGTCGACGGCGAGAGCCTCG
>JBLNDA010000046.1:0-2782 GCA_050261175.1 Clostridia bacterium
CCGCGCGTGTTCAGCGTGTCAACAAGAGGTCTGCATGGCAAACACCGTGCGGTTCAGCATGCAATCCCGGGGGTCCGCCAGGTTCCAAAATGAACCCACGTGTGACTTGCTTGCGGAGGGCCGACATTTGTCTTTCGTTACGTCCATCCCGCGAGCGCAGCACTTTTCAATGGAAGCCAGCGCGTCTCCGAGTAGCGTTTTGTCCGCCAGCTCAGATCGGCATGGTTCTTGCGTATCAAGGCGTGCGAAGGCGGGTGCAACTGCCGTCGCATTTCGATACGGGGAAGAAAGTGATGGTCTGATGGAAGAAAGCGCCGGAAGTCATCGCCTTGACGTGGAACGGGCGAAGCAGATATGTCGAGACATGCTTCGGGCGGCGGGCGTCCCCAGACAGGACGCGGAGCTGGTAGCTGACACACTGGTGTTTGCCGAGCTCAGAGGCGTGAGCTCCCACGGTCTGGTAAGGTTGGGATCATATATCAGAAGAGTTAAGCTCGGACTTATGAACCCTACCGCTTCGCCTTGCGTGGTTCAAAAGAGTGCGTCTACCGCTCTCGTGGACGGATGCAACGGGTTCGGCCAGGTTGTCACCATGAGGGCCATGAACCTCGCCATCGAGATGGCAGGCGCCACGGGAGCTGCAGTCGTTGGGGTCAGAAACTCCAACCATTTCGGTGCTGCGGCCTACTACGTGATGGCTGCAGTAAAGGTTGGCATGATCGGTGTGGTGTTGTCCAACGCAGCCCCTGCCATGGCGCCTTGGGGCGGTGCTGTCGCCATGATGGGAACGAACCCGCTGGCTATAGGGATCCCAGCCGGCGAAGAGCCGCCCGTTGTGCTCGATATGGCGACGAGCGCGGTGGCCAGGGGCAAGATCAGGCTGGCGGCCAAGAAAGGCGAGAGGATCCCTGAGGGATGGGCGCTCAACAGCAAGGGGGAGCCCACGACAGACCCACAAGAGGCTCTCGCCGGGACCCTCCTACCTGCAAGCGGACCCAAAGGATACGGATTGGCCCTCGTGATCGATGTGCTGTCAGGAATTCTTACGGGCTCGGGGTTCAGCAGGATGGTGAGATCTCTCGACGACATGTCCGGGCCGGTCCGGGCGGGCCACTTGGTAGCAACTATCAACGTTCAAGCTTTCACGAATCTGCCAAGCTTCAAAGCCGAAGTTGACGCATTCATCCGCGAAGTCAGGGACTGCCCCAAGGCTGCTGGAGTAGACAGAATATACCTTCCCGGTGAGATCGAGTTCGAAGCGGCATCTCGACTGAGCGAACGAGGTATAACGGTCTCCGATGGTGTCGCCGCCGACCTAAAAGCACTGGGCGCCGAGCTAGGGGTCGACACAATGTTCTGACGCGAGGTGCCGGGGGCGAAGCGCCAGGAGTAGATGCGGTGGAGGAGAGGAAAGGGGAGCTCGACATGGGACGGACTCTAGTGGTGAGGGCAAAGGACATCGAAGGCGAGAGGAGGCTCCCGCCGAGAACTTCCAAGCTCCTGCTCTGCGAGGGCAGGGTCGGCATAAAGGGGATGTCGATGGGGTTTAACATCACCGAGGCAGGCAGTATGATTCCCGAGCATGTGCATGAAACGGAAGAGGAAGCCATGTTTCTCATCAGTGGGAGGGCGAAGTTCGTCGTTGGCGGCGAGGAATTCGACCTTGAGCCGGAGACGGCATTCTTTGCGCCTGTAGGGGTGGAGCACAAGGTCATCAACATCGGCGATGAGCCGCTGAAGATCGTTTGGGTGTACTCACCGCCCTTGCCACAGCACAAGTCGGTGAAGTAGCGGACTTCCGCTGCTCGGCCGCGGCAAGCGAAAAGGAGGCATAGCACGTGGGGAAATGGCAGCTACCCCCTGACGGGGGCCGCATGGATAAGGCGGACGGCATATACTTTCAAAATATGACAGGCAAGCAAGTCGCCGAACGGCTGAAAAAAGACGACACTATCATCATACCGATAGGCAGCACAGAGTATCACGGCGCTAATGCTTGTTACGGCGAGGACACTTTCCTGGTCACCCGTATGGCGGAGCTTGTGGCCCAGAGAACGGGGTGCACGGTTTGCCAGCCTCTGTGGTTTGGGTCGCACCCTTATCCTCATCTCGGAATGCCCGGGACCATTGTGGTTCCTGAGGATGTATTCGTGGGGATGATCCGTGCTGTAATAGCAGGGCTATGGAACGCGGGATTCAGGAAACAGATCCTCTTGAACGGCCACGGCCAGGAGTACGTAATTCCAAACGCTCTGCACCAGTTTGCCAAGAGGTATCAGGTGCCCGCGGTCCTTGTGAACGTCAACTGGCCGACGGTGATTCCGAATTACCTCAAAGACAAACAACACGGAGGTCCGTTCGACACACCTTTCAGACATGCGGACGAAGCCGAGACGTCGTATGCCCTCGCTCTCTTCCCTGAGATGATCAGACAGGAAGACGCGGTTGATTCCAATCCCCGAGGGTTCATGCCTCCCGAACATACCGACGTCGGTGGTGACATCATGCACCGGCCCATTCCCGGCCATTGCCAAGTCGGGTTCAGCGGCATCGAGGTCGTCATGTACCCTGAGGGCGTCATCGGCAAGCCTACCCTGGCCGATGCAGAAAAGGCCCGGCCAGGCCTTGAAGTCCTCCTGGATTACCTTGTGAAGCTCCATGACGATATCCTGGCCAAGTTCCCTCCAGGTGTTCTTCCTCCCGCGGAGCTGGTCACCCAAAGGCCGAAAGAAGAGGTCGAAGCGCTCCTGAAAGGGCCGTTCAATGGAGGGAGACATCTCTA
>JBLNDA010000047.1:0-37734 GCA_050261175.1 Clostridia bacterium
GCTTGCCGCGCGCCTCAGGGTAAAGGGCAAGGCTTGCTTTTCGTGCACCATCCCGTGCAGCAGGTTCTTCGAGGTAAAGTCCGGGCCATACGCCGGCCTCAAGAGTGAGGGACCGGAGTTCGAGGGGCTTGCGGGCTTCACGTCACGTGTCGGCGTCCGCGACCTTGAGGCTGGCCTTGCCACCCTCGACATCTGCAATCGCGCCGGGATGGACGCTATCTCCACGGCGGAGTGCGTGTCCTTCGCCATGGAGTGCTTCGAGCGCGGGATCATCTCGCGCGAAGAGGCCGACGGGCTCGACCTTACCTGGGGAAACATCGGCGCCGTGCAGACCCTCGTCCGCAAGATCGCGTCGCGCGAGGGCTTCGGGGACGTGCTCGCAGATGGAGTCCGTGAAGCGGCGCGTAAGATCGGCCGGGGCAGCGACGCCCTCGCCATGCACGTGAAAGGCCTCGAGATCTTCATGGCTGACCCAAGGGGCATCAAGGGTTACGCGCTGGGCAATGCGGTCGCAAGCCGCGGCGGCGACCACCTCCGGTCAGAACCGTCCTTCGAGTTCACCCAGGATGCCGAGGCGGCCGTGCGAAGGTTCGGGGCAAGGGAAGCGGCCTTCCGGCTCGAGCACAAGGGCAAAGGCCGCGTCGTCAAGCATTTCGAGGAGCTGTGCGCTCTCGCTGACTCGCTCGATGCGTGCAAGAACACCATCGTGAACATGGAGGTCCTGCCGTTCGATGACGCCGCCAGGGTCCTCCGGGCTGCAACAGGCTTCGACTTCGACGGCTCCGAGGTGCAGGCTG
The DNA here is from genome assembly GCA_050261175.1 of Clostridia bacterium. GTDB lineage: Bacteria > Bacillota > SHA-98 > UBA4971 > UBA4971 > UBA6256. Next base: position 798 of record JBLNDA010000047.1, read on the forward strand.
CCTGCGAGCGCATCGTCAACCTCGAACGTTGCTTCATCACCGCCCTTGGGGTCCGCCGAAGCGACGACACGCTCCCCAGGCGCTTCCGGGAAGAGCCGATGCCCGCGGGGTGCGAGGCCACAAGCGGCAGCACGGTGGCCCTCGACGAGATGCTCGACGAGTATTACAAGGCCCGGGGGTGGGATGTCTGGACCGGCGTGCCAACCGCGTATACGTTGAGAAGGCTCGGCCTGGACGAGTGGGCAAACCGCCTCGCAGAGCGGGGCGTGCCGATAGTCAACCAATAAGAAGCAAGGAGGTAGAGGAGAGATGAAGCTGCTTGGTTCGCGTCGAGATCACAAGAAAGTGAGGAGCAGGATCAGAATGGGTCTCGCGGGGATAGCCGCGGGCGCCCGCACTTCGCTGTGCCTTGCGGTCCTCGTGGTGCTCGTCCTGGGCATCGGCACGGGTCTTGTCTTCGGCAAAGAGCTGCCGCCGGTCAAGATCGGCGCCGCAGGGCCGTTCACGGGGGATCTTTCCAAGATCGGCCTCGACTCCCTCAACGCCATCCGGATGGCCGTGGATGAGGCAAACGCCGAAGGCGGGGTGGGGGGCCGGAAGATCGAGGTCGTGGTTGGGGATGACGCAGGCGACCCCGCACGGGCCGTCATTGTCGCCGACAAGTTCGCCATGGATAGAAGCGTGCTCGGCGTGGTGGGACCGATGAACAGCGGCGCCGTGAACGCGGCCCTGCCGACGTATCAGCGGGCGGGGCTGGTGCTCATAAGCCAGTCAGCCACGAACCCGTCCCTGACCGAACTCGGGTATAAGGTCATGCACAGGATATGCCCGAGGGACGACGCCCAGGGGCCGGCAGCGGCGAGATTTATAGTGGAAGAGCTCGGAGCGAAGAACGTCTACATACTCGACGACAAGGGCGCGTACGGACAGGGTCTTGCGGATCAGGTGGCCGCGGCGCTCCAGAAGGCTGGCGTCAAGATCACGCGCGGTCAGATAACTCCCGAGGATAGGGATTTCTCGCCCATTCTGACGAAGGTCAAGGCCGCCGCGCCGGACCTCCTATACCTCGCGCTCCCGAACCCCGCCCAGGCCGCGGTCCTCATCAAGCAGGCCGTCGGGCTTGGGCTTCGGCCTAAGCTGATGGGAGGGGACGGCCTCAAAGAGAGGGACCAGCTTATTGCGGGCGCGGGAGGAGCAGCTGAGGGCATGTACGTGACAGCCATAGGCCGCGACATCAAGGACGTGCCCGAGGCGCAAGGGTTCATCAAGAAGTTCGAGAGCAAGTACGGTGCTATGAGCATCTTCTCAGGGCAGAGCTATGAGGCGACGAAGATCCTGATAGAGGCCATGAGGAGAGCCGCTGGGAACAACCCCGCCGGGCTAACGCGGGCCGTGGTGCTGGAGGCGGTCCACAATACCCGGGGTTACCGGGGCGTACTCGGATTCCCGGTGAGCTTCAACGCCAAGGGCGACGTAGTCGGCGCGAGCATTTACGTGTTCCAGGTCAAGGGCGGCGACTTCGTCCAGGTCAAGGAGTACCCTGCCGAGGTCCGGTGACCGCCCCAGGGCCAGCTCGAACCGCCAACGAACTGCCTGCGCGCGCTTCCGAGGTCGTCGGTCGTCCGAGTCCGCGCGTAGGATGCCGTAGGGCGCGGGCGCGCCGTCGGCATCACCGTCCGCCATCATCTGCCGTCGCCACTCGATGGTGGGTGGCACGCCGACCCGCCCTGGCGCGCCCGCGCCACGGTCCTGGCATCCGCCCGGATATGTGGTGGATAGCCAGGAATCAGACGAGATGCCCGCCGGAAAGGAGCAGGGAAACACAGCGTAGGCTCGGGCGGAGACAACAACGCAAGTGGCCCCAGTGACAGCGACAGAAGCAATGGTGGTGACAACGATAGGGAGAGAGAAAGGTGGGAGGCGTTTCTCATGGAGCAGGCGTTGGCGCAGTTGCCACAACAGATCGTGAACGGCCTCACGCTGGGCACTGTATATGCCCTGCTCGCGCTGGGCTACTCCATGGTCTACGGCATCCTCAAAATGCTCAACTTCGCACATGGGGATGTGTTCATGGTCGGTGCCTTTGCCGGGTGGGGAGTCCTCTGTCTCTTCACCCGGGGCGGGGCGCTCGCGGCAAACCCTTTCGTGGTTCTCATCCTCATGACAGTAGCTGCGGTGGCAGCCACCAGCGTCCTCGGCGGACTCATCGAGCGTCTTGCGTACCGCCCGCTGCACGGAAGCTCGCGCCTCGCCCCGCTCATTTCGGCTCTCGGCGTGTCCATCATCCTGGAGAACGCTGCGATGTTGCTGACTGCAGGGCGTGCCAAGGCGTACCAAACGGAGATGCTCATCCCGCCCGCCTGGACCGTTCAGCTAGGAGGCGCCACTATCTCGGCGACGCGCCTTGCGATCTTCGTGGCGTCGGTGGCCATCATGCTGGCGCTTGACTTCGCCGTCTCCCGCACCATGCTCGGCAAGGCCATGCGCGCCACGAGTGAGGACCCCGAGGCTGCCGAGTACATGGGCGTCCGGACGTCAGGGGTGATCGCGGCGACCTTCATCATCGGGTCAGGACTTGCGGGCATCGCGGGAGTCATGATCGGGCTTTACTACATGCAGGTGGACTTCATCATGGGATTCTCGGCAGGCCTGAAGGCCTTCACCGCGGCTGTGCTTGGAGGCATCGGGAGCATAAGGGGCGCCATGGCCGGCGGGATCGTCCTGGGCCTTGCGGAGAGCCTCGGGGTGCTCTTCGTGGCGCCCGTGTACAAGGACGCCATCGTTTTCTTGGTACTCATTGCGACGCTTATACTGAAGCCTGCCGGAATCCTAGGGGAGCACGCGCACGAGAAAGTATGAGGATGTGAGGGCACGGGGCGTGACCGTGTGCGAGATGGAGCAACGGGCGGGCGGACGGAGGATGCGCCGGCACTGCCAAAGCCAATCCGGAAGACGGGATGCACGAATTGAGGAGTTGCAGTGGCCATGAAGAATGGAGAAAGAGTGGGAACGTCGAGAGAATCCTGCGACACGGTAGCAGCCGGCGACGCGCGCAGCGCCTGCACCGCCACATCTCCCGGGCAGAAGCGAAGCGTGACCGTGGCCGGAGGCGCGGGGCTACGCGCCAGGGCGTCACGCGCCCTTCTTGGCACGCGGTCGCTGCTCGTCCCACCCGGTGCGGGGACCGTGTATCTTGGCGTCGCCCTCCTCGCCCTCATCCCGCTTCTCACGCGTAACTTTTACTACCTGCGCGTGGGTGGAACCGTCGGGCTTTACCTCATACTGGCCATCGGCCTCAACATCGTGGCCGGCGAGGCCGGGCTCCTCGACCTCGGGTACGTCGCGTTCTACGGCGTCGGCGCTTACGTGTACGCGTTCCTGTCGTCGCCCCACTTCGGACTGCACGTGCCGTTCCTCCTGAGCACGGCGTGCTCGGTCGCAGCGGCAGTCCTCGCGGCGCTCGTAGTGAGCCTCCCCACGCTTCACCTGCGCGGGGACTACCTGGCCATGGTGACGCTGGGGTTCGGGCAGATCGTCCGCATCCTCCTCAATAACCTGGACCGACCGGTGAACATCACGAACGGCCCTAACGGAATAGTGGGGATCGACCCTCCGAGCATCCTCGGCGTGAGCTTCGCGCCGCTCGAGATGTCATACTGCCTGATATGGGCGTTCGCCGTCGGATCCGCAGTTGTGACCAGCCGCCTCCTGCGCTCCGGAATCGGGCGGGCGTGGGCTGCGCTTCGCGAGGACGAGGTGGCCGCTGGCTGCATGGGCGTGGACGTGGCACGGTACAGGGTGATGGCTTTCCTGTGGGGGGCGGGCCTCGCGGGGCTTGCGGGCGCGCTTTTCGCCTCGTGGCAGGGGGCGGTCTTCCCCCAGAACTTCACGATGGCCGAAACCATCACTGTCTACTGCATGCTCATCCTGGGCGGGATGAGGAGCCTCCCGGGGCTGGTCGCAGGGGCGGCTGCGCTGGTAGTCCTCCCGGAGATGCTGCGCGCCTACAGCGTGTATAGAATGCTCATCTACGGCGTCGCCCTCGTGCTTCTCGTGATATATCGCCCTCAGGGCCTAATCCCCGCGCGTTCCGGGTCCTCCTCGTCTGAGCCTGGGCGCACCGGGCGGCGTAGCAGGCGGACGCCGGAAGCGGAACCCCGCCCGGCCCAGGCACCCGGAGCGCGCGTGGAACCCGGGGCGACGGCCAAGGCCGGTGCCGCGACCGCGACCGGCGAACCCGCGCTCGAGGTTCGCGACGTGCGCTGCACCTTCGGCGGCCTTGCGGCCCTCTCCGGCGTGAACCTGACGGTGCACCGGGGCGAGGTGGTCGGCATCATCGGACCGAACGGGGCGGGGAAGACCACGCTCTTCAACCTCATCACCGGAGTCACGAGGCCCTCCTCCGGGGATATCAGGGTCTTCGGCAAGAGCGTGGTGGGCCTGCCGTCTCACAGGATAGCAGCTCTCGGCGTCGCGCGCACTTTCCAGAACATCAGGCTCTTTGAGGGCCAGAGCGTCCTCGAGAACGTCCTCGCCGGTTGCCATCTCCGAGTAAGGCGCGACCTTGCGGGCGCGGTCTTCCGCATGCGGGCGTTTGAGGCGAGCGAGGCGTCCGAGATCGCGAGCGCCCGCGATGCCCTGCGTTTCCTGGGGCGCGCCCTCCGTGAGCGCGAGGGAGAGCCTGCACACAATCTCGCATATCCGGACCGCCGCCGGGTGGAGCTTGCCCGGGCGCTCGCGGCCAGGCCCCGCATCCTGCTGCTCGACGAGCCCACGGCAGGGATGACGCCTGACGAAATCGAAGAGATGGTCGACACGATCAAGAGGCTTAAGGACCACGGCTACACCGTGATCGTGATCGAGCATCACATGGATGTGGTTGCCGGGACGTGCGATCGCGTGATCGTCCTCGACCACGGCGAGAAGATCGCCGAGGGCACGCCGGCCGAGGTGGCTTCGAGCCCCGAGGTGATGCAGGCCTACCTGGGAGTGGAACGGGGGACCGCCGCCGACCGTTGGGCAGGGCCTCGCGACGGGCCGGGGAAAGTTGGAGATACCACCCAGGAAGGCGTAATCTGTGCTTGTGCGAACGCGCCCCGTCACGAGCAGGTGGAGGTGAAGCTACCAGGGCCTCCGAGCAAGTGCCCTGAACGCCCGGAAGCGAGGCGCGGGGTAGCAGAGAACGGCGAGCCGCTACTCGAGATAAGAGACGTTCACTCGTCGTATGGCCCGGTCAGGGTCCTCCAGGGCGTGGATCTCTATGTGGAGAGCGGTGAGATCGTGACTGTCCTCGGCAGCAACGCCGCTGGGAAGTCCACGCTGCTCAGGACCATTCTCGGCCGCGTCCGTCCGGCGAAGGGAGAGATCCGATTCATGGGCCGGAGGATAGACGGCATGCCCCCGTCCGAGATCGCAAGGGCTGGGATTGCAGTAGTCCCAGAGGGTCGCAGGATCTTCCCTGGGCTTTCCGTCCTGGAGAACCTCGAGCTCGGCGGGTACGTCCTCGGCGACCGGCGCAAGGCCGCCGAGCGCATCGAACAGATCCTCGGTCTCTTCCCGGTGCTTGCCGAAAGGCGCCACCAGAAGGCGGGAACGCTCTCCGGCGGGGAGCAACAGATGCTCGCGATCTCCCGCGCGCTCATCGCAAGCCCGAAGCTCATCTGCATGGATGAGCCGTCCATGGGCCTTGCGCCCGTGCTCGTTGACAGGGTCATGCAGGCGATCCAGGGCATCCGGAGGGCGGGGACGACCGTGCTGCTGGTAGAGCAAAACGCCCGGGCGGCACTAGCCATCGCCGACCGGGCTTACGTGCTGCGCTCCGGGCGGATCGTGGGGACAGGACCTGCCGCAAGATTTCTTGACGACGAATCTCTCACGAGGGCATATCTTGCTTAGGTGTCACATGGCCCCGCGAGGCATAGATGGTGAGTCCTGCAGCCGCAGATCTGGCCATGCCGCCGGGCGCAAGATCGAGCATGGCTATGCCAGAGGGCCGTGTTCGTGTCTCGTCACCAAAGATAGAAGAGGCAATACGTGGGGCAGAACGAGTAAAAGGGACACCACCCATCAGGAACTCTGGTCACTTCGGCAGCCTGGAACATGCTGCGGCTGCTCTTCAAGCCCAAGGCGCCTCAACCTCGGGTTCGATCGCCCGCACGAGAGCTGAGTTGTTTCGATGCCTGGGCAATAAGATACGAGGTGAGGCCAGCCACGTTGAACGCCATCCCGATCATGCTCCACAGCCATGCTCGACGCCGTTCTCCAGGCGCCTGCACCAGAGCATCAAGGTAGATCCAGATAGGTATCGAGAGCCAGAAAATGTCGACAATCCAGTGATTCTCCCATCTGACAAGAAGGGGTTATCGTTTGACCGCACGGAGTCTGGGTGTGGAGAGGAAAACTGTAGGCAAGTACATCCGGGCCGCGCGATCTCATATGAACTCTTCAGCGAGCGCTGCCGCAGCGCCTCGCTGATAGTGGTCTCGAACCGCACGCCAAATGACTGGTATGCCCTCTTCCCCAATCCAGTCCTGGCGGAAGGGGCCCTTGACCGCCTCATCAACAGCTCTCACTACGTCCTGATGGAGGGGAAAGAGCTACCGCCCGCTCCGGTGCCCCGACCGAGGGCGGGCGCCGATGCAAGTTCGTCTTCATTTCCAGTTCGACAGGATGAGATGGTAACCGGATCTTGAATTGAATATCTGCGCCATCCGGGTGGGTGAATTACGCGGGCGCGGGGTGGGCGGATTATTCGACGCACCCCCGGGTGGATTTTGTGATTGGCAACACTTGATTCACTATTGCAGGCTCGACTGCAGGGACCGAAGGCCACGGTCAGAGGATGAGCTTCCATTCTCAAACAGAAAGGCTGCTGACAAGCGATGACGATGATGAGCTTCGAATCCTTGCGCAAGGTTTACCGCGGCGGCGTGGAAGCTTTGAAAGGAGCGCATAGAGCAAGCGTTGCACATCACAGGACTCAGCGAGTTGGCAAACCGGCGTGTAGGTTGTCTCTCTGGCGGCATGAAGCGGCGTCTTGAAATAGCGCGGGCTCTGCTGAATCACCTGGACGTACGGTTCGAGGATAACTGCCGCTTGTAGACCACGATCTTCTATGGTACGATGTTCGTACAGTGTTCGTGCAGTCGTTACCATGGATTGGCTGCGGTGGTGCATGGGAGGGGCATGGGCGGGCTGTCGCCCGCTCACAAGCTCTTCAGTATCCGTCCCATCCCGCCGCTTGGGGTTGAATCGAATAGAGAGGAGGCACAGGTGTGGCGCTCTTAGAGCTAGAAGGGGTAAGGAAGGACTACCGCCAAGGCAGGTTGACAGTGCCGGCGTTACGCGGAATCGACCTTGAGGTCGAAAGCGGAGAATTCATGGCGATCGCCGGACCCTCGGGTTCGGGCAAGACGACTCTGCTGAACCTCGTCGGCTGCCTGGACACGCCAACGGAAGGTGTCATCCGCCTCGACGGGATCGAATTGGCGAAGCTACCCAAGGCACAATTGGCCGACATCCGCCGCCACAGGATTGGGTTTGTGTTCCAGTCGTATAACCTTATCCCCGTCCTGACCGCGTATGAGAACGTCGAATTCTCCCTAGCTCTGCTCGGCGAGAACTCGAGTAATGTGAAGGACCGGGTCATGCGAATCCTTGAGGACGTTGGGCTGAGTGGGCTCGAAAACCGCAGGCCGGGTGATCTTTCCGGGGGACAGCAGCAGCGCGTGGCCATCGCCCGGGCGCTGGTAAAGGGGCCAGACCTGGTCCTTGCCGATGAGCCCACGGCCAACCTGGACTCGGAGACAGGCAAGGCCATAATCGAGCTCATGCTGGAGATGAACCAGAAGAAAGGGACGACGTTTATCTTTAGCACACATGACCCGATGGTGATGAATTACGCCCGTCGGCTGGTGACCGTCCGCGACGGCCGGATCGCCGAAGACAAGAGGAGGTAACAGGTCATGGGTTACCTGCTCAAGCTGGCAGCGAGGAACCTTTGGCGGCAGAAGCGCCGCACAGCTCTGACGTTCCTTGCGATTGCTGTTGGCCTTGCGGCGCTCATCGAGGTTGACTGCATCATGGCGGGCGTCGACCGCGATGCCATAGACAATCTCATCAACCTGGAGACCGGAGACGTGCGCATTCACGCTCAAGGTTATTCCGCCGAGCGAGAGAGTCTTCCCATCGATCGCACCCTGGATCCTGATGCAGTGCTCACGGCGCTGAAGGACGTGGAGAAGATACGGGCTGCGACGCCGAGGCTCGTATTCGGCGCTCGTCTCAACACCGGCTGGGAGGAGATCCCCGTGACGGGCGTGGGTATAGACCCGGAACGCGACTCTCAAGTGTTTACGCTAGCCGAGTACGTCGAGGGCAAGTGGTTGACGCGAGGCGCAGCGGAAGCGCTCGTGGGGTACGATCTCGCGCGCGTGCTCGAGCTCGCGCCCGGCGACATCTTCACGCTAGTCACGCGCACGCGTGGCGAGGCGTTTCAAGCCATCGATCTCACCATAGTCGGCCTCATCAGGAGCCCTCATCCTCAGGTAAACAGTGGCCAGGTTTACCTCCCACTTGACGTCGCGGATCAAGCTCTCGCAGTGGGTGGCGGCGCGACGGAGGTCGTCTTGAAGGTAGAGGATCGCGCGCAGGTCGAGGACGTCTCCAGGCTTGTGCGCACGTCCTTGGAAGCGGCCGGCATATCCGGCGAGGTGCTCACATGGAAGGAAGCCGCCAGGGACTTTCTCGCCATAAGCCAAAGCAAGCAGGGGTTCACCGGTTTGCTCATCTTCATGATACTCATCATCGCCGTGGTGGGTGTGGTCAACACCATCCTCCTTGGGGCCATGGAGCGCGTCCGCGAGATCGGGATGATGAAGGCCATGGGCATGACGGCAAGGGAGATCGTGCTCCTGTTCATGTTGGAGGCCACAGGCATAGGCGTGCTGGGTTCGATCACGGGGTGCCTTGTGGGCATTGCGGGCAACGCATACCTCGTGAACCACGGGATCGACATCCTCCAGGCGTATCAGGGTTTCGACATCGGCTACCCGATAGCTGGGGTCCTCCGCGGTGCCTGGAACTGGCCCATGATCGTGGAGACGTTCTTTCTGGGTATCGTTGTGAGCTGGGTAGCAAGCTACGTTCCCGCCAGGAAAGTCGCAGCCCAGGATCCGATCGTGTCGCTGCGCCACGGCTAACACGGAGGTGGGGATAGTGCGCCTAATGCGGATAGCTTTGCGGAACCTCGGGAGAGCCCGAGCGCGCACCGCACTCAGCTTGATCGCAATAGCGGTGGGCGTTTTCGTGGTCATACTCGCGAAGGGAACCGTCGACGGGATAGTCGATATGGTCGTGGTCAACGCCGTCAGGCTCACATCGGGTCACGTGCGTGTCATCGCCAAGGAATACCCGCTCAAGGAGCGCCTTCTCTCGTTGAATTACCCCGTGGACGGGTTTGACGCTGAAGGCTATGAGTCCGTCACAAACGCATTGAGAGAGATTCCCCTGGCGTCTCAGGTCGTGCCACGCCTCCGTTTCGGCACCATGGTGAGCAGGGGCGAGGAACTCGAGGGACTGTTGGCCGTAGGCGTGGACCCGGAGGCGGAGGAGAAGCTAATCGGATTATCCCGTTACCTTGTCAAGGGACGGCTGCTTCGCCCCGGGGAGCGCGAGGCCGTCATGGGCCAAAGGACCCTAGATAGGCTCGGCCTCGAGGTGGGGGATAGATTCACTCTCGTTTTCAATACTGCGCTAGGCTCCCTCAAGGGCTACACCTTTGTTGTGGCGGGTTCGGTCAGGAGTGGCCTGCAGTACCTCGATGATGGTCTAGTCTTCGTGCCCTTGGATGTCGCCCAGGCTATGCTCGACATGGGTTCCGCAGTGACCGAGGTGCTCGTAATGGCGAAGGACGAAGCGAGAGTTCCCGAGCTAGTGCGCGACATAGAGGAGATGCTGAAGGCAAGGGGCGCCGAAGCCCGCTACGTCGCTCAACCTTGGTACGAGCACAATGAAATGATGAGGATGTTGCCGGTGGTAAAGACGTCATATAACGTCGTCTACCTCTTCATCCTCTTCCTTGCGAGCTTCGTGGTGATAAACACCATGCTGATGATCGTCAACGAGCGACGCAGGGAGATCGGCATGATGGGCGCCCTAGGCCTCAGGCCGGAGCAGGTCCGGCAGCTCTTCTTGCTCGAAGGCGGCGTGATGGGCGCAATAGGAAGCGCATCTGGAGCGTTGATCGGGACGACCGCGCTCAAGGTACTGACGGGCGTGGGGATACCCATCCCCGGAGCATCGACCCTCGACAAGGTGCTCTTGATCCCTGCGAAACTCTATCCGAGGTTCAGTTGGGACGTCACCGCCTTCTCGTTCGTCGCGGGGATAGTGGTGACGCTAGTCGCGGTCTCCTGGCCCAGCGCCCAGGCCGCCAGGATCGAGCCGACGCAGGCGCTGAGGACCCAATAGCATCGAGAACGACGGGGATGCGCGGGGAGGACTCGAACATGATGAGCGTGACGGGAAACAGGATGAACATCAGGCCCAGCATCCGGCCTCTGGTGCCGGCGGTGGTCTTGGTGGCGTTATCTCTCGCGATTGCCGGACTTGCGGAGGCGGCGGACCCGACCGCGAGAGAGATCGTCTCCAGGATGGATGCGAATTCATACATGGCCAGCGCCCACTTCGTGGCGAAGTTCGTCATCCGGGCCGGCAGCCGGGAAATCACGAAGGAAATGGAAGGATGGGTGGTCGGGAATCAGAAGGCCGCGGTGACCTTCCTCAACCCTGGAGATCGCGGGACGAAGTATCTCAAGCTCGGCGATGAGCTATGGATGTTCTTTCCGGATGCCGAGGATCTGGTGAAGATCTCGGGCCATATGCTCAAACAGGGTATGATGGGCAGCGATTTCTCTTATCAGGACGCCCTCGAGAGCGAGAAGATGGGCGAGCTTTACGAGTTCAAGCTGGCCGGAGTGGAGGAATACGAAGGCGCGAGATGCTACGTGCTCGAAGCCACGGCGCTTCCTGGCAAGCAGGTCTCCTATCCGAAGCGGAAGATCTGGGTTGACAGCGAGAGGTTTGTGGCGAGGAGAGAAGAACTTTACGCAGCAAGCGGCAGACTCCTTAAGGTGTCCCGGGTCGAGGAGCTCAAGGAAAAGGGCGGGCGTACGTACGCGAGCAAGGTGGTCATGGAAGACAAGCTGAAGCGAGGCTCGTCAACAGCTTTCATCATTGAGCAAATCGAGTTCGATGTCGAGATCCCAGACGACGTGTTCTCGCTTAGGAACTTGATGCGCTGATTCGCCAGCAGCCACTGCGGCATGGGCAAGGGGACAAGGGAGCTGCTGCCGGCGGCACCCGTGTTTGCACCGGGTTTGAGCATCCCGGATGGTCGTGAGTAGTTTAGCGCCTGTGACGTCGGCCCGGCACACGGAAGCCCTGGTCAGTTTAGTGGCTTTGCCCAACGTGCGACCGTGAGAAAGCGCGAAGGAGGGCGGTGGGTGATACTGTGAGAGCTGCGAAGCGACATCCTGTGCATTGCCCTTCGGCCATGATCTGTCTCTGCCTTGCGGCTGTGCTCGTGCTTTCGCCCGGGAAGGCGGCCGCGCAATCCACGGCGGACGCGACCACGCTACCCACACTGCAGGTGGGCGGAGAATGGCAGACTGGTGTATACGCTGCCCAGATGGAAGGCTCGTGGTCGACGTCGGTCGAGTCCATGTTGAGGTTGAGATTGCGGCTTGGGGACGGTGATTGGAGACTCTATGCGGACGCGGGAGCGACGCTCGGCCGCGCACCCGGAGGCGGCGGTGACTGGACCCTGACGGCCGAGTTGGAGCGAGCGTATCTCAAGGTTTTCTTGCCATGGGCCGACCTTAACCTTGGAAGGCAAGAGATCAGTTGGGGCGTGGGATACGCCTGGTCGCCCACGGATATCTTCAACCCACCAAACGCGCGAGACCTCGGGGGGTTGAGACAGGGCGTGGTCGCAGCAGTCGTGAGGATCCCGACGGGACCCCTAGCTTACCTGAGTCTGGTCGTCGCCCGCGACAGGCCCATCTCCGCTGGGGGCAACCCAGACAAGTGGCGGTACGGAGCGAGGTATCACGGAAACGTCGGGGGCACTGATTGGTCTTTGGCAGCCTTGAGAGACACCGACACAACCATGGTGGGAGCAGACGCCAAGGGCGACCTCATGATCGGAGATCTCGCGCTCGGGTGGCATGCCGAAGTCGCTCATCATGCTCCACAAGACGGCTCAGGACCACGGCTGGAAGGCGTGCTGGGCGCCGATCACAGCTGGAGTGGCGGGAAGATCGTCTGGGCCGGAGAGTACTTCTACAACTCACGTGGTGCTGAAACGCGGGAATCCTACGATTACGTGTCGTGGCTTGCGGGCAACCGTGATTACCTGGCTCGCCACTATGCGTTCACCCAGTTGGCGTATCAGCACGACGAGTTCACGTCCGTCTCGGGCTCAGTGCTCGCGAACCTCGTGGATCGCAGCGCCGCCGTGACCGCGGGAGCGACCATCCTGCTCAGCGATGGGTGGACACTGTCGTTGTCAGCGACTGCTCTCTCGGGAAGTCCAGGCGACGAGTTCGCCGGAGGAGCCATTCCCGGCGCGCCCTCCAGCAAGCCTGACGTGATGTTGAGGGCCTGGACCACGTACAACTTCTGATGTGAGCAATAACGTACGTCCGAATGCGTTGTCAATGACATCGCCCACTATGCCGGAAGCATAGTGATGTAGAGCATGTCGATTATCCCCATGTCAGTTATCCCCAACGCTTCGAGAACTCAAGATCGCTCAGGGGGGTCGAGGAGGCCACCAAAGAGCTGCGTCCCCCACTCGACCGCTTATCTCCTACTCACCCTGCCCGGGGGTTCCTTTGATTTTCGCTGGAAGACGCGGCGAGTGCGCAAGGGTGATGCTTTCGAGCACTGACTCGGTTTCCTGTACACCTCGGCCCCTTGCCTTCCGCGCGACCTCTGGCCGAAATGGTTGCTCTCCTCGCGAACCTATGGTAGAATGCATGTGAAAGAACGCACAATCGCTTGTATCCTGACGGTCGGGGCCCTTGTGGGGGCATTGGAGTCGGTCCGGGTCGGAGGGCGGGCGGTGCGTAGGGTGTCAATTGAAGAGGGTTTCGCCGTCCCTGAGTGGAGGGATTACCTGAGTGCAAGGGGAGGCGCGTGAGTGTCGGCACTTGCCGCGCTACCATGTGCTCGATTTCGAGGGCCCGTCTCCGTCAGGGAGGCGGGCTTTTCATGTGCGAGGTGCTCTGTGTACAAGGCTAGAGCCTACATGTGACAGCATACCGTCTGGCACCGCCGAACACCTGAACCGACTCCATCCCTCAGGTAACCCGGACTCGCCAGGTGCGACGTCTGGGGTAGAGAGAGACGGCTACCGGGGCACGCGAGGGACACACGCGCTCTGCGGAGCGTGGCAAGGTGGGACGGCGCGGAGGAAGAACGCGCCACGGTCCCCCGCCGAGGCGCAACAATGCAGACGGCCTCCTGCGAGAGGTCACGACGAGAGGAGACGGTCGCAGATGACCGAGCACATCTTCCAAAGCGCGGTCGAGAAAGTCCGGGACGCCCTCAGACGTGATTGCCTTGAAGTACGAGGAATCAGCGCGGTCACAAGTCAGCTCCCACCAGAGATCGAGCTCGGCGAGGACGACACCGTCGCTCTCCTCGGCGCGGGGCCGCAGGAGCAACAAACGCTCTTCGCCCTCGCGGATGAGGTCAGAAGGCGTTTCATGGGAGACTCCGTGCACCTTCGCGGGATCATCGAGTTCTCCAACTATTGCGTTCGAAACTGCCTCTATTGCGGCCTACGGCGCGACAACGCGAGGCTCGCCCGCTACCGGTTGAGCGTGGATGAGGTCCTCGAGATCGCGGCGCGGGCCGTGGCAGCGGGGTACAAGACCATAGTGCTCCAGTCGGGCGATGACTTCCATTACCGCGCGGACGACATCGCCAGGATGGTCGAGGGGATCAAGCGCACCGCCGCCGTGGCGGTAACGCTCTCCGTGGGCGAACGCTCCCGGGGGGAGTACGCGGTCATGAGGCGCGCCGGAGCCGACAGGTTCCTCCTCAAGCACGAGACCGCCGATCCCGATCTCTACAGGAGGCTCCATCCAGGCATGACCTTGGAAGGCCGTCTGGAGTGCCTGAGCAACCTGCGCGACCTCGGGTTCCAGGTGGGCTCCGGAAACATAGTGGGTCTCCCCGGGCAGACCGTCCACACACTCGCAAGGGACATCGCGTTGTTACGCGCGTTTGACGTGGAGATGGCGGGGATCGGTCCGTTCATCCCTCACCCCGGCACGCCGCTCGCGACGTGCCCTCCCGGCACACTCGCCATGTCCCTAAAGGTCCTCGCTGTGGCCAGACTTGCGCTGCCCATCGCGCACCTGCCCGCGACGACAGCCCTAGCTACACTGCACCCCGACGGGAGGCGCGCGGCGCTCTTCTGCGGTGCCAACGTGGTCATGCCCAACGTCACACCGCCGGCATTTCGGCGCCTCTACGAGATATACCCGGGAAGCATCGCCCTGCAGGCATCGGAGGATGGCGGGATCCGCGAGCTCACGGAGTTTCTCTCACACCTCGGCAGACCTGTCTCCGACACGTGCGGGCACAGCCCTAAGTTCGCGCGGGCCAGCGCCGAGCGAGCCGCCTATTATCCGGCACATTGAACCGAGGCGCGCGACCGAAGGGAGGGGAGCCATCAAAGAGATGGGCAGGAGGGCAGGAGAACTGGGCCGCGGCGCGCAGCACGGGTCCGGCGACGAGATCACGGCGCGCGCCGCCGGGCCGTGCTACGGGAGCTTTTCGGCTTCCCCGGTTCCTCGGGGGATAGGGGAGGGGGTATGGACCCTCGCACACCCATACGCCCCAGGGTAGGATAGGGAGCGAGGCCATGGCAACTCTGCGGAACGCGCACAGGAATCCGTCTCATCGATAGCAAGACCGGAGGTGGTCATCCCATGATGACAAGAACGATAGGGGATTTCATCCCCCACGACGAGATCGAGCGTCTCCTCGAGGACTCGACAGAGCCTGACCCTCGCGAGGTGCGGGACATAACCGACAAGGCCCGAGAGGCGAGAGGCATTTCCCCCCGCGAGGCCGCAAGGCTCCTCCACGTCACGAACGAGGAGTCCCTCGCCGTGCTCTACGAAGCGGCCCGCGAGGTCAAAGAAAGGATATACGGGAAGCGCCTGGTGATCTTCGCGCCTCTTTACTTCTCCGACTTCTGCGTGAACAACTGCGTCTACTGCGGCTACCGCCGCGACAACCGTTTCGCCCGACGCAGGCTCACGATGGACGAGATCGCCGATGAAGTGAGGGCCCTCGAGTCCATGGGACACAAGAGGCTCGCCCTCGAGTGCGGTGAGGACCCAGTGCATTGCCCGATAGACTATATCGAAGAGGTGATACACACCATCTACGCCACTAAACAGGGCAACGGGAGCATCCGCCGCGTCAACGTGAACGTGGCCGCCACCACCGTGGAGGACTACAAGCGCCTCAAGGCGGCGAGAATCGGCACGTACGTGCTCTTCCAGGAAACGTACCACCGGCCGACGTACTGGGCGATGCACCCATCTGGGCCGAAAGCCGATTACGACTGGCACCTCAGCGCCATGGACCGTGCCATGGAAGCGGGGATCGACGATGTGGGCATCGGCGTCCTGTTTGGGTTGTACGACTATAGGTTCGAAGCCCTCGGGTTGCTTTACCATGCTGCCCACCTGGACGCCGCCTTCGGCGTCGGCCCGCACACCATATCAGTCCCGCGGCTCAGGCCGGCGCGCGGCGTCACACTGGATAGGTTCCCGCACCTCGTGAGCGACAGGGACTTCAAGAAGCTCGTGGCGATCCTGCGCCTCGCAGTCCCTTACACCGGAATGATCCTGTCCACTCGCGAGCGGCCGGGGTTCCGCGACGAAGTTTTCGCTGTCGGTATCTCCCAGATCAGCGCGGGATCGCGCACGGGCGTGGGAGCCTACAGAAAGGAAAGCCCCGGCGACATGGACCAAGCGCCGTCCGCCGCCTGCGCTGGGACCGAGAATGCGGCCGCCGTAACGAGCGCGGCCTCCGCCGGGAGCGATGGGGAGGACAGTCCGCAGTTCGCCGTGGACGACCACCGGAGCCCGGACGAGATAATCGCGAGCCTCGCTAGGTCTGGCTATATCCCGAGCTACTGCACGGCTTGCTACAGGAGGGGACGCACGGGGGACAGGTTCATGCAGTTCGCCAAGACGGGCGAAATCCAGAACCTCTGCCAGCCCAACGCCATCCTGACGTTCAAGGAGTACCTCCTGGACTATGCGTCAGACGGGACCAAGCAAGTGGGTGAGGAAGCCATAAGGCGCCATCTCGAGATGATTCCATCGCCGAAAATCCGGCAAACAACCGCGGAGCGTCTCCAAAGGTTGGAACAGGGAGAGCGCGACCTGTACTTCTGATGTTCCTAATGCGGAAGGCGATCCCCGAGGAGGGATGGGAATGCAGTCGGCTCCTCGCAGCAACAGGTTGCACATAGCGATTCTAGGCCGGCGCAACGCAGGGAAATCAAGCCTGATAAACGCCATCACGAACCAGGACATCGCTCTGGTGTCCGACGTCCCGGGCACGACCACCGACCCAGTGTACAAGGCCATGGAGATCCTTCCCATCGGGCCTGTGGTCATCATCGACACGGCCGGGATAGACGACTCTGGAGAGCTCGGCGAGATGCGGGTGCAGAGAACGAAGCGGGTCTTGGCGAAATCCGACCTTGCCATATTGGTCGTGGACGCGACACGCGGCGTCGGCGACTACGAGCGGTCCATCGCGGCGGAGATACGCGAGCGCGGCGTGCCTGTGATCGGGGTCGCCAACAAGATGGATCTCGTGGGCCTGGCCCCAACCCACGGCTGCCTGCGCGCGGACGAGAGCGCTGTTCAGGAGGAAGACGGAGCTGACCTCGGCCTTTGGGGCGCGGAACTCGGAATCAGCCTCGTACCGGTCAGCTCCAAGACTGGACAGGGGATGAGCGCCCTCAAGGACCGCATCATCCAGGCTGCCCCGAAGCACTGGGAGGGTCCGCCCATAATCGGGGATCTAGTGCGCCCCGAGGACACGGTCGTGCTCGTCGTGCCTGTGGACATCGAGGCTCCCAAGGGGCGGCTGATCCTCCCGCAGGTTCAGACGCTGCGGGATCTCCTCGACAACGACGCCCGGGCGGTGGTAGTGAAGGAAAACGCGGTCCGCGCCGTCATCGAGGATCTCCGATCCCGCCCGGCGCTGGTGGTTACCGACTCTCAGGCGTTCGGGATCGTGTCGGAGCAAGTTCCTAGAGACGTCCCGCTCACGTCGTTCTCGATACTCTTCGCGCGCCACAAGGGCGACCTTTCCGCGCTCGTCGAAGGAGCGCGCCACGTCGCGCAGCTCAGGCCGGGAGCGAGGGTCCTCGTCGCCGAGGCGTGCACCCACCATCCGATAGGCGACGACATCGGAAGGGTCAAGATCCCCGCGTGGCTGCAACGAAAGGTCGGCGGCAAGCTCCGGTTCTCCTGGGCGGCCGGGACCGGCTTCCCGGAGGACCTCGCAGGATTCGACCTCGTCGTGCACTGCGGGGGGTGCATGATCAACCGGGCGGAGATGCTCCACCGGCTCGCCATGGTAAAGTCCGCAGGGGTGCCTGTGGTCAACTACGGTGTCCTCATCGCGTACCTCCACGGCATCCTCGACAGGGCTCTCGAACCGTTCGCCTCGGCTGGCGTGTTGGGCGCGGGAGCGGAAACACGATCGCAAGAGGTTATGGGCGCCCCACCGGCTGGTGAGAGCACCCGTGGCCGGTAGCGCGCCCCCGCGAGCCCCGGTCCGGTCCGGCTCCCCTTGTCCTTGTAAAGGTAAACGGACGCTCCTCGACACCCCTTCGCTGGCACCCAAGCCGGAGCGGGGGCATACCGGCCCGGGCACGAGCACAAGCTAATGGCCGGAAAAGCGAGACGGGCCCTGGGCGGACCGCGGGATGAGGCGGGGAGAACACCGAGAAGTGAGCCGAAGGGCCTGCGCCGAGGAGCTGCGAGTTGCCGGAGAGGATCAAGATTCTGCATGTGATGGGGCCTTCGAGGGGCGGCATGAGGACGCACCTCTCCAACCTCGTGGAAGGCGTCGACCGCAACGCATTCGATGTCGTGGTGGCGTGCCCCAAGGATGCCGCGATCTCGGCGTGCCTCGAGCGGCGGTGCGGGAGGCACGAGCCGTTTGTCATACCGGGCACCCTATCTCCACACAGGGACGCGGCGGGGGTGGTCGCGCTCGCTCGCCTGATCCGCCGCGTGGAGCCCGAGATATGCCACTTCCACGGTTTCAAAGCGGCGGCTCTCGGCCGGGCGGCAGCGCGCTTCCTCGAGCGCGCCCACGCCTTTCCCCGCCGGACGGACCGGGCGCGACCGGCGCGCGGCGCGGGGCGGCCGGCTGTCGTGTACACAGTCCACAACTCCGTTCTCGCGAGGACCCGCGGCACTCCGCAAGGGCGCCTGTGCGCCTACCTGGAGCGCGCTCTCGCACTGGTCACCGACCGCGTCATCGCAGTGTCTGCGGCACTCCGGGACGAATACGCGTCCATCCCGGGGCTCGGGCCTGACAAGGTGAGGCACGTGCCCAACGGCGTGGCGCTCGACCGCTTCACGGGCGATGGGGGAGGGGCGCTGCGGACTTCCGGAAGGGTGTCTCAAGCTCGGAGCGCCCTCGGGTGCCCCGCAGACGCGGTCCTCGTCGGCACGGTCGCGCGGCTGATCCCGGACAAGGGCGTGGGAGTGCTCCTTCGCGCGCTCGCGCGCCTTCAGAGCTGGGGCCTGCGACCGGGGGTTCTCGTCGCCGGAGACGGGCCGGCCAGGCACGAACTCGAAAAGCTGGCGGCAAGGCTGGGGGTCGCCGGTCAGGTGCGGTTCCTGGGGTTCGTCGAGGACATCCTGCCATTCTACACCGCCATCGATGTCTTCGTGCTTCCCAGTCTCTCCGAGGGCATGGCGCTCTCGCTCCTCGAAGCCATGGCTGCCGGTGTTCCGGTGGTAGTCTCGCGCACGCCGGGGGTGGAAGAAGTGGTGCGTCCCGGGATGGGATGGCTTGCCGCACCCGGTGACGACCTCGCTCTTGCCGCTTGTCTGAAGCACTGCTTGCTTCACCCTCGGGAGGCCGACCGCACGGCCGCGTACGCGCGGGCCGAAGCCCACCGGCGCTTCTCGATAGAAGGAATGATCCAGGCGACTCAGCAAGTATACATCGAGGCGCTCTCCGAAAGGAATGGGCCGTCGCGCTGAGGAGGGTGGCGGGCTTCGTGTTGGGTGGACCGCGCTGCCGCATGTGGCTCATGACAAGGCTCTGCAGGGCGTTCACAAGTCAAGACGCCGCTGGCGGCTGGCACCCGTTCCCGGCGGCGTGCCGGAGCCTCGCGGCCCTCGTGCTTGTCTTGGGGCTTCTCGTCCCCGGTCGGGCGTCCGGGGCGCCGCGCACCCAGTCCCCGGCCGCGTCCCGCCCGCCGGACCGCGGGGTCGTCCTCGTGCTCGTCAACGCGCTCACGCTCGGAGACATAGATCGAGCTCTGACACCCAACATGTGGAAGCTCGCGTCGAGTGGCGCGGTCGGCCTCATGAGTGCGCGCACCGCGAGAACCCTTCAGGACGAGCACACGTACGTGACGCTCGGCTCGGGCACGAGGGCGCAAGGCCCCCGGGAGGCGGGGTACGCCTTCAACTCCGATGAGATGGTGGAGGGTGCGCCCGCGGCCGCCACGTTCGCCCGGAACACGGGGGTGGAGGCGCCGCCTGGAAGCGTGGTCCACCCATACATAGCCCTCATCTCACACGCTAACTCAGGATCAAGCTACCGCATAGTCCCAGGCGCCTTGGGTGAAGCGCTCAGAAGGGCGGGAAAGAAGACCGCCGTTTTCGGGAATTCGGACACGCCGGGGCACCCCGGGCGCTATGCGGCGGCGGTAGCCATGGACTCCCGCGGAGTGGTCGACACAGGCGACGTCGGCCAGGGCACGGCTGTCCGCAGGAACGACTTCCCAGGGGGAGTCGCCACCGACACGAAGCTTCTCGCAGCGCTCGTAAAGAACGCGGTGGCAACGGGAAAGGCGAGCTTCGTGGTGGTCGAATCGGGCGACTCTGCGAGAGTCGAGCGGTACCTGGCGGCCGGACTTCTCACGGAAGCGGCGTATGAGCGTGCCCGGCGCTTCGCGCTCTCGTCTGCGGACGCCTTGGTGGGCCACATCATGGAATCCGTGGACCTCTCCCGCACCACGCTCCTCGTCTTGGCGCCGACGCCGGGTGCGAGGGACATCGCGTCAGGCCGCAGCCTGGCACCGGTGATCGCGGCCGGACCCGGGTTCCTGGCCGGATCAGGCTCGGGGGCTCTCTTGACCTCCGCCACGACGAGGCGGGACGGCTTGGTGGCGAGCACGGACGTGGCCGCGTCCGTACTCTCGTGGCTGGGCGTGCCCGCACCATCCTGGATCCTCGGGGCACCGGTGCACGCCGTGCCTCACAGCGCGCCTCTCTCATACTTGGAGTCCATGCACGGCGAGATCGCGTCGACCTCTCTCATGAGAGCCCCGCTCCTCAAGACCTTCGTAGGTCTCCAGATCGCGGCGGCCCTCGCCTCCCTCGGCTTCATTGCGCTCGCCGCCGCAAGGCGTACCATCTGCCGGCGCCCCGGCGCCCCCCGCGAGGCGGTCGGGTCCGGTCCGCCCGCGGCGCCGCACACGACTCCGTACGCGCCGCACCCCCGGGACGCCCGGGACGCACGGAGCGCACGTGGCACACGGAGCTCACGACGGCAGGGGTCGCCCGCGAGCTTGACGCGGGCCGCCAGGATCATGTGGGCGCTGCTCCTCGCTCTCGGAGCCGTGCCCCTCGCCATGCTCGTCTTGCCGCTCGCGCGCCCAGCGAACGTAGCATCGGCCGCGGTAGTGCTCGCCGCTGTCGTGCTCGCCGTGTGCCTTGCCACGTGGGCAACCTTCGGCCCCACGCTGACCCCGTGGCCCTTTGCCGCTATGTACCTCCTCACTGGGCTCGCCGTCATCTGCGACACGCTGCTCGGGTCGGAACTGATGCGAAGGTCTGTGCTGGGCTATGACCCCATAGGAGGCGCCAGATTCTATGGCATAGGGAACGAGTACATGGGTGTGCTCATCGGGTCGCTCATAACCGGAAGCGGGCTCGTGCTCGACGGGATGAGCTCCCGCGCGGCGTCCCGGCCGGGGACGCACGCCGCGGTAGTCTCGGGAATCGGGATCGCTTTCGCCGCGGCCCTCTTCGTGCTCGCCTCGCCCTCGCTGGGCGCTAACATGGGGGGCACGCTCGCTGCTGTCGTGGGGTTCGGTACGGCGTACGCGCTGTATCTGGGAAAGAAGGTGAGGAGCCGGGAAGTCGCGTACCTCGCCGCGCTCGCGGTGTTGCTCGTCGTGGGGATAGCGGCGGTCGACGCCGTGAGGGCAGGCGGCCCCGTATCGCATTGGGGCCGGACCGCGCTCGCCGTGCTTGCTGACGGGCCCGCCGCGCTGGTGGACGCGGTTCGGCGCAAGGCTGCGTTGAACCTGAAACTCATGCGCTACACGATCTGGACGCGCGCGCTGTTTGCGTTCCTTGCGGCGGTGGCGCTCCTCCGGGTGAGGCCGGTGGGGCTGGCGGGCAAGCTCATGAGTACCCACCGTGGGTTCGCCTCATCTCTCGGCGCAAGCCTTGCCGGGGCGGCCACCGCGATGGTAGCCAACGACTCGGGCGTAGTGGCGGCGGCACTCTTGATGATGTATCCGTCCCTTGTCATGCTGTACCTCGGCGGCTTGGAAGCTGAAGCGGAAGCGACAGGTGGCGACGGCTAGCCCTCGACGCGGCACCACGCGGTCCCCCACGAAACCGTCGCCAACGAAGCGCGGTTTCACACAAGGCAGCGCGGGTCACCCCGCGTGGTCACGCCTGAGACTCTTCCATTTGCCGCCGAGCTGTGGTATTCTTTGGATAGACGCTGCCCGGGCGGGGTGATGAAGCGTGCTCCGGTGTCTCCACCTAGCGGATTTGCACCTCGGCTGGTCCCCATCGAGTCTTCCCGACGAAAAAGCCGGGGCTAGACGACAGGAACGCGACCTCCTCCTGAAAAGGGCTGTAGATTTCGCCCTCGATCCTGCCAACGGCATCGACATGGTCATCATCGCGGGCGACCTCTTCGAGTCCCACAAGCCAGACCCGGCCGTAGCCGAAGAGGCTGTCGGGCAGCTTGAGCGGCTGGTACGCGCGGGTGTGTTCCTCTTGACCGTGCCCGGCAATCACGATGAGATCACCTACCATGACTCCGTATTCCGAAGGCGGGGCGGTTCCTGGCCCGGCGTGCTAGTGCGTAACCCCATGCCCGAGATGGTCGCCTCAGAAAGCCTCAAAGGCGTACCGGTTCACGTGTACTCGTTGGCCTACACGGGAGGGCTCACACGGGTCGGCGAACTCAAGACCCTTCCACGCGCGTCGGAGCCCGGAATAAACATCGGGGTCTTCCACTGTTCCCTCGGATGGGGCACCACCGACAGAAGCCTCCCCATAGAGCCCGAGGCGCTTGAGGCCGCCGGGTATGATTACGTGGCTCTCGGGCACATCCACAAGCACGACAAGGTGAGGCTCGGTGGGGGAGGCCTCGCTGTGTATCCTGGCATGGTGGAGGCCAAGGGATTCGACGACCCCGGTACCGGAGAGCTCACTGTGGTCGACTTCACCGACACGGGCGCAGGCTGGGTCGCGTCAGTGAAGACCTCGCGTGTTCCAGTGCGAAAGCACGTCTCGGTTGAGATCGACGTGTCCGCCGTGCAATCCTGCGACGCGCTGGCAGACGCGTGCCGGGCCGAAGCCGGGGCCGACGGGGACGCCCTCGTCAGGATCGCGCTCCGAGGCGTGCCCCCGTTCGCCGTGGACTCGGATGCCCTGGCGCGGTTGCTCCAGCAAGAGTACTTCTTCGTTGAGGTGGTAGATGATACCTCCTTCTTCAGCGCGGGGGTCGGCAGGCTGCATGCCTCGGAACCCACAATCCGGGGTCATTTCGTGAAGAGGCTCCTGGCGCGGCTTGAGCAAGCGAGCGACGACCGCGAGAGGAAGGTCCTGGAGCTCGCCCTACGCAAAGGCCTCGCGGCGTTCGACGACGAGGAGAGGGGTGACAAGCTGTGAAGGAAGTGTCCTTCAGAAGGCTGTCCCTCGCAGGCTTCGGTCCGTACCGTGACAGGGTCGAGGTGGTATTCGGCCCGGGCGTCAACGCGCTGGTCGCCCCGAACGAACGCGGTAAGTCATCGCTCGTTAGCGGGCTTCTCGCCACCATATTCGGTCTGCCTGCGAGGACCGACCCGTCCGTGTTCGGGCAGGCTCGCTTCAAGAACTGGGACAGTCCCCAGCGCTTCGAGGGAGAAGTCGAGTTCGAGGCGGACGGGACGGTCTACAGGATCCGGCGGGACTTTGACACGCACAGGGTGTCCCTGGCGAAACTCGAGAACGCGAGGTATACGGCTCTCGTTACAGGCGAGCACAACCCGGGCGCGACGAGGAAGCCGAACGAGGCTTACGAAACAAGCCTGGCTGAGCTTATCGGGATCACCTCACGCGAGCTCTTCGAACATACTTTCTGCGTCACCCAGCCCATCCCCGAGGCGAAACACCTTGATGAGAAGGTCCAGGAACTCCTTTCAGGCGCGGGGGGAGGGTTCGCGCGCGCGCTGGACCGGCTGATCAACGAGCTCTCGGCCCAGACCAAGACTACGGGGGAGAGGGGGGTGACCTCCCGGAACCAAAGGAACGACCGCGTTCTCGAGGAACTAACCTCTCGTATAGAGGCTCTCGAGTCAGAGATCGATGCCTCCCGTCGCGCGGTGGACTCTCTCCAGCCGGTGCTGAGGAGGCTCAACGACATCGAGCGGGACCTCGACGAATCCAGGAAAGCCCTCCTATCCAAAGAGACCATCCTGAAAGCCTGGTCTGACTGGAAGCGGCTAGCCGCGGACTACCGCCGGGCCACGAAGGACCAGACGAGTCTCGAAGCCGCGGTGGACAAAGCCCGCGACCTCTCAGCCGAGATCGACGCCGAGACCCGAAAGGTGAGGGAAGAATTCCCCGAGTTCGAAGGGGCGCCCCAGGACACCGAACCGGCTCTGACTGAGCTCATTACCCTCAGGGCGAAACACGGAGAGGCTGAAAGGGCGATCTCCGACGCCGAGAACGCAATCAGAGTAAAGCAAGAGGAGCTGGACCGGCTCTTGGGGGAGATTCGCGCGCTTCGCGATTGGGGCGCGCTGGGGCCGGCACCCGAAGCGGCTGTACATAGCGCGAAACGGAAGGCCGCTGAATTGGTTGAAAAGTGGCGGGTCTTCCTAGGCTGCAGTAGCGAGCTTTCCGCGTGCGAGGAGTACCTTTCGGCAAGGTTCCGGGTGTTCGCCGAGGCAAGCCCCGAGGAACTCGAACTCCTCGCAGTGTACTCCACGCGGCTGGCCGAGCTCACGCGAGACATGGAGAGAACCCGCAGCGATCTCGAAACCCTGCAGGAGCGGACGAAGGCGATTGAGAGCGCCCGGGAGGAATTCCAGAGGCGCTATGCTGGAATCGCCGCCCTTGGCCCGGGAGCCGCGGATACCATACGGCGAAGGCTGGATGCCCTGCGCAGAGAGAAACGGCTTCAGGCTGAGCTTGCCGAGCGCCGACGGCTGCTGGATGTCCCCCGCGGCACGCGCGCCGCGGCTGGCTTCGCATCGGCTCTCGTGGCGGCGGTGGTCGTGTGGTCGTCACTGGGCGGCTCCGCGACAGTGGGAAACACGTGGGTATCCCTGGCCGCGGCCGTCCTCTTCGGGCTGGCTGGATACGTGGTGTCGGGCGTCATTCATGCTCGCAGGGTGGGTGGCGCGAGGCTCGAAGCAAAGAGGATAGAATCCGAGCTTTCGGAGTGCCGCCGCGAACTCACGCTCCTGGGCGAAGCCCTCGGTGACCTGGCCTCAAGCGACGAAGCCACGCTCGGAGCCTTACTCGAAAGGGTGGGGCAGCGCGACGAGGAGGCCAGCGCGCTGACGGAAAAGGAGGCCCTGCTCCCATCCGATGAAGAGGCAGTGCGGATCCGGGAGGCTTTCGAACGAGCCGAGAAGAACTACGGGGACTTCGTGGAAAGGACAGGCAGGTTCGCGGAGCACTTCGAGGACGTCGGCGCCGCGTTCTCCGAGTGGAAGGGTGCGCTGGACGAAAGGAGCCGCCTGGAAAGCTTCGTCCGCGGATTCGCGCGCGAGTCTTTCGGCTGCGAACCCGAGGCCGCCGCGCAAGCTTCACTTTCTGCCCCCAGCGTGAGCGATGAATGGAGAGAGCTTTCACGATTCGTGTCCGTGGCCGCCTCACCCGAGGACGCTGGCACTGTCGGCAGGCTCATCGCCTTCCTGGAGAGAGAGGGACGCGACGCGTCGTGGTGGGAGCGGAGGGCGGCTGAGGCGGGACGGTATGAGAGTCTCCGCAAGGGCATTCAGGCGGCGCAGGCGGCCATTGAGGCAGGGAAGCAGCACATTGAGGTCCTGAGGTCGCGGGTGAAAGAGTTCGAAGAGAGGGACGCGGAAGTATCTCGACCGCTGGGCACCGTGCTGGCGGCATCAGGCGGCGACCCGGCTGGGGCGCGGAAAAGATGGGAAGAAAGACGCTCGCTCCTCGAGAGGGTCGAGGCGATGCGCGCGTCCCTTGCGACCCTCCTCG
The DNA here is from genome assembly GCA_050261175.1 of Clostridia bacterium. Lineage (GTDB taxonomy): Bacteria > Bacillota > SHA-98 > UBA4971 > UBA4971 > UBA6256. The sequence continues at coordinate 26,561 of JBLNDA010000047.1, forward strand.
GACAGCACGGCGCTGCGTCCCTGGACGAGCTCCGCGAGAAGAGCACGGACGCGCGCAACAACGCCGCGCAGTCGCTCGCCGAATGGAAACGCCTCGTGAGCGAGAACCCGGGGCTCCCGGAGATCGACGAAGCCGACGACGTCGAGAGAAGAGAGGCCAAGTGGAGCTCGCTCAATGACGATGTGGAGCGTCTTCGCAGGCGCATCACCGCGCTCGAAAAGGAGAGGGGAGACCTGTCGGCAGAGCAGGGGCGCCTCCAGGGGCGTTCCTCGGTGAACATCGCCCAGGCGGAGGTGGAGCTCGCGGGGCTCAAGCGCCGGCGTGAAGAGGTGAAGCTATTGGTGGACGCCCTCACCACCGCCTGTCTCGAGCTCTCAAGAGCCGTCAAGGACTTCCAGGGGTCGTACCGGGCATTGCTACAAGACGCGGCGACGAATCACTTCGAAGTGATAACCGGTGTGAGGAACCGTGTGGTTGTGATCGAGGACGACTTCAAGATCCACATCGAAGAGGGCGGCGTACCGTGCGACCTTGCGCAGCTGAGCAAAGGCGCCCAGGACCAGCTGTACATCGCCCTGCGGCTTGCCGTGGCCGACCTTCTCGCCCAAGACTACCGCCTTCCCTTCATCTTCGACGACCCCTTCGCGGCGTGCGACAGTGGAAGGCTCGCCAACTTGCGCGACGTCCTGCAGCGGATGTCCAAGGACCGCCAGATCCTAGTCTTGTCGCATCTCGAACCCCTCGCAGACTGGGGGGAACCGGTGGGTATCCGGGAATACGGGAGTCTGAGAGCAGTCTAGCGTGGTCATTTCCCGTGCCGGGCTGGCATGACGCCGGCGTGGCGGCTGCGGCATAGCGCCGGTAGGCCATCGGCATATGCGGCACGCCGCGCCGCGGGCGCCGTGATCGGTCACGTCGTGCCCTGTCAACGATCAAACCGTCATGCGAGTGCCCCGCGCCGCAGCGCCTCGGCATGCGGTGATGAAACGGGCGACGCCGAAGGGGGCCGCTGGGGTCTTTCGAGCAGGGTTTTGGGGGCGTCTAGCGTATAGTACAACGTGGACACGCGTGCAGATTACGCGCGCGGCCTCTCGCTCGTCGCGATGTCGACTGCTTTCATGCCATCAGGGAATGTGAAGGGACGGCCTCTTCCGATGCAGGACTGGGTGAGAACCCGCGTAACGCAACGCACACGTGCCATTGGATATTGTATGGCTTTCACCGCCGCCGTCATCTGGGGGACCCTCGGCATATTCGCCAAGTCCATATACGCTTACGACCTGGAGCCCGTGGTGCTGGTGAGCCTGCGAGGCTCCATCGCTTTTCTCACCCTTCTCGTCGTCCTGGCCGCCCGCGACCGCGGCAAACTGCGAGTGGCGCGCCAAGACCTCTGGTTCTTTGCGGCCTTCGGGCTTGTGGGCGTGGCCTTCAACTACCTGTCGTATTTCGAGGCGCTCAAACGCACGACAGCCACGACCGCAGCCATCCTCTTGTACACGTCCCCTGTCTACGTGACGCTGGGTGCAGCAGCGTTCTTCGGCGAACGTCTCACGCGGGCAAAGGTTGCCGCTCTCGCGGTGACGTTCGCCGGGTGTTTCCTGGTGGCTGGCGGGTACGACCCGAGGCTTCTCGCCCTGAACCCCGCGGGCGTCGTGTTCGGGCTGGGCGCTGCGGTCACGTATGCGTCGTACACGCTCCTCAGCAAGCAGGCGCTGAAGAGACACTCCTCGTGGACATCGGTGCTGTACGCTTTCGGGTTCGGGAGCCTGTTCCTCCTGTGCTTGGCAGGCGGGCGACTCGCGGAGGCGGCCGCACTCCCCTTGCGGGCGTGGTTGCTCATCCTCGGCCTCGCCTGGGGACCCACGCTCGCGGCGTACGGGCTGTACGTCCAGGCCTTGACTCGAATCGAGGCGAGCCACGCTGGTATAGTCTGCATGGCGGAGCCCGCCGCCACGGCCTTCCTAGCTTACGCGGTCCTCGGCGAGAGGATGGCACCGTGGCAACTACTGGGTGCGGTGCTCGTGCTCGCCGGGGTGTTCATACTGCAGGCGCAGCCCATTCATGGCCAGGGGCCTGGCACGTTCCAGGTCGAGGAGGTGAGCTCCCAGGAAAGAGCCGGGTCGGACACGATGACATGATGAGATGAGGGAAGTCTCGCGGGACTACACGACACTGCTGACGACGGAGGTGTGAAGAAGTGAGAAAGTCGGTTTCCTGGTTGTTGTTGGGTGTGGTATGCATGCTGGTGGGCCTCTCGGTTCCCGCTGCGCTGGGTGCCGAACCCATCAAGATCGGGCTGCACGCGCCCTTGACGGGGTTCGCAGCCGCTGACGGGCTCAGCGTCAAGCAATCGGTCGAACTTGCCGTGAAGCAGGTGAATGAGAGCGGGGGTATCAACGGCCGGCCAATTCAGCTCGTAGTGTACGACGACAGGGCCGATGCCAAGGAGGCCGTCGCAGTCGCCTACAAGCTCATCGAGCAGGACAAAGTCGTGGCCGTGGTCGGTGGGTCGTACAGCGCTCCGATGAGGGCGGTCGCGCCCATCTACCAGCAGGCCGGGATCCCCATGGTGGCCGGGTTCGCTGTTCATCCTGACATCACCCGCGCGGGAGACTTCGTATTTAGGTGCGGAATGCTCGGGCCCATCGAAGGCGCCGCGGCGGGTGAGGTGGCGGGCAACGTGCTCAAGGCGAAGACCGCCTGTCTGATAACGATGGACAACGACTTCGGCCGCGCCCTGGCTGAGGGATTCCGGAAGCGAGCGGGCGAGCTGGGTGTCAAGATCCTGTGGGAGACCCTCTATCCCCTCGGCGAGCAGGACTTCACACCATACATCACGAGACTGAAGCAACTCAGCCCCGGCGTCGTCTTCACGAGCGGATACTACAACGAGGCCGCCCAGTTCTGCAAGCAAGCAAAGGAACTGGGGCTCAAGGCGCAGATTCTGGGTGAAGAGGGGTTCGACTCGCCGAAATTCATCGAGATCGCCGGAAAGGCGTCTGAAGGCGTGATAATCGTAACCAACCTCAACAGGGACGACACGAGGCCGGTGGCCAGGGCGTTCATCGAAGACTACAGGAAGCTCTACAAGATGGAACCCGACATGGTCGGCGCGTCAAACTTCGATGCCCTTCTCGTCATCGCTGACGCGCTTCGAAGGGCCGGCTCCACCGACCCCAAAGCCGTCCGTGACGCCATCGCCGCAACGAAGAACCTCAACGGGGCGACAGGTGTGATCCGCAGCTTCAACAAGCTGGGCGAATCCATGAAGCCTATTCAGGCCCAAGTCGTGAAGGACGGACGTTTCCGCTACTTTGCGGAGGTCAGCGATCCAGCGATCATAACCCCTCCGGAAGAGTGAGTGCAACGCGCCGGTCCAAGACCTCGTAACCAGGTAAACGGGGGCGAAGTCCGTCCGGCAGGCCGCAAGGTCTGGCGCCCGGGCGGGCGTCGCCCCCACGCAGCAGGAGTGATGGGGGATTGTTCTGGCAACAACTCGTGAACGGTGTAACCATGGGGGGCATCTACGCCCTCATAACCCTCGGGTTGACGATGGTGTACGGCGTCCTGCGTATCCTCCACATCTCGCACGCGGGGGTCTTCGCGCTGGGAGCGTACGCCGGTGTCGTGGCGCTCTCGCTCTCCCGAGACCTGGTCGTCATCACACTCCTCGCCATGGTGGTCTGCGGCCTCGTAGGCATGTTGATGCAAAGGTGGGTTTACCGGCCGCTCCTGGGTTCGTCGCGGATCGTACCGCTGATAGCATCGATCGGAATGTTCACCCTCATGGAGGATCTCTTCAGGCTGGCGGCCGGTCCTTATGTGCTTCCCCTGCCGGCCAGGGTGCCTTTCGGCCTGGACCAGATAACCACGTCCTTCGTCACCGGCAACCAACTCATCGTGCTGTCGAGCGCGGTGGCGCTGCTGATCCTTACGTGGTTCGTCATCAACCACACCAGGCTCGGTCTTGCGTGGAAAGCGACCGAGCAGGATTTCGAAACGGCGGCCTCGTGCGGGATTAACGTAGACCGGGCGGTGGCAATGAATTTCCTCCTCGGCTCGGCGATAGCGGGGGCCGCGGGGGTCCTCGTGGGCTTCTACTACAACTCGGTGTCCCCTACGATGGGTAGCGTCCCGGCGTACAAGGCAATGGCCGTCGCCGTGCTCGGCGGTCTCGGCAACGTGTGGGGAACTGTCGTCGCGTCCGTCCTTCTCGGCATCATCGAGGCGTTCCTCGTGACGTCGCCCGTTGGGCTCTTCTTGCCGCGTGACTCCATCGCGTTCGTGGCCTTGATCCTGGTCCTCCTCTTCAGGCCGTACGGTCTCTTCGGGCGGAGGTGACGCACAGTGGGACTGTACCAGGTAACAATCGCGATTACCCTGGGAATATACATCATCCTCACCATGGGGCTGAACATGATCACCGGGTACACGGGGCAGGTCTCCCTGGGACACGCGGCGTTCTTCGGAATGGGCGCCTACGCTTCCGCCATTCTGTCGGTGAGGTACGGCTTTCCGTTCTGGGCGGCCCTTCCGCTGGCCATCATCGTGACTGCGTTGATGGGAGCCGTGTTGGGCATGGTGAGTACCAGGTTGCGGGAAGATTCGCTCGCCATCACCACCATCGGCGTTAATTTCGTGGTCGTCTCGGTGTTCAAGTACTCGTCGTTCTTCGGCGGCGCTCTAGGCATCGGCAACATAAGATACCCTTCGCTCTTCGGCCGCATGATCACGAAGCCGGAATACCTTCTCGTAGTCGCGGCGTGCGTGGCTCTGGGCGTGTGGTTCGACAGGCGCCTCGTCAAGTCGTGGCTGGGTCTCGCGCTGAGAGCGGTCGGCCAGGACGAGGCCGCCGCGCAGTCCCTGGGCGTGGACAGCCCCCGTTTCAAGATAATCGCGTTCATGGTCGGCACGGCATACGCCGGGGCGGCGGGATCCCTCTACGCCCACTTCATGACCTTCATAAGCCCCCAGGACTTCGGGTTCCCTGTGTCCATCAGCATCATTTCGATGGCGGTGTTCGGAGGTCTCGGCACGCTGCGCGGGGCCATCCTCGGTGCGTGCGCCCTAGGGCTCGCCCCGGAGGTATTCCGCCCGCTCGTGGACTACAGGAACCTGATGTACGGTGCCCTGCTCCTCCTCATGATGCGTTTCCAGCCGCAGGGCCTCATCGGGGACGGAAGCCCCATCTGGGAGCGGTTACGCTCGCTGGTCGCTTGCGCAGGCGCCTCGGGTCGGGCAGGGAAGGGTGGTGTGCAACATGAGTCACAGCGCTAGTCGCGGCACCGAGTGTGGCGCGGCGCAACAAGCGAGCCTCCTCGAGGTGCGAGACGTCAGTAAGCAATTCCACGGGGTGCGCGCCCTTCACGGAGTCACCTTGTCGGTCCGGCAGGGCCAAGTTTTCGGCATAGTGGGGCCCAACGGCGCGGGAAAGACCACCCTTTTCAACATCGTGTGCGGCGTCTATCCCCCGACCGACGGTCTAGTCCTCTTTCAGGGGAAGGATATCACCCGGCTCGGCTCCGCTCGCATCGCGAGACTGGGCGTCGCTCGCACCTTTCAAGTCGTGCGGTCGTTCCCGCGCATGACCGTGCTGGAAAACGTGGTGGTGGGGTGCGGCCATCGAGTGTACGGCACGCTCTCGGGGCTCGTGGGCACGTACGGCCGCGAGGCCGTTCGGAGCAAGGCCATGGCTCTCCTCAAACTCGTGGGGCTCGAGCACGCCGCGGGCACGCCGGCGGGGAAACTCCCCATCGCACTGCAAAGGCGCATGGAAGTGGCGAGGGCCCTCGCGCTGGATCCTTGTTTGCTGCTCCTTGACGAACCTTGCGCAGGGCTCACTTTCGGCGAATCAGAGGGCCTGGTCGAGCTCGTGCGGCGTGTGAGGGATAACGGGGTGACAGTGATGATAGTCGAGCACAACATGGGCGTGGTGATGAGCTTGTGCGACGAGATCGCCGTGCTGGACTTCGGGGTCAAGATAGCCCAGGGACCGCCGGCTGAGATCTCGTCCAACCCCCGCGTCATCGAGGCGTATCTCGGGAAGGAGGCGTGACCATGCTCACCGTCGAGGGGCTTACCATCCGCTACGGCGACATGGAGGTCATACACGGCGTGTCCTTTGAAGTGGGCTCCGGGGACAGCGTGGCCATAATCGGGGCAAACGGGTCGGGAAAGACCACGCTCCTCCGCACGCTGATGGGGCTTCACCGGGATTTCGACGGGCGCGTCACCTTTCTGGGACGGGACATCGGGCGCGTATCACCGTGGGAGAGGGCGGGCCTCGGCATGGCTATGGTGCCTGAGGGGAGACGCGTCTTTCCCGACCTGTCCGTCGAGCAGAACCTCATCATCGGGGCGTACTCGCGGCAAGATGGACCCGCGGTGCGCGCGTCCTTGGACGAAGTGTACAGCCTTTTCCCTGTGCTCCGCGAACGCAGGAACCAGGTTGGCAAGACTCTGAGCGGGGGCGAGCAGCAGATGCTCGCGATAGGCAGAGCGCTCATGGCGAAGCCCAGGCTGCTCCTGGTAGACGAGGTGTCAACGGGGCTGATGCCGATCTTCGTGGACAAAGCATTCCAGGTGCTGAAAAGCCTGATCCACCAGGGCGTGAGCGTCCTTCTCGTGGAGCAGAACGCACGAAAGGCCCTTGCGACTATGGCGAGAGGCTATGTGCTCGAAACCGGACGGATCGTGCTCTCGGGCACCGCAGGCGAACTCGCGGCGAACGCAAACGTGCGAAAAGCCTACCTGGGAGCATAGAAGAGAAAATGGTCGGGGCAGGCGGACTTGAACCGCCGACCTCTTAGTCCCGAACCAAGCGCGCTACCAACCTGCGCCATGCCCCGACCGAACGTGATGACTGGTTGCTTCATGCATAGTATACTCGAACGACGGCAACATGTCAAACGTGGACTCCTCCACCAGGCGATGATACCCAGAGAGTAGGTGAGGATGGGTGCCGGAAAGCGAGACGCAGTTGCCGCTTCCCATTTTCGATGACGCGCGCGCAACGACGGAAGAGGACTCGGTCCGGCCGGGCGGGTTCGGGGGGACGGCCGCAGGCGCCGCACAGCCTGGGCAGCCTGCCCTTTCACCGGAGTTTGCTCCCGACCCCGGCTCTCCCGGCTGTAAGGAGGGGGTTCGTTTCTCGCCACCCGTGCCCGGTCCCCTGACCGGCACGGCTGCGGGTAAGAGAACAAGCAGAGGGGAGGGCAGGGGAGACGCGGCGCCCCAAGAACCGCCGCGGGACCTCGGAACTCTCGAAAGGGAGTGCAAGACGTGCAGGAGATGTGATCTGCGAGCGGGCTGCACCCAGGTCGTGTTCGGCGAGGGAAACCCCCACGCCAGACTCATGTTCGTCGGCGAGGGTCCGGGCCAGCAGGAAGACATCCAGGGCAGGCCTTTCGTCGGCGCCGCAGGTCAGCTCCTGGACAAGATCCTCGCCGCTGTAGGCATCAAGCGAGAGGAAGTCTATATCGCGAACGTGGTCAAGTGTCGTCCGCCGGGAAACCGCCTTCCCACCTCGGAAGAAGCTGAGGCGTGCCTGCCTCACCTCACCGCCCAGATCCGGGCGATAAGGCCTAAGATCATCGTGTGTCTGGGTGCGCTCGCGACCCAGACGCTCATCGACAAGGGAGCGCGCATAACGAAGGCGAGGGGCAACTGGTTCCACAAAGACGGCATCATGTACATGCCCACGTTCCATCCGGCCGCACTCCTTCGTGACGAGACGAAGAAGCGCCCTGTGTGGGAGGACATGAAGAAAGTCAAGGAAATGCTCGACCGTCTGGAGGCGGAGTGACGCGCCCCTCCCGGTAATCATCGACTACCCCGGCGAATAAGCTAGTAACGGAAGGCAACCCATCGCTTTGCGCTTCGCGCTCCCGGGGGGTCATCACATGGCTCCGGACAGAACGAGCAAGGGCAAGCCCGAAAAGGGAAAGCCTGAGAAGAACACCAGCCCCGAGAGGCTCGAGTGCGGGTGGTTCCTGGCGGTCGTGATGGGTCTTGTGGCCTCTTTCGTCGCGGTGATCGCCGTGTCCCTCGCCGTCGCCATCTACGATTATCTCGTGGCGGCCGAGGTCGCTCACCTCAGCACGCTGGCGTCGGCCGGCAGCTATCTCGCCACGGGCATAGGCGGCTTGGTGGCCGGGCGCAAGGCCGGGAGGCGCGGCCTCATTCATGGGGGCTTGGTGGGCCTGCTGTTTGCCGCAGCTGTCCTCGTCGCAGGTGCGGGAAGCCCCGCGAGCGTGCCGCTGACCGCCGCCACGCTGAAGAGACTGTTCTTCTCGGCGATCGCTGGGAGCATCGGGGGAATGCTCGGCGTGGCATCCACGTGAGACCGGAGAGTCACGGGGGCCCCCGGACGATGACGGCCGGTTTGCCCCGTATCCGCCGCGCACGTGCCACAGTCAGGCGCACGCTTGACACCCTCAACTCGAGCGGAGGACCGGCGCTGGCCGGACACCCGTGGACCAGCTGCCGGTTCTTGCCGTGCAACCTCGCCCGGGGCCGCCTTCCCGGGCCGAGCGACGCCCACTCCTGGTGTGCTGCTCGTATGTTCCCGGCGTGCTCCTGGCGCGCCCCACACGCGCCCGACCTCCGACCCCGGAGTCCATTCCTTCCGGTTCCGCGGTTTCGCATCCTGCAGTTTGCTCGGGTACGCACGAATCCAGTGTGCGCATGTGCGGACCGGCGTGTGCCAAGTCGCACAGCCATGCGAGGACGGTCATGCGAAAGCGAATCGCGAAGATGAATATCGCGAAGATGAATGATGAAGATGAATAATGAGGTAGTGATATGAGACTGGAAGATGTGTTATAATACAACCAGACGATGAACTACCGCGAAGAGGGGGAGTCCGTCTTGAGCCAGTTCGGCGCAAAGGCGCGGGGAAACGCCCTCGCTGTGGCGCCCGGGAGGGTCGGCGTCTTGGCTGGTTCCTCCGTTCCCCGCCGGCGCGAGGGGTTTCCCGGGGGCAAGGACGACTCCTTCCGGTATGCGAATCGTAACACGGGTGGTGCGTATGGCTGTGGGGTTTTCCGCGACATGATTGTCGTTGTGGTCTCAGGTGCGAGAACCCGGCCGGGGCAGTGGAACGTTGATGCCCCGGCCGTTGTGTTTTCCAAGGCCTGAACCGCGGCGCACGGTTCCCGGCCCGTACATGATACCTGCTCCGCAAGGCAAGGACGCCGCCGGCGTGGGCCGGCGCGGCGGGCGAGCCAGGCAAGCGGCTCGCCGCACTCGCAGCAGTTCGTCGCTCTTCTCGCCGCTCTTCAGCGCGGCAGGTGCACAGCAGGTGTAGGAGGCCGGCCGCAGGCCGCCAACAAATCAAACAGGAGGGGACGTGGGTGATTCAACTGAATGCGGAGGACGTTATCAGAGGGCTCAAGAGACTCAAGAGCCTCGCCAAGCAGGACATCCTCATCAGCAGTCTTGCCCCCAACCCGGAAGCCTGGATGAAAATGGCTACAGCAAGAAAACAAAAGTACGAAACATTGATGTCCCTGGTGGAGCAATACGGCGTCCCGGGGGCATGCGAGGTCGCGCTCGAACAATACGCGAGCCTGCCTGCGGCGGACGGGGACTCCGCTCACATCGATCCCCACACAAAGGGCGAAGAACAAGCGCTCGAGGTCTTCTTCAAGACGATCGGCGTGGACGGGAGAGCCTTGAAAGATGCCAGGGCACGTCGAAGAGGGGTAGGAGGGGTCCAGTAGGACCCCTCCTACCCGGGTTCCGAGTCTGACTCGTAGCCCGGCGAGACTCTGGCGTGTGACTGCAAGTGACAGTTTCTTCGGGCCGTTCCTCAATGAATGCGCCTCACGAGCCCGACGACTTTCCCCAATATGGCCACGTCTCTGACTATGATGGGATCCATGAACCTGTTCTCCGGCTGCAGGCGGATCCTCCCCGATTCCCTGAAGAACCGCTTGACTGTGGCCTCATCGTTCATCAGAGCCACGACGATGTCGCCGTTGTCCGCGGTATCCTGCTGTCTCACGATGACGAGATCGTCATCGAGGATTCCAGCTTCGATCATGCTGTCGCCGCGCACCTTCAACATGAACAAGCTGCCCTGCTCGCCGAAATCCTTCGGCAGGGGAAAGTAGTCTTCGATGTTCTCGACGGCCAGTATGGGCTGCCCGGCCGTCACGCGCCCCACCACCGGGACCGCATAGGCCGAGCCACGGCGGATTCCTCCTGACGCCGGAAGTACCTCAATGGCCCGCGGCTTGGTGGGGTCTCTTCGTATGTAGCCTTTCTTCTCGAGTTGCGAGAGATGCCCGTGAACCGTGGACGTCGATTTCAGCCCCACCGCCTGCCCGATCTCCCGGACCGACGGGGGGTACCCATGGAGTTCCGTCTGCTTTGTGATGAAGTCGAGGATCTGCTGCTGACGATGGGAAATCGCGAGAGACTTCTTGCGCGGCATCCTCCAAAACACCTCGCTCCGGGCTCTTGAGCTTCTCGAGTTCTCCGAGTCAGATTATACCATAGGCCTGCACCACGCGCAAACGGTTGTTCGACATTCACCGCGGGCGAGTGCCCCGGGTCACGCTCGGCCGGCGCTGCAGCGGCCCAGTACGCCCCGCAAGTTCTCGTGCGTCGACGAACCCGGACCCCTTGACACAAACATACGTTCGTAGTATGATGAGTTTGCCAGTCGAACATATGTTTCCCATAAGAAGACAAAGACGGGGAGGGGCAGCTCATGCAGAGTGGAAACAAGACGCTCCGGGCCGAACCAAGAAAGCCGGCACGTAGCGAAGTGGCCGTCTTCTTCGCCTGCGCAGTGACAGCGGCGTGCACTTTGGGCATCACTCTCAGTGCGGCGCGGCCCGGAGGCGCAGCCGCGCTCGCCCCGGTGACCACCGCCGTTGAGGTGGTCGTTGCCCCGGGTGACACTCTGTGGTCCATCGCCCGAAAACACGTCGGCAGAGAGGTCGACCTCCGAGCAGCCGTCGACGACATCGTCGCGAGAAACCGCCTCTCAAGCACGACGCTGCGGCCTGGCCAAGTGCTCGTCGTTGGGGTCGACGGAACGCTCCGTCGTGACGGGCCGCGGCGCGAAGCACCACGCAGCGATAGCGACAGGTTGGCAGCTGCCAGGTGGTAGCGCAAGTGGCAGTCGGGGCTAGCCTAATGGCAGTGGGAAGACTCGGCCGAAG